>JBDSTZ010000225.1:0-6562 GCA_039927975.1 Massilia sp. | reverse complement strand
CACCGACGCCCACATCCACACCGGCATTCCCCTGAGCCGCATGGTGGGCGCGGCCGAACTGCTGCGCTACACCAGCACCCAGACCCCGGCGCTGGCGTGGACCGACGCCGACACGGCGATGTTCACCGCCAACCTGGTGTTGCCGGTGGTGCAGACCTTTAACAGTTGCGACTGCCGCTTCATGAACCAGCACTTGTACACGACGATCGCGGCCATGTCGGGCGCCATCTTCGCGGAAAACCGCGACGAGTACAACAAGACCGTCGAGTGGTTCACCGTCAACAAGAGCGCGCTCGACCAGGGACAGACCGGCTCGATCAAACAACTGTTCCGCCTGGTGACCCGCGACGACCTGAGCGGCGAGACCGTCACGCCGCGCGTCCAGCACGTCGAGATGGGGCGCGACCAGGCCCACGGCGCCGGCGACCTGACCAACGCGGAAATCCTCGCGCGCCTGATCATGGGGCAGGGCACCAAGGTCGATCCGGTCGAAGGCACCGTCTCGAGCGCCGCCGACGCGGTCGGCCCCTATGAATTCCTCGGCGACCGCATCCTCGACGCCGCCGAACAGTTCGGCTCGTTCATGACCGGCTACGAGATTCCCTGGGTGCCGACCGCCGCCCACACCGATGCGGCGGGCAACCCGACGATCGTCTACAAGACCGTTTCGGGCAGCTATCGCGGCAGGGACACGCAGAACACCTGGGAACTGTACTACTACTACCAGTACGCGCGCGGCGTCGACATGGCCCAGCGCGCGCCCAATTTCACCAAGTTTTTCAAGGCGCGCACCGGCTACAGCTGGGACGGCGTCGATGGCGGCGGCGACTACTGGATCGCCATCCCGAAAGAGGCGGGCGAAGGCGAGGGCGCCAGCAACCTGGTGAATCCGCTCGTCGATCCGACCCGCGAAGTGGAAGACCGCGTCAACCTGCTCGACTCGCAGGGCGTAGTCGTGCGCGACCCGGCCGCTTCCTATGTGCGGTTGAGCGCGACGCCGGAAGGCCGCAAGATCGCCGTGTTCGGCTACGGCTATGGCGCGACGTATTACGCGCTGCGGGTGCGCACCAATGGCATGGCGTCGATGGATCTGTACGGCACCAGCTACGCGCTGCCCGACACCCATGGCCAGTGGCGCTACGTGATCCTGCCGGGCAATGTGAACGACTTCATGCCGCTGACGTTTTCCGGCAACGGCACCACGGTCGACGTCGACCATATCAACGTCAAGGCCAGCACCTTGCTGACCCCGCCGGCCTTCAGCATGGGCGCGGCCGATCAGACCTTCTACAGCTATGCCGGCACCACGCAGACGAGCAATCTCGATTTCTCGGCCACCGACCCGGGCGCCGGCGAATCGCTCAGCTACGAGGTCGAGCAACTGCCGCCCGGCGCCACCTTCAACGCGGCCACCGGGGCGTTTTCGTGGAAGCCCGCCCAGGCCGGCACCTTCAGCTTCTTTGTCGAGGTCTCCGACGGCACCACCGTGACCGTCAAGAAAGTCACGTTCGTCGTCGACGCCGACCGCCAGGCCGCCGTCGGCCGCGCCAGCGCGCCCTACAAGGCCGGCACCGCGTATGTCGAGTCGACCCTGCCGGCCTACAACGCCGCCTACGCCGACATGATGAGCGTGATCGGCAGCGCCAGCGACGACGTCTACTTCCAGAAGCTGGCGACCTTGCGCAGCGCCGCGGCCGGCCTGCGGGAAGTGAACCCGCTGCTGGCCGACGGCAGCCTCGATTTCAGCAACATGCTGGTCAGCTCGGACCTCGGCTCGCCGCCGAGCGTGCTGGTCGACAACAACCAGGATAGCGCCACCGGTTTCGGTCCGAACCTGACCTTCACGATGGATTTCGGCCCGAATTTCAAAATCTCGGCGAATGACTTCAAGACCCGCACCATCAACGCGTTTCCGGAGCGCACCGGCGGCGTGGCCATGTTCGGTTCGAACGACAAGGAGAACTGGACCCGCCTGACCCCGGGCCTGAGCATCCGCACCGACGCGATGCAGGACATGCCGGTCGCCGACGAGCTGAAGAACGCCCAATTCCGCTTCCTGCGGATGCAGATGATCGACCCTTACGTGCCGCCTTACCAGCCGGTGGCGATTCTGCAGATGTCCGAGTTGCGCATCTTCGGCACGCGCTATCCGACGCTCAACAAGATCGCCACGGTCGGCCTGGCCTCGCCGCAGGCGCTCAGGAGCCGCGTCATCAACGGCGACACGGTCAAGCTGAACTTCGTCTCGACCGAGCCGATCAACAGCGTGGTGGCCACCATCCAGGGCCAGCCGGCGACCGTCACCACGACGGACAACCTGAACTGGACCGCCAACTGGGTGGTCAGCGCGGCGGCGCCGGCCGGCAAGGTGAACTTCGTGCTCAACTACAAGACGGCCGCCGGTGTCAACGCCGAACCGGCCATCTTCACGACGGATAACAGTGCGCTCAACATCTCCGACCAGAGCAACCTGATCAACAACGTCACCAGCATCGCCAGCGTCACCGATTCGAACGGCCGCAACGCCGTCGACGCGACCAGCACCGCCAACCTGCTGTTCGACGCCAACCTCGTCTCGGTGCCCGACTACCGCCTCAACGGCAGCGGCAACGGCAGCTGGGTCGAGTTCGACTTCCGCAACGGCGGCACCGTCAACCTGTCGCGTGTGGAAATGATCGCCCGCCAGGACCAGTACGCCTCGCGCATCAACGGCGCCATCGTCCAGGGCTCGAACGACAACAGCACCTGGGACAACATCACCAACGCGGCCGGCAACACGGTCGAGTGGCAGACGCTGACGGTCGCCAACCCGACACCGTACCGCTACCTGCGCGTCATCAACGGCAACCAGTGGTTCGGCAATATGGCGGAATTGCGCCTGTACGGCGTCACCAAGTCGAGCCTGCAGATCGCCTCGGCCTCGCTGTCGACGACGCAAACGCTGAGCCCGGCCGTGTCGCAGAACAAGCGCATCGTTCCCGGCGCGCCGGTGACGCTGAAGTTCGTCGCCAAGGCCCCGATCAACGCGGTCGCCGTCACCATCGCCGGCCAGGCGGCGGCGGTGACGACGACCGACAACATCAACTTCACGGCCACCGCCACCGTGCCGCAAGGGGCGGCGCCGGGCAATGTCGGCTACACCGTCAACTACAAGCAGCAGGACGGTACGGCGGGCTTTCCGAACACGGCCACCACCGACGGCAGCGGACTCTACCTGGTGGACGAGGCGGACCTGATCCGCAACGTCACCACGGTGGCGACCTTGATCGATTCGAGCACCGGCCGCACTGCGGCGACCACCAAGGCGATCGTCGACAGCCTGTTTGACAGCAACATCGGCTCGGCCTCGGATTTCCGTCTTGGCAGCAGCTCCTGCGTGGGCGGCTATGTCGTGTTCGACTTCAAGAATGGCAACCAGGTCAACCTGTCGAGCATCGAACTGTTGGCGCGCCAGGACCAGCTCGGCCGGGCCAAGGGCATCGTGTTCCAGGGTTCCAACGACGGCACGACCTTCACCAACCTCACCAACCAGGCCGCCGGCATCGCCGACTGGCAAACCTTCGCGGTGGGCAGCGCCGTGCCGTATCGCTACGTCCGCATCATCAATGCCAATAGCTGGTGCGGCAACATGGCCGAAGTGCGCTTGCACGGCTCGCTGCACGCGGCCGACGTGGCCGCGCCTGTCACGACCGCCACCACCAACCCGGCCATGCCGGCCAGTGGCTGGTTCAAGGGCGACGTGACGGTGAACCTGGCCGCCGTCGATGCCTCCGGCGCGACCAGCTACTACAAGGTCGACGGCGGCGCCCAGCAAAGCGGCGGCGCCGTGGCGCTGAGTGCCAAGGGCAGCCACACCGTGAGCTACTGGAGTGTGGACCAGGCGGGCAATGTGGAGGCGGCGCGCACGCTGGCGATCAACATCGGCCCGGTCGACCTGGGCGCCAGTGTGCAAATGACGCAAAAGAGCGCCACCCTGAACCGCGCCACCGGCAAATATACGGGCGGCGTCATCATCACCAACACGAGCGGCGCACCGCTCGAAGGTCCCCTGAAACTCAAGCTGAGCAACATGGCCAGCGGCCTGGTGCTCGACAACGCGACCGGCGTCGATGGCAGCGGCGCGCCGTACGTCGGCCTGTCCGGCGTGCTTGCGGCCGGCGCGTCGGTGACGGTGAACCTCGTGTTTTCGAACCCCAACCGCGTCCCCATCGGCTACGCGACGCAGTTTTTCCGTGGCGATCTTTAAGGACTTCAACATGTATAACTTCATCCTGCGTAAACCAATGAACAACAAAGTGGTTTCCCTCCTGCGCCGCACGGCGCTGGCGCTGGCGCTGACCACGGCCAGCGGCATGGCTTCGGCCAGCCTGGTCCATGTGACGATCGACACGGCCTCGTTCGGCGTGGACAGCGGCTTCATCGACATGAACCTCGGCGCCAACTACTTCCCGTCGCTGGCGACGGTGACGCTGACGAAGCTGGTCGGCTTCCAGAGCGCGCCGACGATCGAATCGGAAGGCGTGGCGGCGGTGTCGGGCGGCTGGCAGTTCCGCAGCGACACCCTCAACGACCTGTTCCAGTCGGTCGATTTCGGCGGCCCGCTCTCGTTCGACCTCGCCTTTGAAGGCGGGTTCGATCCGAACGCCTTTTTCTTCTCGGTGTTCAGCGTGGCGGCGTTCGGCAGCGACGGCAGGACACTGCTTGGCCATTACAGTCCGGTGACCGGTGCGCTGGTCGACTTCACCTGGGCGCCGGCCGCGATGACGGGCATGGATGGCCGGCTCGAATTCGCGATCGCCGACCCGGCGGTGACGGTGATCCCGGAACCTGGACTGTTGGCGCTGATGGGCATCGGGCTGGCCGGCCTGGCGCTGGCAGGGCGCAGGCGCGAAGCCCGACCACGGCTTGGGGCGGCGGCATAAAACGCGAGCGCTTGTCGCCGCGGGATGGCGCGTCATGGCCGCCGCTGGCCATGGCGGCGCCAGCCGGCGGCGGCATTGCGCGTCAAGCGGCACTTCGCCATCACGGTGGGGGGGCAAAAAAATTGATGGACGCGCACCCGGCCAGTGCACTATGATCCGATATCGATAACGGCGCGTCATCGGCGCGCGCGGTCTGGTCGTCCTCGCAGTCCGCTCCGGCACGAATCATTCGTGCCTTTTTTTCGCGTGGTTTGGTTTTTTATATATAAAGGTATTATTGACAGGCCGAGCTTGAGGGCGTTTTTCGGGAACCCCAACAAAGCCCGTGCGCAGCTTGCGCGTTGCCGCCGATGTGGACATCGCGTTTTGATGATAATTTTTAGACACGACAAAATGAATAAACCAATGTTGACGATGATTGCGGCAGCCGCCGCGACCGTCCTGCTGCCTGCCGCATGGGCCTCCGCCGCGACCGTGACCGCGCCGGCGACCGTCTCCTCGCCCGATGGACGCGTCGCGATCAGCGTCGAGCGCGATGCCTCGCGCTTCACCATCTCGCACAACGGCCGCACCGTCATCGCCCCATCGCCGCTCGGACTCGAGCTTGATGGCGCGGCCGATTTCGGTCCGCTCGCGCTGGAGCGGCGCGACGACGTCAAGGTCGACCGCAGCATCGCGCTGGTGGCCACCAAAGCGGCGACGGCGCGCGACCATTATCGCGGCGCCACGCTGGTGTTCCGCGAAAAGGGCGCGGCGCGCCGGCGCCTGCTGCTCGACGTGCGCGCCTACGACGACGGCGTCGCCTTCCGCTACCGCATCGGCAGCGCCGAGCCGGTGCGCCTGCGCGGCGAACGGACCGCGTTCGTGCCGGCGGGCGACCCCGAGTGCCTGGTCTCGGTCGCCGATGGCGCGCACGAAGTCCCGTTCGAACGCATGAAGGTGTCAACGATGCGCGAAGGTCTCGGATACGACGTACCGGTGGTGTGCAGCACACCGACGGGCGACACCGCGTACGCGATCACCCAGGCCAACTTGAATGGCTACACCGGCGCCTCGCTGTGGCGCGAGGGCGATGCATTGCGGGTGCGGCTGTCGGCGGTGCTCAAGCGTGAAGGGCCGGCATTCGTCTCGCGGGCCGGCCTGACGACAGCCTGGCGCGCGGTCATGCTGGGCAACCGCGCCGGCGACCTGATTGCTTCCCAGCTGGTCGGCAACCTCAATCCCGCGCCGACGGGCGACTTCAGCTGGGTCAAGCCGGGCAAGGCGGCATGGGACTGGTGGTCCGGTCCCCTGGCCGGCATGAAGCCGAACATGGACAGCTACAAACGCTTCATCGATTTCGCCGCCGCCAGCGGCTTTGCTTATTACGTGATCGACGCCGGCTGGTCGGTGGGGTCGAACACTGCCGCGCCCTGGGTCGCGCTGCCGGGCGCCGACATCACCCGCGCCGTCGACGGCATCGACATCGCGGAACTGGTGCGCTACGCGGCCGCGAAGAAAGTGGACCTGCTGCTGTGGGCCCACTGGGCGCATGTGGCGGCGCGCATGGACGAGGTGCTCGACACCTACGCGCGCTGGGGCATCAAGGGTGTCAAGGTCGATTTCATGAACCGCGACGACCAGGACATCGTCGACTTCTA
>JBDSTZ010000224.1:0-11750 GCA_039927975.1 Massilia sp. | reverse complement strand
GGCACCGGTGACATCCAGTTGACGTTGTCGCAAAAAGTGCCGGTAACGGGCGCCGTAATCGTCACCACGCCGCAGGACATTGCCTTGCTGGATGCGCGCAAGGGCTTGAAAATGTTCGAGAAAGTCGGCATTCCGATTCTCGGCGTGGTGGAAAACATGAGCACGCATATCTGCTCGAACTGCGGTCACAACGAAGCCATTTTCGGCGCCGGCGGCGGCGAGAAAATGTGCGCGGACTTCGGCGCCGAATTCCTCGGCGCCTTGCCCCTGACCATGGCCATTCGCGAGCAGACCGATTCGGGCAAGCCGACCGTGGTCGCCGAGCCGGACGGTCCGGTGGCCGAGATCTACAAGGCCATCGCCCGCAAGGTCGCCATCAAGATCGCCGAGAAGGCCAAGGACATGACGAGCAAGTTCCCCAGCATCGTCATCAAGAACGACTAGGCCGCTGTGCGCATTGCCGATCTTCGCCAGCGCCTCCGGGCGCTCGGCGCCATGCCGCTGCACGAACAGCGCGTGCTGCGCGACTGGGTCCAGGCCCAGCCGCACGATCAGGGACGGCGCCGTCCCAACGATTTCCTGCCGAAGGGCGTGCGCGAAGCCTTGCCGGCGTTTGATGCCGAGCTGCACGGCATGGTCCGCCTGATCAGCGAGCATCCTGGCGAGGACGGTTCGGCGCGCCTGCTGGTGGGCTTGCGGGACGGCCAGTCGGTCGAATCGGTGCTGCTGCCGCGCGACGGCGTGTGCGTGTCGAGCCAGGTGGGCTGCGCGGTCGGCTGCCAGTTCTGCATGACCGGGCGCGACGGCTTGTTACGCCAGGTAACCAGCGGCGAAATCGTCGCCCAGGTGGTGCTGGCGCGCAGCAAGCGGCCGGTGAGGAAGGTCGTGTTCATGGGCATGGGCGAGCCGGCCCATAATCTCGACAATGTGATGGAAGCGATCGACCTGCTCGGCACCGAGGGCAATATCGGTCACAAGAATCTGGTGTTCTCGACCGTGGGCGACAGCCGCGTGTTCGAGCGCCTGGCCGAAGGGCCGGTGCGGCCGGCGCTGGCCTTGTCGCTGCACACCACCAAGCCGGCGTTGCGTGAGCAATTGCTGCCGCGCGCGCCGCGCCTGACGCCGCGCGAGCTGGTCGAGGCGGGCGAGGCGTATGCGCGGCTGACCGCGTATCCGATCCAGTATCAATGGACCTTGCTCGAAGGCGTCAACGACGGCGCCGATGAGATCGAGGGGATCGTCGAGCTGCTCAAGGGGAAGTACGCGGTGCTCAACATGATCCCCTACAACACCATCCCCGACCTGGCGTTTCGCCGGCCCAGCTGGGAGAGTGCGCGGGCGATCGCCGCCACCTTGCATCAGCGCGGCGTCCTGACCAAGCTGCGCGATTCGGCGGGACAGGATGTGGACGGCGGCTGCGGCCAGTTGCGCGCGCGGGCAGGACGCACGATTCCGATTCGCGCGGCTTCTTAAAACTCCATCAGGTTTTTAGTCCTCTCAAAAGGGCACATCGGCCCGGCTGCGAGGTTCCACCGCCGGCTGGCGGTCATCGCGTGCCGATACGCGCTCGACGCCGCATAGGCCGCCTGCCGCACCCGCATGATCGAGCCGAGCGGCCGATGCTCCGGCAAACAGTGCCAGGGATTGAAGGACAGCACCTCGTCGGCGTACACCTGGCGCTGCGCGCTGTAGGCGTCCTGTGGCGGCAGAATGATGCGCGCAACCGGTTGTTGTGGCGACTTCGCTTCAAGCCACGGCACCGACGCGTCCTCCACCGGCATGCTCTCCAGATCGGTGCACAGCTGCGCCCGCAGCTCATACTCGGCGCCCTGATGGCGGAAAAAGCGCAGCACCTGGTCGCGCAGGATCGACGGCGCCTCGGCCGGATCGTAAGTCTGGCCGGTGAGCGAGCGCACCGGTGTCGACAGCGGCGCCACGCTGATCTTGGCGACATAGCGGCCGAAGCGCAGCGCCGCCATGCTGTGAAAGGTCTCGCCCAATATATGGTGGTTGGCCAGGCTGTGGCTGGGCAGCAGGGCGCGGTCGATGCCGGCGGCGTCGAGCAGCTTGACCAGGCCGCTGGCGAACGAGGCGCCGGTCTGTTGCAGCGGTTCGCCGTCGCGCGCGTGCGCCTCGCGCAACTGCTCCACCTTCCAGTAGGCGTCGATGGTGCCGAACGGGAGTACGTTGTGGTTGGCCAGTAAAAAATCCTGGGTCAGCGCGTCTTCGTGGCCGGCCAGCAGTTTGCGCCCTTGCACGCCGATCACCTTGATCGCCATGCCCTTCGGCGCCGGAATCTCGTCGCCATAAATGTCGCCCGGCGCCGACGACAGCCGCACCACCACCGGGTAGCTGCCCGGGCTGGCGAACAGGCCCTGGCGCAGATGCTCGGGCAAATCCGACGGCACCGACAGCGTGCCGCGCAGGATGCCATGGCTCTTGGCGTGCGCATTGCGCATTGCATGCCGATGCTTGTCGAACACCATCGCGCCGAGCCGCTGCATCGAGGCGACCACCTGCTCGATGAGCGCCGCTTCGTCCGGTCCGATGACTTCGATGTCCTCGCTGTAGGGAAGGTAGTCCATGCAGCAAGGATAAGCCAAAAAATCCGGCGCCCACGTGCGGTTCAATTGACGCCGTCGCAGGCGCGCATCAGTAATCTGAACGTGTGACGAACCTGCGCGTCGAACCTTGGTGATCCGGCCTCGCGGCCCAATTCCAGAGGTGACAATCCAGGGGTGACAAATGACCATGCTGCCGTGTCTGTCCCTTCGATGGCAAGCGCTGGTGCTCGGCATGGGCGTCGGCCTGGCGCTGCTGTATGTCATGGCCGGCCACGCGGCGGTGGACGCCGCCTACCACGGCCACTCCATCTTCCATGGTGTGCTGGCCGACAGCGCCGACCATCCGCTGCGCTTCTACCTGCGCAAGGCCGATGCGCTGGCGGTCTACCTGCTGGCGCTGTGGCTGGCGATGCTGCTGACCCAGTACACCATCGCGCGCAGGCTGGGCAACGCCCTCCGCGCGCCAAGCCTCGGCGACATGCTGCTCGACGTGCTGGTCTTCGCCTTTTGCCTGGCCGGCTTCTTCTGCTTCCTGCTGATGTACGGGCAGGAGCGCGAGTGGTACCCGATCGCCCGCATCATGGCCTTCGAGGGCAATCCGCCGTTCCAGCACCGCATCCTGTTTGTGCTGCCGGCGCTGGCGCTGCGCGCGATCTTCCCCGCCATGCCGGTGCTCGACGCCTTCCTGTGGTCGCAGATGCTGGCCGCCGCGCTGGCGCTGTGGGCGGTGCGGCGGCTGGCCAGCCTGTTCATCCGGCCCGACCTGGCCTTCGTCGCCCAGCCGCTCCTGCTACTCATGTGGGCTGCCACGCTGCGCTACTACACCTTCTTCGACATCGGCATCATGTTCGTGTACGCGCTGGCGCTGTACTACCTGCTGGCCGGCGCCCAGCGGCCCTACCTGCTGGTGTTCGCCGTGGGCACCCTCAACCACGAGAGCACGCTGTTCCTGGTGCTGCTGAGCGCGGCGGTGCTGTGCCGGCGCATACAGCCCATACGGCTGCTGCGCCTGTTGCTGCTGCAATTGCTGCTTTACTGCGCGGTGCGCGCCGTGCTGTTTGCGCTGCTGCCGACCCACGCGGCCTGGGAGAGCGGCAAGCCGGCCTACAATCTCTTCCTGCTGACCCATCGGCCGCAGGAGCTGCTGATCAACCTGGGGCCGCTGCTGCTGTGGTTCGGGCTGGCGTCGTTCGGGCTGCGCCAGGCGCCGGCGCCGCTGCGCTGGTGCCTGCTGCTCTTGCCCTGCCTGCTGGTGATGACCTTCCTGGTCGGCCAGTTGCACGAAGCGCGCCAGTTCGACGCCTTTATTCCCGTGGCCGCCGCGCTGATCGCGAGCATCCTGGCCGACGCCAGCGGGGCGCTGCCGGCGCGGCCCTTGTTCCGGCGCGGCCGCATGCCGGTCGGACAGGCGGCCGCATGAGCCGCGCGCACACCACCGACGACCTGCCGCTGGTGGTCGGCCTCGACGGCACCCTGATCCACTCCGACATGCTGTTCGAGAGCTTGCTGGCGTTTCTGCGCACCCGCCTGCTGCAATGGTGGCGCCTGCCCCTGTGGCTGTGCGGCGGCATGACGCTGTTCCGCCACAAGCTGTCGCAGGCCGTGCATGTCGACCCGGCCGGCCTGCCGTACGACCGCGTGCTGCTGGCGCAGATCATCACCCAGCGCGCGCGCGGCCGCCTGATCGTGATGGCCACCGGCGCGCCGCGCTGCGTGGCCGAGCGGGTCGCCAGCCACTTGCAACTGTTCGACCGCGTGCTCGCCAGCGAAGGCTCGTTCCACATGAACGAGAGCGACACCGCCGACCAGCTGGTGCTGGCGTACGGTGAAAAAGGCTTCGACTACGTGGGCAACGGCCGCCTTGCGCTGCCGCTGTGGCTGAGCTGCCGCACCGCCTACTGCGTGGTGCACACGGCGTTCGAACTGGCCGACGGCCGCGCCACGCTGCCAATGGGGAGCCCGCGCGGCGGCCTGGCCGGCGCACTGCTGCGGGCGATGCGTCCGCGCCAGTGGCTCAAGAACCTGCTGGTGTTCGTGCCGATGCTGTCGGCCCACGTGCTGACGCTGCCGACCCTGCTCGCGTCGATGCTCGCCTTTGTCGTGTTTTCGCTGTGCGCCTCGAGCGCCTACCTGCTCAACGACGCGCTCGACGCCCACGAGGACCGCAAGCATCCGAGCAAGCGCAAGCGGCCGATCGCGGCCGGCACGCTGCCACTGGCGGCCGCGCTCAAGAGCAGCGCGCTGCTGGCGCTGGGCGGCCTGGCGCTGGCCGCGGCCGTCGACGCCTGGCTGCTGCTGGCGGCCGCCGTCTACTTCCTCGGCACGCTGGCCTATTCGCTCTACCTCAAGCGCCTGCTGATGGTCGACATCGTGGTGCTGGCGATGCTCTACACCATCCGCCTGCTGGGCGGAGCGGCCAGCACCCACATCCGCGCCTCGTTCTGGCTGCTGGCGTTTTCCTTCTTTATCTTCCTCAGCCTGGCCCTGCTCAAGCGCCACAGCGAGTTGATCAACATGCAGCGGGCCGGCGAGGACAAGCGCGGGGGGCGCGGCTACCTGGTCAACGACAGCGGCCCGATCGGCATTCTGGGCGTCAACAGTGGGCTGCTGTCGGTGCTGATCTTCATGCTGTACTTCAACACCCCGAACGTGGTGGCGCTGTACGGCAATCCGACCCTGCTGCTGGCGATCGTGCCGCTGCTGATGTTCTGGCTCGGCCGCCTGTGGCTGTTGTCCTACCGGGGCGAGGTCAACGAGGACCCGGTGCTGTACCTCACCCGCGATCCGATCAGCCTGACGCTGCTCGGCGCCTGCCTGCTGGTGGCGGCGCTGGCGAGCATCTGATGCGGTCGGGGAGGGCGGTGGGGGAGCTGCTGCCTGCGCAGGGCCGAACCTGGCGTGCGCGTGCGGCGTCCGGCGTGAGGGAGGCGACGGCGGGAGCATGGCACCGGGATAGCGCAGTCCGGCCGGCAGCAAAGGGACGCTCGCGGCGCAGGCCGCTGGCGCGGTAAAATGGCTCCTTTATACATTCTGGCCGCGGCGAACCCGCGGCCCACATTGCCCGCCATGACAGTCGTCCGCACCCGTTTCGCTCCCAGCCCCACCGGCTACCTCCACCTCGGCGGCGCCCGCACCGCGCTCTATTCGTGGGCCTATGCCCGCCACTTCGGCGGCACCTTCGTGCTGCGCATCGAAGACACCGATCTGGAGCGCTCGACGCCGGAAGCGGTGCAGGCCATCATCGAAGGCATGCAGTGGCTGGGCCTGAACCACGACGAAGGCCCGTTCTACCAGATGCAGCGCATGGACCGTTACCGCGAGGTGGTCGGCCAGATGCTCGAAGCCGGCACCGCCTACCTGTGCTATTCCAGCCCCGAGGAAGTCGAAGCGATGCGCGAGCGCATGCGCGCAGCCGGCGAGAAGCCGCGCTACGACGGTACCTGGCGTCCGGAGCCGGGCAAGACCCTGCCGGCGGTGCCGGAAGGGCGCAAGCCGGTGGTGCGCTTCAAGAATCCGCTCGATGGCGAGGTGTCGTGGGACGACGTGGTCAAGGGCACGATCACGATCTCCAACAAGGAGCTCGACGACCTCGTCATCGCGCGCCCGGACGGCACGCCGACCTACAACTTCTGCGTTGCCGTCGACGACTGGGACATGCAGATCACCCACGTGCTGCGGGGTGACGACCACGTCAACAACACGCCGCGCCAGATCAACATCCTGCACGCGATCGGTGCGCCGCTGCCGCTGTACGGCCACCTGCCGATGATCCTCGGCGCCGACGGTGAGAAGCTGTCCAAGCGCCACGGCGCGGTCAGCGTGATGGACTACCCGGCCAAGGGCTTCTTGCCGGAAGCCATGCTCAACTACCTGGCGCGCCTGGGCTGGAGCCACGGCGACGACGAAGTGTTTTCGATGGAGCAGTTCTGCGCCTGGTTCAACACCGATCACCTGACCAAGTCGGCGGCCCAGTTCAACAATGAAAAACTGGCCTGGCTGAACAACCACTACATCAAGCTGGCCGACAACGAGCGCCTGGCCGGCCTGGCCCGTCCGCTGATGGAAGCGCAGGGCGCCGACATCGCCGCCGGCCCGTCGCTGGCGACCGTGCTGGGCCTCATGAAGGAGCGCGCCAATACCGTCAACCAGCTGGCCGACGAGGCCATGCTGTTCTACCGCGAACCGCAGCCCGACGCGGCCCTGCTGGCGCAGCACCTGACCGAGGCCGTCAAACCTGCGCTGGCGCAGTTCGCCGAGCGTTGCAAGACGGTGGAGTGGAAGCGCGAGGCCATCGCGCCGATGATCAAGGAAGTGCTGGCCGCCAACGGCTTGAAGATGCCGCAGATCGCCATGCCGCTGCGCCTGATCAGCACAGGCCAGCTGCAAACGCCGGCCATCGACGCGGTGCTCGAGACCTTCGGGCGCGAGTCGGTTTTGGCCCGCGTGAGCAAATATCTTTAAGTTTTCTCGCTTTTGCTCTTTGCAGAATGCAAGAAGGTAGTCTATAATTTTGCTTCTTCACCGGTACGGGGGTATAGCTCAGCTGGGAGAGCGCTTGCATGGCATGCAAGAGGTCAGCGGTTCGATCCCGCTTACCTCCACCAACGTTGAAGAGAGCAGTGCAAAGTTTTAGTTCGGGTCCCCATCGTCTAGAGGCCTAGGACATCACCCTTTCACGGTGAGTACAGGGGTTCGAATCCCCTTGGGGACGCCAGCAATTCGAGAAGTAGGCAAGTGTTGTTTAGTACCGCTAAACCACCCTGACTAGTCAGGGTTTTTTATTGGTGCAGTAGTAACAGGTCGGGGTGGTAGAATACCGCTCAGGACAGATTTCTGTCCCCATCGTCTAGAGGCCTAGGACATCACCCTTTCACGGTGAGTACAGGGGTTCGAATCCCCTTGGGGACGCCAGCTAAAAGCCGGAGCAGACCAACGCGCATGCGCGTATAGGTGCTCCGGCTTTTTCTATGTGGGGTGGCGATTCGCGCGCCGCGCTATCATTGATTCCCGCGACCGCCTTGATTCACAGGACCCATGCCGCACACTTCGTCCCGCACTTTATCCCGCACCTCGCCGATCACACTCGCGATCTTTTGCAAGGTCGTCGACAATTTTGGCGACATCGGAATCTGCTGGCGCCTGTCGCGCCAATTGCAGGTCGAGCATGGCGTCGCGGTCACGCTGTGGGTGGACGATCTGCGCAGCTTCCAGCGCATCGCGCCGGCCGTTGACATCGATGCCCAGACCCAGCAAGTGGCCGGCGTCACCGTGCGCCACTGGGCCAATCAGGACGGCGTCTTTTCGACCAGCGACATCGCCGATATCGTCATCGAGTTTTTCGGCTGCGATATCCCGGAAGGCTATATCGCCGCAATGGCGCAGTGCACGCCGCGTCCGGTCTGGCTCAACCTTGAAGGCATGAGCGCGGAGGAATGGGTCGAAGGTTGTCACACTTTGCCGTCCTCGCATCCGCGCCTGCCGATTACCAAACATTTTTTCTTCCCCGGCTTTACGAGCAAAACCGGCGGCCTGCTGCGCGAAGCCGCGCTCGAGGCGCAGCGCGAGCAGTTTCTGGCCGATCCTTCGGCGCGTGCGGCCTTCCTCGCACGGCTGGGCGTCACGGCGGCGGAGGCGGCAGCGTTCACGATATCGCTGTTCTGCTACCCCCACGCGCCGGTGCCGGAATTGTTCAGCGTGTGGCGGGAAGAGGAGAGTCCCATGACTTGCCTGGTGCCCGAGGGCGTGGCCACGGAAGCGGTGGCGGCCTTCATTGGCGCCCCGGCAAATGCAGGCGCCGCCGGCACGCAAGGTTCGCTCACCGTGCGCGTGATCCCTTTCGTGCCGCAACCCGATTACGACAAGCTGTTGTGGTCCTGCGAGGTCAATATCGTGCGCGGCGAGGATTCCATCGTGCGCGCGCAATGGGCCGCCAAGCCATTCGTCTGGCACATTTACCCGCAGGATGAAAACCTGCACCACAAAAAGCTGCGGGCGTTTCTCGATCGTTTCGTCCCCGCCATCGACAGCCTCCAGCAATTTTCGATGGCATTCAATGGCGCACCGGCGCAAGGCGTGGATTGGGGCGCCGCATGGCGTCAATTGCACGCCGACCTGCCGGCAATTGAAAAAAGAGCCACGCAATGGCGCGCAGAGATGGTCGATCACGGTGATTTGGCCGGTAACCTCTTGAAGTTTGCCAGCTCGCTGAGGGAGTCCGCGCGCCAAAGTAAGGTATAATGCGCGGTTAATTTCTACCGTATTCTTTAATCGATCAAACGTGCGCTTACGGCGTTAGGCCCGCAGGCGACAGATGATTTTCATGCAACCCACTTTTTACGTACATTCCCTATGAAACCTGCAAAAGAAATTCGTGTTGGCAACATCATTATGGTCGACTCCAAGCCAATGATCGTGTTGCGTTCCGATGTCAACGGTTCGAGCCGCACGGGCTTCACCTACAAGTGGAAGATGAAAAATCTTCTGACGAACAGCCCACTGGAAAACGTGTTCCGCGGCGACGACAAGTTCGACGTCGTTGTGCTCGACAAGAAGCCGGTGACCTACTCGTACTTCGCCGATCCGCTGTTCGTTTTCATGGACACCGAATACAACCAGTATGAAATCGAAGAAGAGAACCTGGGCGAAGCGCTGAACTACCTGAAGGACGGCATGGAATGCGAAGCCGTGTTCTACAACGAGAAAGCCATCTCGGTTGAACTGCCAACCACGATCCAGCGCCAGATCGCCTACTCGGAGCCAGCGGTCAAGGGCAACACTTCGGGCAACGTCCTGAAAGAAGCCAAGATCGAGAACGCCATCGAGAAGTATCGCCACAGCGTGCAAGTGCCGCTGTTCGTGAGCCAGGACGACGTCATCGAAATCGACACCCGCACCAACGAGTACAAGCGCGTCGTGCGCAACTAAGAAACACCGGGCCGGCCGCTTCGTGCCGGCTTGCGAAAAACACGGCAGCCATCAAGCGCCGTGTTTTTTTTCGCCTGCAGTTTTACGACGGCCAGGCGGCGTCAGGCGTCGTCAGGTCACCTCGCGCACGTCGTAACCATCGAGCGCGGCCAGGTATTCCTCGACCGTCACCAGCCCCATGCACGGCATAGCGCCGTGCGGCAGCGGATCGCCGCGCGCGAGCTTCTTCGCCAGCGCGATCGAGGCGCCGCAGGGAATATGCGGGCCGTGGTTTTGCGCCGCCAGCACATGCCACGCCAGCTTGAGCGCCTGGCCATCGGCGCCGACGCCCTCCATCGTCACGAACATGCCGCCCTTGTCGCTCATGAAGCGTTCCAGCTTCTGGCTCACGGTGTGCAGCGGCGTGACCAGTGGGGTCAGGCTGGCAATCAGGCCGAGGCGCGCCAGCTGCGACATGAACCAGATGCCGAGGTGGCCGGGCGCGCTGGCAAAGCCGGCATGAAAACTCACCGTGTGCAGATCGGGATAACGGGCGGGAAACAGCGCCAGATCGGGTACATCGCAGCTGCCCAGCAGGCGTGTGCCGACCGGCGCCGGAAACCGGTAGCGATGCAGGTCTAGCCAGCCGTGGGTGGTCTGCTGCCGGCCGCCTGTCAGGCGCATGAACGGCTTGCCGCAATCGCTGAACACCCCGCGCATGGTGGCCAGCCCCGGCGCGCGGGCGCCCGAGCCGATGCCGCTGCGGACGATCTCGAGCCGTTGGAAGCGCCCGAGGTAGCGGTCGACGACGGCCGAGGACAGCGCGGGCAGGGAGCTGGCGCCGCTGGTGACGAACACGCCGCGCTCGCGCGCCAGCGCGTCAAGTTCGCCGATGCCGGCCACAAAATCCCGGCCGTCGGCCAGGTCGATGTAATTGGCGCCGGCCGTGATCGCCGCGCGGGCCACGGCATAGTCCTGGCCCTGGAACGGGCCGGCGGTATGGATCACGGTATCGACGCCGAGCGTGGCAAGCCGCTGCGCGAGGTCGGCGCCGTTGGCGTCGATCGAGACGGCCTGGGAGGGTGGCAATGAAAGCGATGCCGCCAGCGCCTGTGCCTGTGCCAGACTGCGGCCGCCGATCAGGAGGCGGATGTTGGTGTGCCGGGCGAGGGCGGTGCAAATCCGGCCGCCAAAAAAGCCGTAACCGCCAAGCACAAGAACGGTATGCGAAGTCGATGTCATCGGAGCCTGAATGAACGAAGTTCGCTCATGATGACATGATGCCAAGGCCGCTGCCAGCGCCTCGTTGTCGTTGTCCCCGCGCCGGGGGAATGTGCATCCCGTCGTCCGCGCGCAGGCGGGGACCCATAGCACCGAAGCGCGCAACGGACGGATTTCTGGCTGAACGGCGAAGACCTCAGTGAGGCAATGCCCTCAAGCCTACTTCGCCTTCTTGGCCTTCGCAAAAACCGGCCCCCACAAGGGATGGCCGTTTTCCCCCGCTTCCAGTTCAAACCCAGGATCAAGCTTGAGCGCCTTGTCGAACTGCTGCCGGCAAGGCACCGGACGCGACGTAACGCAATAGCTGAATGCCGTGTATTTCAGTGCGCTCAGCTGGATCGCCTTCGAACCTTTGGCGATATCGGGAGCGGCCAGCTTCTTGATGGCGCCGTTGTAGTCGCCATTGTTGTACGCGTCCAGCCCTTCCTTGAGGGCGATCTGCGCCGGATCGGACGGCGCGACCGCGTCTGCGCGCGGATGGCTGCCGGGCGTCTCCTTGCCGCCGCCGAACGGCGTGTGGGCGCAGCCGGCGAGCAGCGCGGCCGCCAGCAGGCCGGCGAGGGGAGCGAATCGGTTAGTCAAAATCATAGTCAGTCCTTGCGGTGTTATCGATGAGCGGCCGAGAAGTCGTGTTCAATCGTACCGCTCTTGTTTTTCTCAAGTTCGACGTTCGTCACATATTCCGGAAAACTCGGATTGACGACGCGGATTTTATGCTTGCCGGGTGCGAGCGTGAGCTTCTTGAGCGGCGGGCTGACCCCGCGCTCCTTGCCGTCCACATACACAGTGCCCCAGGGCTTGATCAACAGTTTATAACTTGCCAGCTCCGATGGCGGCGCACGCTTCGCTTCAGGCTTGGCGACAGCCCCCACCAGCGGCTCGCCGGTGATCGGCGAGACTGCCGGCGCCGGCTCAGATGCCGGCGCAGCTGCGGACATCACTGCCGGCCCGCTCGCAGGCGGCGCAACCACCGTTTCGCTCGGATCGAGACTGCTTTCCACC
>JBDSTZ010000223.1:0-7619 GCA_039927975.1 Massilia sp. | reverse complement strand
GCTTCGAGTTCCTGGATGATCTTGCCGTTGCCGCGCACAGGGCCGTCGAGGCGCTGCAGGTTGCAGTTGACGATCAGGACCAGGTTGTCGAGCTGTTCGCGGGCGGCCATGCCGATCGCGCCCATCGATTCCGGCTCGTCCATCTCGCCGTCGCCGCAGAAGACCCAGACCTTGCGGTTGGCGGTGTCGGCGATCTTGCGGGCGTGCAGGTACTTGAGGAAGCGGGCCTGGTAGATGGCCATCAGCGGGCCGAGGCCCATCGAGACGGTCGGGAACTGCCAGAAGGTCGGCATCAGTTTAGGATGCGGGTAGGACGACAGGCCGTTGCCGTCGACTTCGCGGCGGAAGTTGAGCATCTGCTCTTCGGAGATGCGGCCTTCCATGAAGGCGCGGGCGTAGACGCCTGGCGAGGAATGGCCCTGGAGGTAGAGCAGGTCGCCGCCGTGGTCTTCGGTCGGGGCGTGCCAGAAGTGGTTGAAGCCGATGCCGAACATGTTGGCCAGCGAGGCGAAGCTGGAGATGTGGCCACCGAGGTCGCCGTCGACGCGGTTGGCCTTGACGACCATCGCCATCGCGTTCCAGCGCATCCACGAGCGCAGGCGTTCTTCGAATTCGAGGTTGCCCGGACAGTGGGCTTCGAGGTGGGCCGGGATGGTGTTGACGTAGGCGGTGTTGCTGGAGAATGGGATGTGGGCGCCGCGGCGACGGGCCAGGTCAACCATGCGCTCCATCAGGTAGTGTGCGCGGTCGGTCCCTTCGTTTTCGATGACGGCTTCGAGCGCTTCGAGCCATTCTTTGGTTTCGAGGGAATCCGGGTCATTGGCGGCCTGGGCCGTCAACTGATCAAGTTGAGCTGACATTAATGCGTCTCCTTTGGTTGGCGCGCGATCCAATGACCGGCGGCGATGGTTTTGCTGATTATTTACTATTACAAAGCTGTCGTGTTGGCGATTCTATCAGTAGTTTTACTTAATTTCAAATTACGATATGACGTTTCGTATTATGGGATTTGAAACCGATGCCACATGGGTTTTATTCGTTCCTGTCGTTACGGCGCAGGCGGGAACACCTGTCGTTCCCGCTCAAGCCAAAATCCTCTGTCGTTCCCGCGCAGGCGGGAATCCATGCCTTCTTTGATCAGTAGTGCTATAGGTTCCCGCCTGCGCGGGAACGACGAGAATTTGGCGGATCGGGGACCACGATCTATCACGGAGCTGGATCGTCCATGGCGAACCGGGCACCCATATTTACCCCGCCAAACCCCGCGCCGCCGCCGCCGCGCTTTATAATCTGTCTTTCTTCCGCTCTTAGCTAAATAACCATGTCCGCTCAACTGATCGATGGAGTTCTCCTTTCCCAACAACTGCGCGCCGAGATCCGCGAGCGCGCCGCCGCGCTGACCGCCAAGGGCAAGCAACCCGGCCTCGCCGTGATCCTGGTCGGCGAAGACCCGGCCAGCCAGGTCTATGTGCGCAACAAGGTCAAGGCGTGCGCCGATGTCGGTTTTCATTCGGTCCTGGAAAAATATGACGCCGACTTGAGCGAGGCTTCTCTGTTAGACCGCATCGCGGCCTTAAATGCTGACCCGGCGATCCACGGAATTTTGGTGCAGATGCCCTTGCCGCGTCACATCAACCCACACAAGGTGATCGAGGCGATTTCGACTTCCAAGGATGTGGATGGTTATTCGGTGCTGTCGGCCGGCGAACTGATGACCGGGCTCGCCGGTTTCCGCCCCTGCACGCCGTACGGCTGCATGAGCCTGATCGAATCGACCGGGGTCGATTTGCGCGGCAAGCACGCGGTGGTGATCGGCCGCAGCAACACGGTCGGCAAACCAATGGCGCTGTTGCTCTTGCAAGCGAACGCCACCGTGACCATATGCCATAGCGCGACGCCGGACCTGGGCTATCACACCCGCCAGGCCGACGTGGTGGTGGCCGCCGTCGGGCGCCGGAATACCCTGACGGCCGACATGGTCAAGCCGGGCGCGATCGTGATCGATGTGGGCATGAACCGCGACGACAACGGCAAGCTGTGCGGCGACGTCGACTTTGCCGGCGTGCGCGAAGTGGCCGCTCACATCACGCCTGTGCCAGGCGGGGTGGGACCGATGACGATCACGATGCTGCTGATGAACACGGTGCAGGCGGCCGAACGCTAAGCCGGGCGAACACGCCACCCAACGCCGCGCCAGGCCGGGCAAGCACCAGGCCGGCGCCGGGCGTCGGCGGGTCGGAAGCCGCGCCGCATATGTTCGGCACTATTTTCACGAACGATTCAATGCAAGGAATGAGGCTCATGAATACCGACACCCTGAAGACGGATAGCGACAATCCCCTGCTCGATTTTTCGGACTTGCCGCGCTTTGACGCGATCAAGCCGGACCACGTGACGCCGGCGATCGACCAGTTGATCGCCGAGGCGAGCAAGGTGGTCGAGGCATTGGCCGCGCCGAGCCAGCAGATCAGCTGGGACAACTTCGTGGTGCCGCTCGAGGAAGCGACCGAGCGGCTGGGGCGCGCCTGGGGCGTGATCAACCACCTCAACCACGTGGTCGATACGCCCGAGCTGCGTGCGGTCTACAACGAGAACCAGCCGAAGGTGACCGAATTCTGGACCGCGCTGTCGCAGAACGAGGCGCTGTTCGACAAGTACAAGGCGCTCAAGGCCAATCCCGACTACGTCGCGCTGGCGCCGGCGCCGGCGCGCAAGCGGATCATCGAGAACGCGCTGCGCGACTTCCGCCTGGGCGGCGCCGAGCTGCCGCCGGAACGCAAGGCGCGCTTCGCCGAGATTCAGGAACAGCACGCCAGCGTGTCGACGCGCTTCTCGGAAAACGTGCTCGACGCGACCAACGACTACAAGCTGCTGGTCGAGGACGAGGCCGACCTGGCCGGCTTGCCGGACGACGCCAAGCAGGCCGCGCGCGCCGCCGCCGAGGCCGACGGCAAGACGGGCTGGCAGTTCACCCTGCACTTTCCTTCCTACTTTCCGATCCTGCAGTTTGGCGACAAGCGCAGCCTGCGCGAGACGATCTACCGGGCCAGCGCGACCAAGGCGTCGGAAATGGGCACGGTGTTCAGCGAGCTGGAGAAATGGGATAACACCAGCAACATCGCCAGCCTGTTGAAGCTGCGCGACGAGGAAGCCAAGCTGCTCGACTACCGCAACTTTGCCGAGGTGTCGCTGGTGCCGAAGATGGCCCAGAGTCCCGAGCACGTGATCGAATTCCTCGAAGACCTGGCGCGCCGCGCCCGTCCGTACGCCGAGAAAGACCTGGCCGAACTGCGGGCGTTCGCCAAAGACCAGCTCGGCATCGACGAACTGCAAGCCTGGGACGTGGCTTACGCGTCGGAAAAGCTGCGCGAGCAGCGCTACGCCTTCTCGGCCCAGGAGGTGAAGGAATACTTTCCCGAGCCGACGGTGGTGGGCGGGTTGTTCCGCCTGGTCGAGCGCCTGTTCTCGGTGGCGATCAAGGCCGACGAGGCGCCGGTCTGGCATCCCGATGTGCGATTCTTCCGCATCGAGCGCGACGGCAAGCTGGTCGGCCAGTTCTACCTCGACCTGTATGCGCGCAGTGGCAAGGGCGGCGGCGCCTGGATGGACGACGCGCGCGGACGGCGCCTGACCACGGGCGGCGCGCTGCAGACCCCGGTCGCCTATCTGACCTGCAATTTCACGCCGCCGGCCACGGTCGACGGCAAGCTGCAACCGTCGCTGTTTACGCATGACGAAGTGACCACGCTGTTCCACGAATTCGGCCACGGCTTGCATCACATGCTGACCGAGGTCGACGAGATCGCGGTGTCGGGCATTTCCGGGGTGGAGTGGGACGCGGTCGAGCTGCCGTCGCAATTCATGGAGAACTTCTGCTGGGAATGGGAAGTGCTGCAAGAATTGACGTCGCACGTGAAAACCGGCGAGCCGCTGCCGCGCGCGCTGTACGAGAAGATGCTGGCGGCGAAGAACTTCCAGTCGGGCATGCAGACCCTGCGCCAGGTGGAGTTTTCGCTGATCGACATGCATTTGCACTACGACTTCGACCCGGCCAGCCAACAGACGGTGCAGGAATTGATCAACGATGTGCGGCAGAAGTTCTCGGTGATGATGCCGCCCGCCTTCAACCGCTTCCAGCATTCCTTCGGGCATATATTTGCCGGTGGGTATGCTGCCGGTTACTATAGCTACAAGTGGGCGGAGGTGTTGTCGGCCGATGCCTATGCGGCTTTCGAGGAGGCGGTGGCGGCTGGCGGCGGCGAGCAATCGGTCGATGCCGGCAAGCGCTTTCAGAAAGAAATCCTGGCGGTGGGCGGTTCGCGTCCGGCGCTGGAATCGTTCAAGGCCTTCCGCGGCCGCGAACCGAGCATCGATGCCCTGCTGCGTCACAGCGGCATGGCATCCTGATCTGATTTGATCTGAGGGCGGGAATTATGAAGCGGAATGTGATTGCGGTGGCGGCCGGCTTGGGCTTGCTGTTGTGCGCTGGCGGCGCCAGCGCGCAAATGTACAAGTGGACCGATGCCAAGGGCGTGGTGCATTTCGGCGACAGTCCGCCGCCGGCCGACGCCAAGAAGACGCAGGAGGTCAGGGCCGCAGGCGGGCCCGGCGGCGGGGCGCCCCTGCCCTACGCGCTGGCGCAGGCGGCGCGCAACAGCCCGGTCACCCTGTACACGATGACCGACTGCGATTCGTGCAAGCTGGGCCGCCAATTGCTGCAAAAGCGCGGCATTCCGTTTTCGGAAAAGACGGTCAGCTCGAACGAGGATCTGGCCAAGTTGAAGGCCATCACCAACGAGGCGACACTGCCGCAGATGACGGTCGGCGGACGCAAGCTGGTCGGCTTCGAGGAGTTTCTCTGGAATCAGGCGCTCAGCGACGCCGAGTACCCGGCCACCGCGATGCTGCCGGCCGGCTATCGTCAAGCCCAGCCTGAACAGCTGGCACCGATCAAGGCGGCGGCGCCGGAACGGCCGCTGGTGCGCCAGGCGGCGCCACCGCCACCGCCGCCACCGAAGAACGACAACGCGCCGCCAGGCTTTCAGTTTTGAGCGCAGCGATGACGCGGATCGACTTCCACACCAATATCAGCGACAAGCTCGGCTATGCATGCCGGCTGGCGCGCAAGGCGTACGGCAGCCGTGGCCAGGTGGTGTTGCTGGCCGAAGACGAGGCCCAGGCCGCCGCGCTCGACCAGGCGCTGTGGACCTTGTCGGACACCGATTTTTTGCCGCACGTGATGGCGGGCGATCCGCTGGCGGCGCAGACGCCGATCATCGTCACCGCCAGCGAGGAGGCGGCGCTGCCGCATTTCGACATGCTGGTCAATCTGACGCGGCGCACGCCGGCCGGCTTCGAGCGCTTTGCGCGGGTATTTGAAATCATTTCCACGGACACCGAGGACGCCGCAGCCGGGCGTCAGCGCTACGTGGCCTACAAGCAGCAGAAGTATCCACTCACCCACTTCGTGGCAGGACAGGCATGAGCCAACAGTCGGCATTCGACGCCAGCATTCCCTTGCTGACGGAAGTTTTTCAGGAGAAGGTGGACGCGGGCGTTGGGTCCGTGCCGGCGCCGCAGGATGAGACCAGCGCCGATCTGGAGGCACGCGCGGTGGCCAGCTGGACCGAGCCGGAATGGAATCTGCTCGAACGCCGCTTGTCTGAGCGTATCTTGCAGCAGTTGCAAGGGCGGGTCGATTTCGTGCTTGAGCAGCGCTTGCGCGACAGCATGGAGGCGGTGATGCAGCGCACGCTGGACGGGCTCACCGAAGAGATCGGCAAGGGCTTGCAGCAGACCATCGAGCAGGTGGTGCTGCGCGCCGTGGCGCAGGAGATTGCGCATTTGCAGACGCTGAAGAAATAGGGGCGCGGGCTGGCGGACGTGGTGCTTTGGTTTTGGCGCGCTATGGATTCCCTCCTGCGAGGGAATGACGTGACGAATGCGGCCCTCCGAACTTTCACTGCTTGCGCTTTCACTTTAACTAGCTACGCTTTCAACTGCTTACAAAATCGGCGTGTCATTGTGCGGCCTTGGTCCACGCTACTACGGCCGCGCGCGTTTACCCCTTTGCGTGCTCCCGTATTTGTTGTACCTTTTGCACAAGCAAATCTTATGGCGGCGTCAGGCGCTGTCCTTATCAATCCCTCTGGAGAATCCACATGCAGTTCACGACCAAGATCATTCCATTGGCTCTCGCCCTGGCTTTCGCCGGCAGTGCCGGTGCGCAGGAAGTCGTCAAGATCGGCCACGTCGGCCCTGTTTCGGGCGCCAGCGCGCATCTGGGCAAGGACAATGAAAATGGCGCCAAGATGGCGATCGACGAATTGAATGCCAAGGGTTTCACGATCAATGGCAAAAAGGTCACGCTGCAGTTGCTGGCCGAAGACGACGGCGCCGATCCGAAGCAAGGCACGGCGGTCGCGCAGAAGCTGGTCGACGCCAAGGTCAACGGGGTGATCGGCCACCTCAATTCGGGCACCACGGTGCCTGCCTCGAAGATCTATTTCGATGCCGGCATTCCACAGATTTCGCCATCGGCGACTACGCCGCAGTACACCAAGCAAGGCTTCAACACGGCATTCCGCGTGGTGGCCAATGACAACAAGCTCGGCAGCACGCTGGGCAAGTATGCAGTCACCAATCTGAAGGCCAAGAACATCGCGGTGATCGACGACCGCACCGCCTACGGCCAAGGCGTGGCGGACGAGTTCGTCAAGGGTGCGAAGGCGCCGGGCGTGAAGATCGTCGGCAAGGAATTTACCAACGCTAACGCGACCGATTTCACCGCCATCCTCACCTCGATCAAGAACAAGAAGCCGGACCTGATCTTCTTCGGCGGCATGGATTCGGTGGCCGGCCCGATGCTCAAGCAGGCCAAGGCGCTCGGCATCGATGCCAAGTTCATGGGCGGAGACGGCATCTGCACCGAGGCGCTCGGCGCGCGCGCGGGCGAGGCGATTGGCGACGGCAAAGTTTATTGCGCCGAAGCGGGCGGTGTGAAGGGCGAGCAGGAAAAAGTGCTGGCCGATTTCCGCACGCGCTTCAAGAAGAAGTATGGGGTGGAAGTGCAGCTGTATGCGCCGTATGTGTATGACGCTGTGATGGTGATGGCCACCGCCATGCAGAACGCCAAGTCGGCCGAGCCGGCCAAGTACTTGCCTGAACTTAAGAAGATCAAGTATCAGGGCGTGACCGGTCCGATCCAGTTCGACGACAAGGGCGACATCAAGGATGGCGCGCTGACACTGTTCACGTACAAGGGTCCGGTGCGTACCAAGCTGGACGTGATCAAGTAAGCCAGTCAGATTGGCATGATGGCCGCGCACGCGACGGCCATCGCCACTGACAATCGGCATAGGGGGCGGCCTATATGGACCGCGCCCCTGCCACACCACCCGGCATGCGGGTCCGCACCGGGCGGTTCGAGTAGTTGAGGTTAGGACAGCCGAGGCGCTCCAAGTCGGTCGAAATAACCAATTGTCAGCACTGTTTTCGGGGGTGTACCGAATTCTGTGTAAACGGGTTTTCGTTTAAGTCTGCGGAAGCCGGTCTTCAAACTGGATGGCGAAGCGGTTCAGTGCGGCTTTCCAGTCCCGGATCGGCATCGTCCACTTTTT
>JBDSTZ010000222.1:0-4837 GCA_039927975.1 Massilia sp. | reverse complement strand
CGCCCTGGTGCGCGCCACCGAGGCGCAGCTGGCCGCGCAAGACCAGCCCGACCTGCAAGCGATCGGACGCCGCCTGGCCGACGGCAGCGCCGCGCTCGACGCGGTGGTCGGCTATGTGCTGGCCAATATCAAGTCCGACATCAAGGGCGTGTTCGCCGGCAGCGTGCCTTACCTGAAACTGGCCGGCATCGTGCTGGGCGGCTGGCAGATGGGCCGCGCCGCGCTGGCGGCCCAGCGCATGCTCGACGCGGGGCAGGGCGACGCCGCCTTCCTGCAAGCGAAGATCGTCACCGCGCGCTTTTTCGCCGACCACCTGCTGTCGCAGGCGAGCGGGATGGCCAGCGCGATCGTCGATGGCAGCGGCGCCGTGCTGGCGCTCGACGAGGCGCAGTTCTAGGGCTCCTTCGGGCTTTTTTCGTGTGGAGCTGGAATTACACGGTGCGCTCGCTTACACTCGGTCCAACCGGAGAGCGCACATGACAATTTCACGCACCACCAGGGCGAGCACATCGCCTTTTTCTCACTGGCTGCCGTTGGCGCTGTCGTCGATGCTGCTGCTGCCGCTGCATCCCGCCCACGCGGCCGATGACACCATCAACCCCGACCGCCCCGACTTCGTCGATTCTAGCGACGTCGTCGGGCGCGGGCACGTGCAGGTCGAAACCGGCTTCGCGAGCGAGCGCGGCACGGCCGATGGTGTCAGGTCGCGCCTCTCCTCGACGCCCGTGCTGCTGCGCTTCGGTGTCAGCGATGCGCTCGAGCTGCGGGTCGAGACCGACGGCTGGCTGCACCAGCGCACCGACGGCCCGGGCGCCGCGATGCACACGCGGGAAAGCGGTTACGCCGATTCATCGCTTGGCGTGAAATGGCATACACTCGACGCGGCCGGCAACGCGCCCTCGCTCGGCGTGATTGTCAACGCCGATCTCGACACCGGCTCGGCGTCGTTTCGCGGCGACGGTATCCGCCCTTCGCTGCACCTGGCGGCCGAGTGGGACCTGCCGGCCGAGATGTCGCTGGGCGTGATGCCGGGCCTGTCGTGGGAAAAGAACGCCGAGGGTCAGCGCTACACCAACGCCTTGCTCGGCGTGGTGCTGGACAAATCCTGGAATGAACACCTGCGCAGCTTCGTCGAGGTGGCGGCGCCGCAGATCACGCGCGCGCGCAACGGCGGCTCGACCTTGTCCTTCGATACCGGGGTGGCCTACCTGCTCAGTCGCAGCTGCCAGATCGACGCCGCCGTCTCGCACGGCCTGAATCGGCGTACGCCCGACTTAAGCTGGACCGTGGGATTGTCATTCAGGATGTAGTCGCCGCGCCGCCCCGCGCGTATCGACGCGTGGGAGGCGCACTGACGAAAAAAAGTCCATGAGCGCGGTGGCGGTCATGGACCCTGATGCCGGCGGCGCCGCTGCCGGCGCCCGGGTTAAAGCTTAATCAGCGCTTCAGTTGCGACAGATCGCGCACCGCGCCGCGGTCGGCCGAGGTGGTCAGCGCGGCGTATGCTCGCAGCGCCTGCGAGACGACGCGCTCGCGGTTCACCGGTTGCCAGGCGTCGGCGCGTTCTTCCATCGTGGCGCGGCGGTGCGCCAGCACTTCGGTACTCACGCGCAGGTTGATGGTGCGCTCCGGGATGTCGATGTCGATCATGTCGCCTTCTTCAACCAGCCCGATGGCGCCGCCTTCGGCCGCTTCCGGCGAAGCGTGGCCGATCACCAGACCCGAGGAACCGCCCGAGAAGCGGCCGTCGGTAAACAGCGCGCAGGCCTTGCCCAGACCCTTCGACTTGATGTACGAGGTTGGATACAGCATCTCCTGCATGCCCGGGCCGCCTTTCGGACCTTCGTAGCGGATGATGACGACGTCGCCGGCGTGCACGGTGTCGCCGAGAATCGCCTCGACCGCCGCGTCCTGGCTCTCGAACACGCGCGCCTTGCCGGAGAACTTGAGAATGCTTTCATCGACGCCGGCCGTCTTGACGATGCAGCCCTTCTCGGCGATGTTGCCGTACAAGACAGCCAGGCCGCCATCCTGCGAATACGCGTGGGCGCGGTCGCGGATGCAGCCGGCGCTGCGATCGAGGTCGTTCGAGGCGAAACGCTCGGACTGCGAAAACGCCGTCTGGGTCGGCACGCCGCCAGGCGCCGCGCGGAACAGCTGATGGACCGCCTGGTCGTCGCTGCGCGCGATATCGTACTTCTCGATCGCCTCGCCCATGGTCGGGCTGTGGATCGTCGGCAGCGACGTGTCGAGCAAGCCCGCGCGCGCCAGTTCGCCGAGGATCGACATGATGCCGCCGGCGCGGTGCACGTCCTCGATGTGGTACTTGTCGGTCATCGGCGCGACCTTGCACAGGCAGGGCACGATGCGCGAGATGCGGTCGATGTCGGCCATCTTGAATTCGACTTCCGCCTCGTGGGCGGCGGCCAGCAGGTGCAGCACGGTGTTGGTCGAGCCACCCATCGAGACGTCGAGCGCCATCGCGTTTTCGAACGCCGCCTTGCTGGCGATACTGCGCGGCAGGACCGAGTAGTCGTCCTGCTCGTAGTGGCGCTTGGCCAGTTCGACGATCAGGCGGCCGGCTTTCAGGAACAGCTCCTTGCGGTCCGAGTGGGTGGCGACGATGGTGCCGTTGCCTGGCAGGGCCAGGCCCAGCGCCTCGGTCAGGCAGTTCATCGAATTGGCGGTGAACATGCCGGAGCAGGAACCGCAGGTCGGGCAGGCCGAACGTTCGATTTCGGCCACGTCGGCGTCCGACACCGACGAGTCGCCGGCCTTGATCATGGCGTCGACCAGATCGAGCTTGATGATCTTGCGCTCGTTGTTGACGACCTTGACGACTTTGCCCGCTTCCATCGGGCCGCCCGAGATGAACACCACCGGAATGTTCAGGCGCATCGCGGCCATCAGCATGCCGGGCGTGATCTTGTCGCAGTTCGAGATGCAGACCATGGCGTCGGCGCAGTGCGCGTTGACCATGTATTCGACCGAGTCGGCGATCAGGTCGCGCGAAGGCAGCGAGTAGAGCATGCCGCCGTGGCCCATGGCGATGCCGTCGTCGACCGCGATGGTGTTGAATTCCTTGGCGACGCCGCCCGACGCCTCGATCTCGCGCGCGACCAGCTGTCCCAGGTCCTTCAAGTGCACGTGGCCGGGCACGAACTGGGTGAAGGAGTTCACCACCGCGATGATCGGCTTGTCGAAGTCGCCGTCCTTCATGCCGGTGGCGCGCCACAGCGCGCGCGCGCCGGCCATGTTGCGGCCTTGGGTGGTGGTATGGGAACGATAGGTCGGCATGAAGGTCTCCTGGGACAGCGTACTTGATGGGAGCATCAGGGTGCCGCATCCACCACCAGTTGTCAAATATATGATTTAATGGTCTGTAAGTCGTTTTGAATATCACAGGACCATGAGCGCCAACATCGAATTGCGTCAGCTGCGTTACTTTGTCACCGTCGCCGAGGAGCTGCACTTCGGCCGCGCGGCGCTGCGTCTGCATATGACACAGCCGCCGCTGTCGCAAGCCATCCTCGCGCTCGAAGACATGTTTGGGGCCGCGCTGTTCGACCGCAACCGGCGCGGCGTGGCGCTGACGGCGGCCGGCGCCGCGCTGCTGCCGGAAGCGCGCCGACTGCTGGTCCAGGCCGGCGAGCTGCCCGCTCTGGTGCGGCGCGCGGCCTTCGGCGAGACCGGCAAGCTGGTGCTCGCCTTTGTCTCGTCGGCCGATTACAGCGTGCTGCCGCCGTTCCTGCGCGCGTATCGGGCTGCCTATCCGCAGGTCCAGATCACGCTGCGCGAAGCGACGTCCGACCTGCAGCTGGACGAACTGCTCGAAGGGCGCATCGACGCTGGCCTGTTGATCCCGCCGTTGCCGGACAAGGCGCGAGCCCAGCTCGACTACCTGCCGGTGCTGAACGAACCATTGATCCTCGCCTCGCCGGCCGGCTTGCCCGAGCTGCGCGGCAAGCACAAGGCGCAGCTGGCGGCGCTGCCGCCGCTGCCGCTAATCATCTTCCCGCGCGCGATCGCGCCCGGCCTGTACGACGCCATCCTCGCGGTGTTCCACGCGGCCGGCATCACGCCGCTGATCGGGCAGGAAGCGATCCAGATGCAGACGATTGTCAGCCTGGTCTCGGCCGGGATGGGAATCGCGCTGGTGCCGCGATCGGTGGGCAATCTGCGCCGACCGGGCGTTGAATACCGGCCGCTGGCGCAAGTGAGCCCGCAGGTCGAGACAGGCCTGGCCTGGCGCCGCGACAATGACTCGCCGGTGTTGAAGGGCTTCCTGGAGCTGATGAAAAAGCAGTTCTGAAGCGCGTCGGCGATCGGCGCCCGCCCAACAAAAAAGGCCCTTCGGTCTGCACCGAAGGGCCCATGGCCGAGATCCGCCGCGGCTTAACGGCGCGCCAGCGCACCGCCTTCATTGCGCACCAGGTCGCCGTTACGCAAGCCGGGGTCGCGGTCGAAGGCAAAGCTGCCTTGCTGGCCGTTGTCATACTTGACGTGGACGTTCCACACCTTGCTGGTGTTGGCCTGTTCCTGGATTTTCTTGCCCGCGTAGGCGCCGCCGACCGCGCCGGCGATAGTCGCCACGTCGCGTCCGGTGCCGCCGCCAACCTGATGGCCCAGCAGCGCACCGGCCGCACCGCCGGCGATCAGGCCGACCGCGTTGCTCTCGCCTTTTTTCTCGGTCACGTTGATGCTGACCACTTTGGCGCATTCCTGGCACACCTGCTTGTGCTTGCCCTTGGCCGCCGCCGACACGGCGGCGCCGTGTTCGCCAGCGCTGGCGAGGCCGGCGCCGCTCAGCAGAGCGGTCAGGCCGAGGGCCAGGCTG
>JBDSTZ010000221.1:0-7590 GCA_039927975.1 Massilia sp. | reverse complement strand
AATCATCCGGACGACTTCCAGCTTCAGGCTGGTGTCGAACGTTTTTCGGTGTTTTGCCATGTCATACTCCTCAGGTGGTGGATTTTCCACCTATTGAGGTGTCCGGACAAATTAGACCACAGCACAGGGTTGCCACCGCGACGCCCCTTGTGCAAGCTTACAAAAAGGTTAAGCATGACCCTCCTTCCCATCTGGGACATCAGCCCGACGATCTCGGCTGCGCTCCCGGTCTGGCCCGGCGACACCCCCTTCTCGGCCGCGCCGACCTGGGAAATCGCCGACGGCTGTCCCGCGCATGTCAGCCGCATGAGCATGAGTACCCATCTGGGCGCGCACACCGACGCCCCTTCCCACTTCGACCGCCAGGGCGAGAGCATCGACGCGGTCGACCTGGCGCCCTACATCGGGCCGTGCCGCGTGATCGATTGCGTCGGCACGCCGCTGGTTGGCGTGGCCGACATCGAACACGCGCTCGGTGGCGTGCCGCCGCGCGTGCTGCTGCGGACCTATGCGCGCGCGCCACAAGATGCGTGGGACGCCAGCTTTGCCGGCATTGCGCCGGCCGCGATCGCCCTGCTGGCCAGCCACGGCGTGCTGCTGATCGGCACCGACGCCGCCTCGCTCGACCCGCAGGACTCAAAGACCATGGACGCGCATCACGCTGTACGCCGCCACGGCATCGCGATTTTGGAAGGCGTGGTGCTCGACGCGGTACCGGCCGGCGACTATGAACTGATCGCCCTGCCGCTCAAGCTGGCCGGCATGGACGCCAGTCCGGTGCGGGCGATCCTGCGCGCGCTGCCGGCGAAGGAGCACGCATGAACATCGACCGCGATTACTGCGTGGCGCTCGATGCGGCCGATCCGCTGGCGCCGCTGCGCGCGCAGTTCGCCCTGCCGCCAGGGCTGATCTACCTGAACGGTAATTCGCTCGGCGCACGCCCGGCCAGCGCGGCCGAACGCGCGCGCGACGTCATCGAACAGGAATGGGGCATGGGCCTGGTCGGCAGCTGGAACAAGGCGGGCTGGTTCGACATGCCGCGCCGGCTGGGCGACCGCATCGCGCCGATGATCGGTGCGCGCGCCGGTGAAGTGGTGGTCACCGACAGCACCTCGCTCAATGTGTTCAAGGCGCTGGCGGCGGGGCTGCGCATGCAGGACGACCGCGCTCGCCGCGTGCTGGTCACGGAACGCAGCAACTTCCCGACCGATATTTACATGGCACAGGCGCTGGCCGACTGGCTGGACCAAGGTTATTCGGTGCGGCTGGTGGACCGGCCCGAAGACCTGTTCGGCGCCATCGACGCCGACTGCGCGGTGCTCATGCTCACCCACGTCAATTATCGCAGCGGCCATCAGCACGACATGGCGGCGCTGTCGGTGCACGCGCATGCTCACGGCGCGCTGGCCGTGTGGGACCTGGCCCATTCCGCCGGCGCGGTGCCGCTCGACCTGCACGCCGACGGCGCCGATCTGGCGGTCGGCTGTACGTACAAATACCTGAACGGCGGGCCCGGCGCCCCGGCCTTTATCTGGGTGCCCGAGCGCTTGCAGGCCAGGTTCGCGCAACCGCTGTCGGGCTGGTGGAGCCACGCGGCGCCGTTCGCGATGGCGCCCGAATTCGCGCCGGCCGCCGGCATCGCGCGGGCCTTGTGCGGCACCCAGCCGATCGTCTCGCTCGCGCTGGTCGAATGCGGTCTCGCCATTTTCGAGCAGACCGACATGCGGGCGGTGCGCGCCAAGTCGCTGGCGTTGACCGATCTGTTCATCGCGCTGGTCGAGGCGCGCTGCGGCGGCAATGGACTTGAACTGGTGACGCCGCGCGAACACGCACGGCGCGGCAGCCATGTCAGCTTCAGCCATCCTGACGGTTATGCAGTCATACAGGCGCTGATTGCACGCGGCGTGGTGGGCGATTATCGCGAGCCGGCCATCATGCGCTTCGGTTGTACGCCGTTGTACACCAGTTTTGCAGAAGTGTGGGATGCGGTGGAAACGCTGCGCCAGATACTGGACGCGCGCGATTACGACAGCACGGCCAGCCGCGCCGCTGTGACTTGAGGATGGCCATGAACTCCGACGACAAAGACCCGCAATGGCATGGCGCCAAGATGGATTTCAGCGAGGCGATGAGCTACGGCGACTACCTCGGCCTGGCGCAAATCCTGTCGGCGCAGCATCCGCGTTCGGCCAATCACAACGAGATGCTGTTCATCGTCCAGCACCAGACCAGCGAATTGTGGCTCAAGCTGATGCTGCACGAACTGCACGCGGTGCGCGAGAATCTGCGCGCGGGCGAGCTGGCTCCGGCCTTCAAGATGCTGGCGAGGGTGGCGCGCATCATGGATCAGCTGGTGCACGCCTGGGATGTGCTGGCCACCATGACGCCGCCCGAGTACACCGCGATCCGTCCTTTCCTGGGCGCCTCGTCGGGCTTCCAGTCGTACCAGTATCGCGAACTTGAATTTATATTAGGGAACAAGAACGCGGCGCTGCTGGCGGTGCATGCCAGCACGCCGGAGGCGCACGCGATTCTGGCGCGCGAGCTGCAGGCGCCGTCGGTGTACGACGAGGCGGTCATGCTGCTGGCGCGCAGCGGCTTTGCGTTGGCGCCTGAACGCCTGGCCGCCGACTGGACCCTGCCGACCCGCTACGACGAAAGCGTCAAGACGGCGTGGCTGGCGGTCTACCAGGACCCGGACCATCACTGGGCGCTGTACGAGCTGGCGGAAAAGCTGGTCGATCTGGAGACCGCGTTTCGCTTCTGGCGCTTCCGCCACGTGACGACGGTGGAGCGGATCATCGGCTTCAAGACCGGCACCGGCGGCACGGCCGGCGTGAGCTACCTGCGCAAGATGCTCGACGTGGTGCTGTTTCCCGAGCTGTTTGCCTTGCGAACCTCCTTGTGACCGGCGCTGTGTGTAACAATGCCGCCCTCCTGACATCCTTACCGAACGAGTATTCAACATGACCATTTTCGCCCTCCCCGTTTTCGAAGCCACCGTATTCGTCGGCGACAACGAGCTATTCAAGGGAAAAGGCGCGGCCGGCCTGTGGGCCGAAAAGCTCGCGCTCGAACTGGGCAGCCCGGTGACGCCGCAGAAAGTCGGCACCGGCTGGGCCCTGGCCGGCCAGGCCGACGGCGTCGACTGCCTGTGGGGCATCCACGGCCAGCGCCTCAAGCGCATCGAAGCGGCTTGACAGGCACGCCTGTCAAAACAAGGTTTAGCTGGACGTATTGACAATAAAAAAATCCACACAGCAACGATAATTAAGCAGGTGCGCTATACTCGGCGGCGCGGGATCACCTTCCCGCATCGCTTCCCGCCACCGCCGGCACGGACGCGACTCTCCAGTGTTCGTCCATGCCGATCGATATCGCTTCCCTGCTCTTCGCCCTCACCCTGTGCATGCTGACGATCGCCGTCGCGCTGCCGGCCGTGATGGGCCGGGTGAACCAGGCCGCGCATCGCGCGCAGGTCGGCGTCGCCCTGCAAGCGGGCGGCTGGGTGCTGCTGATGGCGTCCGGCCTGACGGCGCCAGGCTCGCTGCTCGACCGCATGCTGTCGACCCTGTCGATGGCCGGCATCGCCGGCGGCGTCGCCTTTAACGCCAACGCCTTCGACCTGTGGTGCGGGCGCGGCGCACCAAACCGCACGCCGATGTTCATCACCGTCCTGCTCACCACCGGTTACTGCGCCGGCTTCTCCAGCTACGCGTTCCGGGTCGGCTGGGCCAACGGCCTGCTGGCCTTGCAGATGGCGCTGGTGGCGATCACGCTCGGGCGCCGCCCGCTGGCGCCGGTCGGCCGCTGGCGCTGGCTGCTGGTGCTGTCGCTCACCGCGCAAACCATCGTCACCGCCTGGCGCGGGGTGCTCGGCGCCTTCTACACCGCCGACTTCCCCAACTTCATGACGCCGCATCCGGTCAACGTCGCCTTCGCGCTGGTGGCCAACGTCACCGCCGTGCTGTCGCTGGCCGGCATCCTGCTGGCCCATCGCGACGAGGCGGCGCGCGCGCTCGAAAGCCTGGCCACGATCGACGATCTGACCGGCGTGTTCAACCGGCGCGCATGGCTGGTCCAGGCCCGCCACGACATGGCGCTCAGCGTGCGCTACCAGCATCGGCTGGTGCTGCTGATGCTCGACCTCGACTACTTCAAGCAGATCAACGACACCCGCGGCCACGAGGGCGGCGACCGCGCGCTGAGCTTTTTCGCCAGCGCGCTCAAGGCCGAATGCCGCGACGGCGACGTCGTCTGCCGCTACGGCGGCGAGGAATTCTGCGTGCTGATGAATCACGCCGACCAGGCGGCCGCGATGGCGTTCGACCAGCGCCTGCGGCGCCGTCTGGCCGACAGCGCGCCACGCGAACTGGGTCACCTGATCGGCTACAGCGGCGGCATCGCGGTACGCGCCTCAAGCGAGGACACGCTGGAAGACATGCTGCGGCGCGCCGACCAAAACCTGTACCGGGCCAAGGCCGCTGGCCGTTCGCGCACCCTCGAGCAGCTCGAAGTCGACCTCGATCTGGACCGCGCATAAATAGTTTTTAGCCCGAAGTTTTTGCTCCTGCCATTGTGTTAATGTTGATCTAACGCCCATCGTGCGGCGTTCGAGAAAACGTCCACCCGGGTGCGAAAACAATGCGCGTCTCAATCAAGCTGTTTAGTCTGATTTGCCTTTCCCTTAGCCTTGTTCCCGCCGTCGCCGCCACCAGCGTCGAGGTATTCTCCCCCACCGGCACCGTCAAGAAAGTACGCCAGGTCACCGCCCGTTTCAGCGCGCCGATGGTGCCCTTCGGCGACCTGCGCTCGGCGCCGCCGTTCGAGGTCGACTGCCCTGAAAAAGGCGCCGGCCGCTGGATCGACGACCGCAACTGGAGCTACGATTTCGAGCGTGACCTGCCCGCTGCGGTGGCCTGCCGCTTCACGCTGGCGCCCGCCGCGCGCGACCTGGCCGGCCAGGCGCTGACCGGCGAGCGGGCCTTCAGCATGTCGACCGGCGGCCCGGCGGTGATGCGCAGCATTCCCAGCCAAGGCAGCAACTGGATCGACGAACAGCAAATCTTCGTGCTGGCGCTCGACGCCGTCGCCAGCGACGCCACCATCAGCGCCAACGCCTACTGCCGCGCCGAGGGCATCAACGAGAGAATCCCACTGCGGATCATCGGCGGCAGCGAGCGCGAGGCCGTGCTGGCGCAGCGCAAAAGCTTTGTCGAGCACTACCTGACGATGTTCTACATGGCGCGCGGCGTGGTCTGGGGTTCAACCGTCAAGGTCAAAAAGGGCCTGAACGAACAGCAGCCGCTGGTGGTGGCGCAGTGCCAGCGCACCTTGCCGGCCAAGGCGAAGATGTCGCTGGTGTGGGGCGCCGGCATCGCCGCGCCGAACGGCATCGCCACCACCAGCGACCAGGTGCTGGCTTTCGTCACGCGGCCCGACTTTACCGCCAAATTCAGTTGCGACCGGGTCAAGCGGAATGGCAACTGCATTCCCTTCCTGCCGATGCGGCTCGGTTTCAGCGCGCCGATCGCAATGGCCGACGCCAAAGCGATCTACCTGGCCGGGCCAGGCGGCAAGCGCGTTGGCCCGACCATCGACAAGGACCACGCCAGCGCCGACACCATCGCCGACCTCAGTTTCAAGGGACCATTCCCCGAACAGGCGAGTTTCACGCTGCACCTTCCGGCCGGCTTGAAGGATGACGCCGGCCGCCCGCTGATCGGCGCGGCGCGCTTTCCGCTGACCGTGCGCACCGATGCGCAGCCGCCGCTGGTCAAGTTCACCGCGCCGTTCGGCATCCTAGAAGCGCGCGGCGACCGCCTGCTGCCGGTCAGCGTGCGCAACGTCGAAGCCTCACTGGCCGGCGCCATGCAAAGCACAGGCGCCAGCGTGCGGGTCGGCGCCGGCCAGGACGAGGACGTCATCGCCTGGCTCAAGAAGCTGGCCGGCGCGAACCAGCATTATCTGCCGTGGGAACCTGTCGACCAGTACGGCGACTCGCTTGAAAGATCGCTGTTCGCCGACCCGGCAATCAAGACCGAGCGTTTCAGCCTGCCCAAGCCGGGCGGCGCGCGCGCCTTCGAGGTGATCGGCATTCCGCTGCGCCAGACCGGCTTTTACGTGGTCGAACTGGCCAGCCCCAGGCTCGGCGCGGCAATCACCACCAAGCGCACCGCCTACGTGCACACCGCCGCGCTGGTGACCAACCTGGCGGCGCACTTCAAGCGCGGCGCAGCATCGTCGCTGGTGTGGGTCACCTCTCTCGCCGACGGCAAACCGGTCGCCGGCGCGAAGGTGGCGGTGCGCGACTGCGCCGCCAAACTGTTATGGAGCGGCGTGAGCGACGCCGCCGGTATCGCCCGCATCGCCGGCGAACTGCCGCAGTCGCGCTGCGCCAACAACGACAGTTACTTCGTCAGCGCGCGCAGCGGAACCGACTTCACCTTCACGCTGTCTAACTGGCAGCGCGGAATAGAAACCTGGCGCTTCAATCTGCCCACCGGCAGCGTCGAAGAGGATACCCGCATCGTGTCGACAGTATTTGACCGCAGCCTGCTGCGGGCCGGTGAAACGGCGCACATGAAGCACTTCCTGCGGCGCCATACGGTCGAAGGAATCAGCCTGGTCGCCGCTGGCGCCAAGCGGCCAAAGAACACCACGGACAGCGAGAGCACGATCCCTGACAAGGGCTATCTGATCCACGCCGGCAGCAACGAGAAGATCACCTTTCCGCTCACCTGGGATGGCGCCGGCAACGCCAGCAGCGAATGGCAGATCCCGGCCGATGCCAAGCTCGGACAATACGATGTGATGATCGGCGGCCGCGAGGCGGGCAGCTTTCGGGTCGAGCAGTTCCGCCTGCCGACCATGCGCGCGGTGCTGAGCGGCCCGAAAACCGCCGTCATCGAACCGGCCACGGTCAGCTTCGACATGCAGCTTAATTACCTCTCGGGCGGCAGCGCCGGCCTGGCCCCCGTGAAGCTGTGGACACTGCTTGAGCCGAGGGAGATCAGCTTTGCCGACTACGAAGAGTTCAGCTTCCAGCGCGGCGACATCAAGGAGGGCAGCGTCAGCGAAAGCGGCGGGTTCAACGAGGACGAAGGCGAATGGGTCGAGGGCGAATCGACCGGCGCCAACGGGGAGGCCGCGCGCACCCAGTCGCTCACCCTGGACGCCACGGGCAGCGCCCGCGTCGTCCTCGACAAGCTGCCGCCCTCTCCCGTGCCGCGCAACCTGCTGGCCGAAATGTCCTACCAGGACGCCAACGGCGAGACGCTGACCACGGCGACCCGGGTGCCGCTGTGGCCTTCGCAGTACGTCATCGGCATCAAGCCGGACGGCTGGTTGCTGAGCAAGGACTCGCTCAAGTTCCAGGTGCTGGTGCTCGACACGGCCGGCAAACCGGTGGCTGACGCGCCGGTCGATGTCGACATCTTCCAGCGCTCCTCGTTCAGCCACCGGCGCCGTTTGCTGGGCGGCTTTTACGCCTACGAGAACACCAGCGAAATCAAGCGCCTCGGCGCCGCCTGCGCCGGCAAGACCGACGGCCACGGCCTGCTGCTGTGCGACGTCAAGTCGCCGGCCGAC
>JBDSTZ010000220.1:0-14064 GCA_039927975.1 Massilia sp. | reverse complement strand
CCAGATTTTCGAGCTGGGCAACTGCGTCAGCCGCGACTTCCTCGTCCCGGCCGGAGGCTGACGCCATGCTTCTTTCAATCCGCCACGAGACGCTCTACCAGTACACCCTGCCCCAGGCCTACAGCATCCAGCAGCTGCACATCACCCCGCGCGCCGAGCCGCAGCAAACGGTGCTGTCCTGGCATATCAGCACGCCCGGGCACTGCCACGCCTACACCGACGCCTACGGCAACCTGTCACAGATGCTCACCCTGAACGAGCCGCACAGCGCGGTGGCGATCGTCGCCGAGGGCATGGTCGCCACCGTCGCGCCGCAGGATGGCCGCCTGCTCACCACCGAAACCCTGTCGCCGCTGATCTTCACCGTGCCGACCCGGCTGACCGAGCCGACCGACGCGATCCGCGACTTCGGCGCGCGTCTGCTGCCGTCGGCGCCGAACCAGACCGGCACGCGCGAGGCGATGGCGCTGGCCGAGGCGATCTTCGGCGCGGTGGCCTACCAGAGCGGCGCGACCAGCGTGCTCACCACCGCCAGCGACGCCCTGCTGCTCGGCGCCGGCGTGTGCCAGGACCAGGCCCATTTGTACCTTGCCTGCTGCCACGCGCGCAGCCTGCCGGCGCGCTACGTGTCCGGCTATATCGACCCCGGATCGAGCGGCCACGCGGCCAGCCATGCCTGGGTCGACGTGTGGGTCACCGACAGCGACTTCATTGGCTGGATCAGCATCGACGTCACGCACGCGCGCCTGATGACGGACGCCTACTGCCGCCTGGCGATCGGGCGCGATTACGATTCGGCGGCGCCAGTGCGCGGCAGCCGGCGCGGCGCCGGCCAGGAGAGCATGACGGTCAACGCCCGGATCACGGCAGTGTAAAATGCTCTTTTCACATTGACATGCCGCGACTATGACTTACTGTATCGGAATGCGCCTCGACGCGGGACTCGTGTTCCTGTCCGACTCGCGCACCAACGCCGGCGTGGACCAGATCGGCACCTTCCGCAAGATGAACGTGTTCGAGAACCCGGGCGACCGGGTGATGGTGATGATGACCGCCGGGAACCTGTCGATCTCGCAGGCGGTGCGCCACCTGGTGTCCGACCACGTCGGCGCCGACGGCATGACGATCTGGAACGCGCCGAGCATGTACGACGCCGCCCGCATCGTCGGCGACGCCGTGCGCGCGGTGCACAAGCGCGACGCCGAATCGCTCGGCGAATTCGGCATCGACTTCAACGTGAGCATCATCTTCGGCGGCCAGGTCAAGGGCGAGCGCTGCCGCCTGTTCCAGATTTACGCGGCCGGCAATTTCATCGAGTCGCACAACGAGAACACCTACTTCCAGATCGGCGAGGCCAAATACGGCAAGCCGATCCTCGACCGCGTGGTCAGCCCGGCCAGCAGTCTCGATGCGGCCGCCAAGTGCGCGCTCATCTCGATGGATTCGACCCTGCGCTCGAACATCTCGGTCGGCCTGCCGCTCGACCTGCTGGTGTACGAGACCGAGCGCCTGGCGGTGACGCGCTTCGTCACCATCGACGAGAAGAACCAGTACTTCAACATGATCCGCAATAACTGGGCGAGCCAGTTGAAGCACGTCTTCGACGGCATCGACAACCCGGTGTGGGACGCCGCCCAGGACGCCACCGACAACGTGCTGTCGACGGCCCACAAGGCCGGCGCGCCGGTGCGGGTGCCGCTGCCGGCCCATTTGCAGGCCAACCTGGCGCCCCTGCCGCTGCAATCGCTGGCGCAGCAGTTCGATCCGCAGCAGCCCTAGGAAAGCGGGCGCCGCATGCTGTCGCACATCCATATCGGCGTTACCGACCTGGCGCGCGCCTTTGGGTTTTACGCACCGATCATGGAGGCGCTTGGCCTGCCGTTGAAATTTCGCGACGACGAAGGCGGCATGGCCGGCTGGATGCCGGCCGACGCGCCAAGGCCGCTTTTCTTGATCGGCGCGCCGTTCAACGGCCACAGCGCCGCACCGGGCAACGGCCAGATGATCGCATTGCTGGCGCCAAGCCGTGAGCTGGTCGACCGGGCGCACGCGCTCGCCCTGGCATTCGGCGGCCGCTGCGACGGCGCGCCGGGACTGCGGCCGCAGTACCACGCCGATTACTACGGCGCCTACTTCCGCGACCCGGACGGCAACAAGCTGTGCGTCTGCTGCCACGCGCCGGCATAACACACCCGTTCCACGCTTCCACTGCGGTTTTCCGATCGCGTCCGCCCTTCTCCTCTCTGTCGCCCCGCCCCTTCCAGGCGCGAAGCCGTCGCCTGCAAACCCAGCCGATATGCGGTACGATCGTTGGCGTTGCCAAATAAGAATGCTTCACAAACAGGCAACGGGACCAACCACTCACCGTCGACAGGAAACCCCATGACCAGAAAACTGACCTCCCTCGCCCTCGCCGCCCTGCTCGCCTGCACCGGCGCCACCAGCGCTTTCGCCGCCGCACCGCTGGTGAAGACACCGAACCCCGGCTATTTCCACATGATGCTGGGCGACTTCGAAGTGACCGCCATCGGCGACGGCACCATTGAACTGCCGGTCAACACCCTGATCACCGGCATGAAGCCGGCCCAGGTCGACGCCGAGTTGGCCAAGGTCCATCTCAAGAGCCCGCTCGACACCTCGGTCAACGGCTTCGTCATCAACACCGGCAGCAAGCTGGTGCTGGTCGACACCGGCTCCGGCGACAGCGGCGCCTTTGGCCCGAACGTCGGCCGCTTCCTCGCCAACCTGAAAGCGGCCGGCTACACGCCCGAACAGGTCGACGAGATCTACATCACCCACCTGCACCTTGACCACGTTGGCGGCTTGATCAGCGGCGGCAAGATCGCCTTCCCGAACGCCATCGTGCGCGCGCAGAAAAAAGAAGCCGATTTCTGGCTCAGCCAGGCCAATCTCGACAAGGCGAGCGCCGACATGAAGGGCTTCTTCAAAGGCGCCCAGACCTCGCTGCAGCCCTACGTCGCGGCCGGCAAGTTCAAACCGTTCGAGGGCGACACCGAGCTGCTGCCGGGCATTCGCGCGCATGCGGGCGACGGCCACACGCCGGGCCATTCGCGCTACCTGGTCGAGAGCAAAGGTCAGAAGCTGGTGCTGGTGGGTGATCTGATCCACGTGGCCGGGGTCCAGCTGGCGCATCCCGAGCTGACCGTGGGCTTCGACCTGAACGCCAAGGACGCGGCGGCCGAACGCAAGCAGGAGTTCGACGCGGCGGTCAAGGGCGGCTACCTGGTCGGCGCGCCGCACATCCAGTTTCCCGGACTGGGCCACCTGGTCAAAGAGGGCAAGGGCTATGCCTGGATTCCGGTGAATTACAGCAGCGTGCGCTAAGCTAAAAACCAGTGGCCGGCAGCGCGCGGGTTGCTTCAGAACCGCGCGATGCGCCGGCCAATGTTCAGCGGCGCCGGCATGATTCAGCTTTTCCATCACCTCTGAACAACACATCGCCAATTTATTGCTTAAAAAAACTATTTGTAAGCAATCCGGATAGCCTTGTTGTGTTAAATTAAGGCCGTCGCCAGAAGACACATTGGCCGACCGCCCGACAGCTTCCAGGTTCCCCCATGCAAAGAGCGCCGATACCTGCCGATGACGCCAAACGCGTGCTCGCCCTGCACGCCGCGCAGATCCTCGATACCTCGCCGGAAGAAGAATTCGACCGCATCACGCGGGTCGCCGCGCGCCTGTTCGGCGTGCCGATCGCGCTGGTGTCGCTGGTCGACGCCAAGCGCCAATGGTTCAAGTCGCGATTCGGCCTGGAAGCGTGCGAGACGCCGCGCGACATTTCGTTTTGCGGCCATGCGCTGACCCAGAGCGAGCCCTTTCTGATCGAGGACGCGCTGGCCGACCCGCGCTTTGCCGACAATCCGCTGGTGACCGGTGCGCCGCACGTGCGCTCCTATGCCGGCGTGCCGCTGCGCTCGACCAACGGCTATGCGGTCGGCACGCTGTGCCTGATCGACCACGTGCCGCGCAGCTTCGACGCCGACGACGTGGCGGCGCTGGTCGACCTGGCGCGCATGACCGAGGAACAGTTCCGCCGCCGCGAGCTGGACAACGCGTCAAACCAGCTGCTGGTGATCCTGCGCGACAGCGAGGAGCGCTACCGCCAACTGATCGAACACGCCCCGGCGGCGGTGCTGATCATCGATGGTCCCAACATCGGATTCGCCAACCAGTCGGCACTGCGCATGCTCGGCGCCGAGCTTCCCGCGCAACTGGTCGGCCGCGCGGCGCACAGCATTATCGCGCCCGAATCGCTCGACATCGTCAAGCGCCGCGCCCAGTTCGCGATCGAAACCGGGCGCCCCAATCCGCCGCTCGAAGAGACCTGGCTCAGGCTTGACGGCTCGCGGGTCGAAGTGGAGGTGTCGACCGTCTCGTTCACCTCGGGCGGCGCCACCGTGATCCAGGTCATCGCGCACGACAACACCACGCGCAAGCAGTATCAAAGCGAACTCGAACAACTGGCCACCCACGACATGCTGACCGGCCTGCCCAACCGCGCCGTGCTGCGCGACCGCATGCAACAGGGCATCGCGCGCTGGGCCCAGAACGGCCAGCAGGCGGTGGTGGCGTTTCTCAACCTCGACCACTTCAAGGAAGTCAACGACGCCTTCGGCCACAGCATCGGCGACCAGGTGTTGCAGGCGGTCGGCCAGATCCTGCGCGGCGCGGTGCGCCAAAACGACACCGTCGCGCGCATCGGCAACGACGAATTCATCCTGATCCTCGAAGCGATCGAGCCTGCCGAAGCGCACGCCCTGCTCGGCGCGCTGTGCGACAGCGTGCGCCAGCCGATCCCCACCACCAGCGCCGAAATCACGATCACCTGCAGCATCGGCTACTGCGGCTATCCGGCCGACGGCGCCACTGCCGACGCCCTGCTCAACGCCGCCGACACCGCCATGTACCGCGCCAAGGACCTGGGGCGCTGCACGGTCAGCGCCTACAACGCCGAGATGCAAAGCTTGGCCACCGAGCGGATGACGATGGAGGCCGGCTTGCGGCTGGCGCTCAAACACGAGGAACTGGTGCTGCACTACCAGCCCAAGCGCGACCTCAAAAGCGGGCGGGTGGTCGGGCTTGAAGCGCTGGTGCGCTGGCAGCATCCGGAACTGGGGCTGGTCTCGCCGACCCGCTTCATCCCGGTGGCCGAGCAGACCGGCTTGATCGTGCCGATGGGCGACTGGATCCTGCGCACCGCCTGCGTCCAGGCGCTGGCCTGGCAGCGCGCCGGCATTGCCGACATGCCGGTGGCGGTAAACCTGTCGGCGCGCCAGTTCCTGCAGCCCGACATCGTCGCGCGGGTGCGCCAGATCGTCGACGAGACCGGGCTGCCGCCGCATCTGCTCGAACTCGAGCTGACCGAAAGCCTGTCGATGGATAGTCCGGAGAAGAGCATCGCCGTGCTGACCGCGCTCAAAGCGATCGGCATCACGCTCACGCTCGACGACTTCGGCACCGGTTACTCGAACCTGAGCTACCTGAAGCGCTTCCCGCTCGACAAGCTCAAGCTCGACCAATCGTTCGTGCGCGAGATGACGCAAAGCAGCGAAGCGCTGGCCATTTCGATCGCGATCATCATGCTGGCGCACAGCCTGCGGCTGAAAGTGGTGGCCGAGGGCGTGGAGACGCGCGAACAGCTGGCGCTGCTCAAGGCGCACCATTGCGACGAAGTACAGGGATATTTCTACAGCAAGCCGCTGCCGGTGGCGCAATGCACCGTGTATTTGCTGGCTGAACGCCTGGCGGCGTGAAGGTCGGGGGCGACAGGACCGCCAGCGCTGCGCGGTCCCGCCCGGAGGTCTACTGACCGCGCGGCCCCTTGTCGGCGCCCTTGTGATCCTTTTGCCCGTCCTGCTTGTGACGACCATCGGTCTCGTGCTGCTCGGCCTTCTGCTGGTTCTTGTTGGCGTTGTCCTGCGCCTGCTGGTTCTCGCGCTGCTGCTGTTGGCGCGCGTCGTTGGTGGGCTGGCTCATGGCGTCTCCTCAAGTGAAAGAGGGACCAGCATACGGCCGAGGCCGGCCGGTGACCGTTCGCCACTTAACAAACAAAACCGCAGCGCGGCATTGCGCCTGCCATGCTCGGTGCGCCGCAGGGCTTCGCTGGATATGGAACCCGAGGCTATAGGTCATCGAGGTTGACTGGAATGGATTGTTGACCGTCGGCGAGCCGCGCTTGCGCAATCCCCAGCAACTCCTTGTCTTCGAGGATCTCGTGTATCTTCTTCCACGCCCGCGCGGTCAAAAGATATCCGACCGGTTTATTCCTACTGAGTATCGCTACCGGTTTGTTGCCAGAGGCTTCAAGTACGGCGCCGGGATTCGCCTTCAGCTCGCTGATGCCCACCGACGACGGGGCCAATAGCTTGTCCATCAGTCACCTCAATTCGCTTTGCATGCACACATCGTAGCAGCTCAAACGGTCATTTCCACCCAGCCTCAGTCCTCGCCGACGCCGGCGAGGACTTGCTTGCCACCAAGCCTACAACTTGATGAAATGCTCGCGATAATACTTAAGCTCTTCCACCGACTCCAGGATATCGGCCAGCGCCGTGTGCTTCTGGTGCTTCTTAAAACCGTTGGCCAGCTCCGGCTTCCAGCGCTTGCACAGTTCCTTCAGCGTCGACACGTCCAGATTGCGATAGTGGAAGAACGCTTCCAGCTTCGGCATCGTGCGCACCATGAAGCGGCGGTCCTGGCAGATGGTGTTGCCGCACATCGGCGATTTACCGGCCGGAACGTACTGCTTCAGGAAGGCGATCAGCTCGGCCTCGGCCTGGGCTTCGTCCACCGTCGAGTTCTTCACCCGCTCGATCAGGCCGCTGCGCCCGTGGGTGCCCTTGTTCCACGCATCCATCTTGTCCATCGTCTCGTCGGACTGATGAATGGCGAACACCGGCCCCTCGGCAATAATATTGAGGTGCATGTCGGTGACCACCACCGCCACCTCGATGATGCGGTCGGTGTCCGGCTCCAGGCCGGTCATCTCCATGTCCACCCATACCAGGTTGAACTCGTTCGGCCGCACGGGCGCGGCGGGTACGGCTACTTCGGTCGCTTGTGACATAATTCTCTCTTGGCCTAATCAATCCTGCATTTTCTCACAGGCACAGAATGTATTCTCTCGCGTTTTCGGTTTTGTTTGTCGCTTTCTTCGTTTCGACCTTGCTGCTGCGTTTCTGGCTGGCCAACCGGCACATCCGCCACGTGATGCGCAACCGCGCCCAGGTGCCGGCCGAATTCGCCAGCAAGATCCCGCTCGAAGCTCATCAGAAGGCGGCCGACTACACCGTCGCCAAGGTCAAGTTCGGCCTCGTCACCCTGCTCTACGGCAGCCTGGTGCTGATCGGCTTCACCCTCATGGGCGGGCTGCAATGGCTCTCGTCGACCCTGCTGCCGCTCACCGGCGCCGGCATGAGCTACCAGATCGCCCTGCTGGCCGCCTTCGGCGTCATTTCCGGCCTGCTCGACCTGCCCTTCGACTACTACCGCCAATTCGTCCTCGAAGAACGCTTCGGCTTCAACAAAATGAGCCTAAAACTTTGGCTGTTCGACATGGTCAAGGGCGCCGCGCTCGGCGCCGTCATCGCGCTGCCGCTGATCTGGGTGGTGCTCACGCTGATGGAAAAATCCGGCCCGCTGTGGTGGTTCTACGCCTGGCTGGTGTGGAGCGGCTTCCAGCTGCTGCTGATGGTGCTGTATCCAACTGTGATCGCGCCGCTCTTCAACAAGTTCACCCCGCTCGCCGACGACAGCCTGAAAGCGCGCATCGAAGGCTTGATGACGCGCGTCGGCTTCGCCTCCAAGGGCTTGTTCGTGATGGACGGCTCCAAGCGCAGCGCGCACGGCAACGCCTACTTCTCGGGCTTCGGCGCCAACAAGCGCATCGTGTTTTTCGACACCCTGCTCGCCCGCCTGGCCCCGCAGGAAATCGAAGCCGTGCTGGCCCACGAACTGGGCCACTTCAAGCTCAAACACATCGTCAAGCGCATCGTCGTGATGTTCGCCGTGTCGCTCGGTTTTCTCGCCCTGCTCGGCTACCTCAAGACCCAGGCCTGGTTCTATGCCGGCCTTGGCGTCGAGCCGCTGATGGGCGCCTCCAACGACGCCATGGCGCTGATCCTGTTCATCCTGGTGCTGCCGATATTTACCTTCGTGCTCGCGCCACTGACCTCGATCAGCTCGCGCAAGCACGAGTTCGAGGCCGACGCCTTCGCCGCCACCCACACCGACGCGCGCGACCTGGTCTCGGCGCTGGTCAAAATGTACGAGGACAACGCCTCGACCCTGACGCCCGACCCGCTCCACTCGGCCTTCTACGATTCACACCCGCCGGCCTCGATCCGCGTCGCCCACCTCAACAGCAAGCTACAGGGGGTGCCCGCATGAACCTCGTCGACCAGCAATGCCAGCACCAGGTCACGCCGCTCGCGCCCGACGCCATGGCCGCCCTGCTCCCGCAAGTACCCGCCTGGGCGCTGGTGGAAGGCAAACTGCAGCGCCGCTTCGCCCTGCGTAACTACCACGAGACGATCGCCTTCGTGAACGCGCTGGCCTGGATGGTGCACCAGCAGGACCACCACCCCGAGCTCACCGTCAGCTACAAGGAATGCGTGGCCACTTTCTACACCCACTCGGTCGGCGGCGACCTGTCGCTCAACGACTTCATTTGCGCCGCCCGCGCCGACGCCATCTACGCCGAACGGACCGGCGCATGAGCGCCCTCACCGGCATCGTCATCGCCGCCCACGGCCGCCACTACCTGGCCGACGTCGACGGCCGCAAGATCCAGTGCGTCACGCGCGGCAAAAAAACCAACGTCGCGGTCGGCGACGTCGTCAACCTGGCCATGACCTCGGGCGACCAGGCCGTGATCGAGTCGATCGCCGAGCGCAAGACCCTGCTCTACCGCTCCGACCAGTACAAGTCCAAGCTGCTGGCGGCCAACCTGACGCGCCTGTTCATCGTCGTCGCCACTGAACCCGGCTTCGCCGACGACCTGATCTCGCGTTCGCTGGTGGCGGCCGAGGCGGCCGGCATCGAAGCCCACATCATCCTCAACAAGACCGACGTCGCCGCCCTGCTGCCGAAGGCGCGCGAACGCCTGCTCACCTACACCTCGCTCGGCTACCCGCTGCACGAGGTCTCGGCCAAGAAGGACCCGGCCCACGCGGTCGCCACCCTGATGCCGCTGCTCGAAGGCCAGTCCTCGATCTTCATCGGCCAGTCCGGCATGGGCAAGTCCTCGCTGATCAACCTCTTGGTGCCGGACGCCGACATCGCCGTGCGCGAAATCTCGGCCGCGCTCGACACCGGCAAGCACACCACCACCTTCACCCGTCTGTACGGACTGAAGGACGGCGCCTCCATCATCGATTCGCCCGGTTTCCAGGAATTCGGCCTCTACCACCTGAGCGAAGGCATGCTCGAACGCGCCTTTGTCGAGTTCGAGCCCTACCTGGGCGGCTGCAAGTTCTACAATTGCCGCCACCTGATCGAGCCGCAATGCGCCATCCTGACGGCCGTGCAAGAGGGTAAAATCGCCCGTTTCCGCCACACGCTTTACGGCCAGCTGCTGCACGAATCGGCCCAGACCCTGTATTAATCAGCGCCCCGCCCCGGGCGCCGCGTTCCGCCCCGGTTTCCCTTTGAGCAAGAAAAACCCTTATAATCATGGGGATAGCCCCTGCGGCAGCCATTGGCAACACATTATGAACACCAAAAAACCGATCAAGCATTTCCTGCAATTCTCCGACTTCACGCTCAGCGAATTCAACTACGTGTTCGCCCGCGCGGCCATCATCAAGCGCAAATTCAAGAATTACGAGATCCACCACCCGCTGATCGACCGCACCCTGGTGATGGTCTTCGAGAAGAACTCGACCCGCACCCGCCTGTCCTTCGAGGCCGGCATGCACCAGCTGGGCGGCGCCGCCATCTACCTGAACACCCGCGACAGCCAGCTCGGTCGCGGCGAACCGGTCGAGGACGCGGCCCAGGTCATGTCGCGCATGTGCGACATCATCATGGTGCGCACCTTCGGCCAGGAGATCATCGAGCGCTTCGCCGCCAATTCGCGCGTCCCGGTCATCAATGGCCTGACCAACGAACACCACCCCTGCCAGGTGCTGGCCGACATCTTCACCTTTGTCGAGCATCGCGGCGCCATCAGCGGCAAGACCGTGGCCTGGATCGGCGACGCCAACAACATGCTGTACTCCTGGCTGCAGGCGGCCGAAGTGTTCGGCTTCCACCTGAACGTCTCGACCCCGAAGGGTTACGACATCGACCACGCGCTCGTCTCGACCAAGCGCTTCAGCGTGTTCGACAACCCGTCCGACGCTTGCGCCGGCGCTCACCTGGTCACCACCGACGTCTGGACCAGCATGGGCTACGAAGAAGAAAACGCCCAGCGCCTGAAAGCCTTCGAGGGCTTCATCGTCGACAACGCCAAGATGGGCCGCGCCGCGTCCGACGCCCTGTTCATGCACTGCCTGCCGGCCCACCGCGGCGAGGAAGTCGCCGCCGACGTCATCGACGGCCCGCAGTCGGTGGTGTGGGACGAGGCGGAAAACCGCCTGCACGTGCAGAAGGCGCTGATCGAATACCTGCTGCTCGGCGAAGTCGAGGGTCAGTAGGGGCGTAAAATACCGCTTGCGAGCAGTGCAGCGTAAATACAAAGCAGCAAAGAATCACCATTGAAACCAGATTGGAACCCAGCATGAGCGACATTAAAAAAGTGGTCCTGGCCTATTCGGGCGGACTCGATACCTCCGTCATCTTGAAATGGCTGCAGGATAACTACCAGTGCGAGATCGTCACCTTCACGGCCGACCTCGGCCAGGGCGAGGAACTCGAGCCGGCGCGTGCCAAGGCGATCAAGTTCGGCATCAAGCCGGAAAACATCTACATCGACGACGTGCGCGAAGAGTTCGTGCGCGACTTCGTCTTCCCGATGTTCCGCGCGAACACCGTGTACGAAGGCGAATACCTGCTGGGCACCTCGATCGCCCGTCCGCTGATCGCCAAGCGCCTCATCGAGATCGCCCGCGCCACCGGCGCCGACGCCATCAGCCACGGCGCCACCGGCAAGGGCAACGACCAGGTCCGCTTCGAACTGGGCGCCTACGCGCTGAAACCGGACGTCAAGATCATCGCCCCGTGGCGCGAGTGGGACCTGCTGTCGCGCGAAAAGCTGCTCAAGTACGCCGAGGACGCCGGCATCGCCGTCGACATGAAGCACAAGAACGGCGGCGCGCCCTACTCGATGGACGCCAACCTGCTGCACATCTCCTTCGAAGGCCGGCACCTGGAAAACCCCAGCGCCGAAGCCGAGGAATCGATGTGGCGCTGGACCGTCAGCCCTGAAGCGGCGCCGGATCAGCCGGAGTACCTCGACGTCGAATACGAAAAAGGCGACATCGTCGCCTTGAACGGCAAGCGCCTGTCGCCAGCCGCCGTGCTGACCGAACTCAATCGCCTCGGCGGCAAGCACGGCATCGGCCGCCTCGACCTGGTCGAGAACCGCTACGTCGGCATGAAGTCGCGCGGCTGCTACGAAACCCCGGGCGGCACCATCATGTTGCGCGCCCACCGCGCGATCGAGTCGATCACCCTCGACCGCGAAGTGGCGCACCTCAAGGACGACATCATGCCGCGCTACGCTTCGATGATCTACAACGGCTACTGGTGGGCGCCCGAGCGCGTCGCGCTGCAGACCCTGATCGACCACACCCAGCAGACCGTCAACGGCTGGGTACGCCTCAAGCTCTACAAAGGCAATGTCATCGTCGTCTCGCGCGATTCGAAGACCGATTCGCTGTTCGACATGAACATCGCCACCTTCGACGAAGACGGCGGCGCCTACAACCAGGCCGACGCCGGCGGCTTCATCAAGCTCAACGCGCTGCGCATGCGCATCGCGGCAGTGGCGCGCGAAAAGCGCGGCCAGTAAGCCAGCCAGACGCGCCGCCCGCAGGCGGTGCGCCAACGACAGCGCGCCGTTCAGCGCCGCGCAGCCGCCCCCAAAGCCGCCTCCGGGCGGCTTTGTTACATCTATCCCTGCACGCAGTCGGAGAAAACGCAGCTCCGATAACTGCACCTCCCCTCTTGTCCAGCGCCCTCAAGATCGCGTCATTCCCGCGAAGGCGGGAATCCATACCCGTCGCGCCAATCGACTCCGCACCCACCTCCGCGCCAATCGGCAAGCACGACACCCCCGTCCCGCAGACGAATTGTCCCCCGCCTTGTTCCCCAAAATGTTACATTTACCGCGACCAACACTGTTCCGGAGAAAGCATGCTAAAAGACTTGAGCATCAAGACCAAGCTAACCTGCGGCCTTGGCGCCATTGTGGCCATCATCCTGTTCCTGCTGGCGCTGGCCTACAACAACTTCAGCAAGCTCTCCGACGCCAATCAGCTCGACCGCCACACCCTCGAAGTGCTGCTCGAATCGCAACAGGTCACCGGCTCGGTGCTGCAGATCCAGGCCACCGCGCGCGGTTTCGTGATGTCCGGCCAGGAGGATCTGTTGTCGGAAATCCCGGACGAGGAAAAAGCCGCGCGCCTGCACATCTCGCGCACCCTGAAACTTACGGTCGACAATCCCTCCCAGCAGCAGCGCCTGCAGCGCCTGGGCACCATGTTCGAACGCTGGCTCGACACCGTGGTGCACCTGCAAATTGAAAAGCGCCGCACCCAGGACAGGGCGCGCGCCAAGGCCGAGGCGGTGATCTTCGCCGACGGCGTGCTCGAAGGCACCCGCACGGTCGCCGCGATCCGCACCCTGATCGACGAGATCGACGCCGAGGAAACCCGCCTGCTGGCGCTGCGCCAGCAGCAATCGCAGTCGCTGCAAAAATCGATGACCCTGCTGCTTGGCGTCGGCGGCCTGGTCTGCGTGCTGCTCGCCATCCTGATCGCGATCGGCCTGAGCCGGGTCCTGCTGGCGCCGCTGAACCTCCTGACCACCGCCGTCAGCCAGCTCGCCGCCGGCGCGCAGGGCGCGCGCGCCCAGGTGCTGTCGAACGACGAACTGGGCAAGGTCACGGTCGAATTCAACCGCATGGCGCAGGCGATCGAGGACGGCCAGGCGCGCGACGCCGCCGCCACCCGCGACCTGCGCGGCAAGGTCGATTCCCTGCTCGAAGTGGTCTCCAAGGCCGCCTCCGGCGACCTGACCGGCACCGTCACCATCGGCGGCAGCGACGCCATCGGCCGCCTCGGCGACGGTCTCAAGACCATGTTCGACAACCTGCGCCGCCTGCTCAACAATGTGCAGAAGGCCGGCATCCAGGTCACCACCTCGGCCACCGAAATCGCCGCCTCGGCCAAGCAGCAGGAAGCGACCGGCATCGAGCAGGCCCAGACCAGCGTCGAGATCCTCTCGACCACCAAGGAGATCTCGGCCAACACCGCGCAACTGCTGCGCACCATGGAGGACGCCACCGCGGTGGCCGACTACACCACCAACGCCACCTCCGACGCCCAGCGCAACCTGACCCGCATGGACCTGACCATGCAGCAGATGGTCGCCGCCACCGATTCGATCAACGCCAAATTGGCCGCGCTGTCGGAAAAGGCCAGCAACATCAACGGCGTGCTGACCACCATCACCAAGGTCGCCGACCAGACCAACATCCTCTCGCTCAACGCCGCCATCGAGGCCGAAAAAGCCGGCGACGCCGGGCGCGGTTTCTCCGTAGTGGCCACCGAGATCCGCCGCCTGGCCGACCAGACTTCGGTGTCGACCTGGGACATCGAACAGATGCTCAAGGAGATGCAGTCGGCGGTGTCGGCCAGCGTGATGGGGATGGATAAATTTTCGGAAGAGATCCGCCGCAGCGTCGGCGAGGTGCGCCAGGTCGCCGAGCAGCTCTCCTCGGTGATGGACCAGGTGCAGAAGCTCACCCCGCAGTTCGACGCCGTGCTGCGGGGGATGCAGTCGCAGGCGGTCGGCGCGCAGCAGATCTCGGAGACGATGATGCAACTGAACGACGCCACCCAGCAGACGGTCGATTCGCTCAAGGCCACCAGCGAGGCG
>JBDSTZ010000219.1:0-6239 GCA_039927975.1 Massilia sp. | reverse complement strand
CGCGCTCAAGGGGCATCGCATCGCGCTGGCCTTCGACGCCCTGTCGGCGCTGGCGCAGGCGAACCGCAACATGCCCGACGCCGCCCTGCTCGATATCGGCCTGCCCGGCATGGACGGCTACGAACTGGCCGGCCTGCTGCGCGCGCGCCCCGGCGGCGAACGCCTGCGCATCATCGCAGTGACCGGCTACGGCCAGGATTCCGACCGTGCGCGCGCTCTGGCCAGCGGCTTCGACCAGCACCTGTCCAAACCGGTCGACCTGGCCCATCTCGACGAACTGCTGCAAGCTGCGGCAAAGTCCCGCGCGGCCTGACTGGCGCCGCTGTCGCGGGCTAGTGACCGATGTCGCGCACTTCCTTGATGGCCCGCTTGATCCAGCTGGTGCCGCTCTCGACGATCCGTTCGGCTTCCTCCTCGACCTCGTGGGCGTCGCGCTTGCCGGCGTCGATCGCCTCATTGCCGGCCTTGGCCGCGCGCTGGTAGGCGCGGCCCGTCGCGTCGGCCGCCTCGTGCGCCTTGCGGCTGGCGTAGTCGGCCGTCTCCTGCGCCTTGCGGCTGGCGTAATCGGCCGCCTCCTGCGCCTTGCGCCTGGCCGCGTCGGCCGTCTGCCGGGCCGCCCTGGCGGTGGCGTCGGCCGCCCGTTTCGCCGCTGCCGCCGTCGCGTCGGCCGCCTTTTTGGTCGCCGCCGCCGTCGCATCGGCCGCCTTCTTCACCTCGGCCTTGCCGGCGTCGACCGCCTCGCCGGTGGCGTCGCCCACCTGTTTGGCCTTGCTGCTGATCCAGTTGCCGCCTTCTTGCCAGATGCTGTTGCTCGACTCCTGCACCCCGCGCGGCCTGAAATAGCTGAACGGTTCCGCCAGGTTGTAGATGAAATCGACCTTCGAGTCGTGCACATAGCGCGACACGAAGTCGACCGCGCCGGCCGACGCCGGCTTGTCCCAGGCGTCGATCTGCCACTGCGCCGGCTTCACATACTGGGCGTAGCCGCTCACCACGCCGGCCGGATCGGCGAACCGCACCCACTTGCCGGCCTTGGCGGCGGCGCGGTACTTCGAGATTTCCCAGGCCATGCCCTTGGGCCCGAGGAATTTGAGCTTGGCCTCGTCGCGGCGCCGCTCGCCAGGCGTCTCGATGCCCTTGCGGTGCATGGTGCCGTTAGCGCTGTAGAACACTTTCAGGTGCGCGCGCATCTGCGTCTCGATCGTTCCGCCAAGCCCGCCGCATTCGGCCATGTACTGCTGATAGGCCTTCTCGGTGTCGGCCCGGCACTCGAAGCGTTCGGTAAACAGCGCGTCCTGCTTGCGCCGGATATCCTCGTAGCCGTTCGCGCGCACCCCGCCAAGCAGGGCTTCGCGCATCATGTCGCGCATCGGAATGCGCGAGTAGTTATTGTCGATCGCCTGCGCCTTGGGCTCGTAGCCGCCCCCGACGTCCGAGTGCACGCCCGGGTAGGTCTTTTCAATCCACTCGCCGGCCAGTTTGCCGTCCTTGCGGATCAGGTCGACCGGAAAGGCGAACCGCACCTCGTGCGCGGCGACGAAATGCACGCAGCGTTCGACCTTGGCCGAGACGATCAGGTCGCGCTCTGAAAACGGCGTGCGCGCGTTCTGCGACGGCACCCCGAACGAAGCGACCGTGTCGAACAGCCCGAGAAAGTTGATCCGCAGCGGATAGCCCTGGTACAGCAGGGTGCCGCCCTCGGTCTTGCAGCCCGATAGCACCCGGTTGGAAAACGCCCGCGCCAGCGCCGCCCCGCGCGAAAAGCCGAACACCGACAGGTTGATCATCTTGATCAGCCGGTGCTTGCCCAGCGCGCTGTTCAACTCCTCGAAACTCTTCGCGCCGGCGCTCGCCGCGTACTGCGCCACCTCGCCGCCCATCTTGCTGGCGTTGGCGATCAGGACTTCGCGCAGCCGGTCGTTGACGTCGCCGTCGCCCTGCTCCATGCGGCGGTCGCCGCCGGCGCCAAAGCCCATCCCGCCCAGATTATCCTGGGTCCAGACTTCGGCCTTTGAGAGCCAGTTGCCGGCCTTGCCGTTATAGGGCGTGCCGACACCCGAGATATAGATCCGGTAGGTCGCCTTGGGCGGCGCCTGGATCGCCGCGTCGAAGATCCGCGCCACGTTCGACCAGCGCCTGGTGGCGTCGTCGACGCTCTTGTTGTTGCCGGTGCCGTCGAAGAACACGCTGATATGCACCACGTCGCGGCAATCCTGGAACGGCCCGGGAGCGGCATCCGGCACGTCGCGATTGGCCGCTACGGCCGAAGCCAGAGCGTCACTTGCCATGGCGCTTCTCTAGCCGGGCGATTTCGGTTTCACCGCGTTTGCTCGGTTGCGGATAGAACTGGCTGGCCACAAGTTCGGCCGTGTCGTCGGGGTAGATATGCACGCCCAGGTACTTGCTGCCGGGCGGCGGCGGCGCCAGGCTCAAGGCGTTTTTCGCCACCACGGTGTCGCCGTTGCGCGCCGTGCCTTTCGGGCCGTCGAGGCGCCAGCTGACCTTCTTCGGCCCCAGGTCGAGCGCCACACCGGCCACCGTGCTGCCGCCGGTCTCGGGATAGACGCCCGAGCTTTCGCCCACCTTGCCATCGATGAAAACGTCGAAAATCGGGCGATCCAGGTAGCTGAACACCACCACGTCTAGCGTTACGGTCATGGGTTTGGCCTCACAGGCGGAAACGAATAAAAGGCTGCAGGCGCCGAGCAGCAGGCGGCGGCGCGCGGTAAAGGGATCGGTGACATGATTGTGGGTGACCAGCTTAGGCGGCATTGATAATGTCTCGAAAATGATTGCGCCTCATGGCATCTGCGCCAGGGCGTCGGCAAACGCCAGCTTACCGTGCCTGACATCGGCCAGCAGCGCCGTGATGGCCGGATCGCTGTCGAAGCGCTCCCGGTAAATCAGCGCCGCGCAGACGAAATTGACCATGTCCTGCATGGTCGACAGACCATGCGCGCGCGCGTCGGCCAGCGCATCGCGCACGTGCCGGTACCGCGCTTCGCGCGGTATCTGTTCGATCAAAGCCGGCTGGTTAAGTTCAAGAAAATAGACGACATGATCGGGCACGCTCGCTTCGACCAGCTGATCGACCTGCTCCTGGCGCAATTGTAAAGGCGCTTCGCCGGCCGCGTCGACAGCTTCCATCCGCAAGCGATGGAAGTGGCCTTCGCGGTCCCAGTACCACCAGCCGTCCTTCTGCGCCAGCAGGACGGCGCGCTGGTGCGCGTCCAGCACCGGGCCGCGCACATGCAGGGTCGCATCGTCGGCCTGGCCGACCAGCGTCGCCAGGATGGCCGGGTCCCAGAAGCCGAAGAACATCGCATCGCCGTCGGGCAGAACCGCCTCGGTGCAGCTAGCCAGCTGGGCAAACAGCACGTCAAAACTGGCGCCGCTGGCGATGAGGGTCACACACGGCGCCGCATGCGCGTGCAGGCCAATCCATTTCCACGCGCTCGACGAGTCAAGCGGGGAACCTAGCGCCACCAGGTGCGGCGCCTGTCTGGCGACCGGACTTCCTTGCGCGGCGCCCAACAGGCAGCGCAGCTCGGCGCCTTCGCGCACCAGCGCCTCGGGCAGCGCGCGATGCTGGGCGCTGTCGGCGATCGCGTACCAGTTCCACTGCGGATGATCGAGCGCCAGCGCTTCGAGCGCCGCCAGGTCGGAGCGAAAGGTGAGCATTGCTAGGCTCCCTTGTTGATAAAAGCCGAGCGCTGTGCCGCGCGCTTGGCAAGACATTCGATACAGACCGACTGCGGCAGCACCGGCATCTTGTAATCGAGCTGCTGGGCCCCGAGCAAACTCTTTTTGCCGGCGTGGATGGTGATCTTGCCCGGACACTGGACCGTGATGTTGCCACCGTCGATAGTGATGTTGGCGCCGCCGGCGGTCGACAGCGATATGCGGGTGGCGGCGGCCCAGTCGATATGCGCGTTCGCGCTCACCACATTGACCTCGTCGCGCGCCTGCACCGTGAGGGTGTCGGCCTGCGCCTGGATGTCGATGGCGTTCGCGGCCGCGATCATCTGCAGCCCGATGCCGCCCTCGCCCGGCTTGCCCACCCCGCCCAGCACGCCGAGCGCCTGGCCGCTGTGGACGCGCAGCTGGCCGCCGCTGACGAACTGGGTGTCCTGCCCGCTCATCAGGCTGACGGTCTCGCCGTTGGCCAGCTGGACACTGCGGGCGGCGCAGACGCCCAGCCCCTCGCGCGCGGCGATGGCGATCACCGCGTCGCTCACATGCGGCAGTTTGTCCTCGCCCGGCGCGGTGGCCTTGTCGCCGGCGTCGGCCAGCACCGCGTCGAGGCTGTCCTTGCCGACCATGCCCGACAGCGCGGTGAGCATGGCCTTGAGCGGCGCCGCCTTGTCGTTCAACACGCTCGCATCGGCCCGCGCCGCGCCGGCGTGGGCCGCCAGGCCCACCGTCCGGTGTTTCAGCGCGGCCGTGTTGAAGGTCTCGGCCAGCTTGACCGCCTGCTTGAGCATGGCGATGCCGGGCGCGTTGTCGCCGGCCGGCTCGCGGCTTGCCGCGTTGTGATTGATCTTGTAGCTCGATACCAGCAGGCCGGCGCCGGCCCGCAGCGCGCCGTAAGCGTCGGTGCGCAGCTCGGCGCCGTGGCCGCGCAGGCTGCCGCGATAATTGTCGGCCGCGTGGACCAGATGACCCAGATTGAGTTCGCTGGCGGCCATGCTGCTTTTCAGCTGGATGCGGCCCTGCGCGTCGGTGTCGTCGAACAGCAGCTGGTTGTAGCCGGCGCCGCCAAACTCCTTGCTGCGCACGCCCCACTGCGCCGCGGCGTTGCGGTGGCCGGCGCTCTCGCCGGAGGCGCCGTGCCACAGCGGGCTATTGCCGCCGGCCAAATTGCCCTGGGCCGAAGGCGCGTGGTCGTGCGAGGGCGAAAAGCGCGACGCCTGGCTGTCGGCGCCGGCCTGGCCGCCCGGCGTCGGGGCGGTGCCGCCTTCGCCCTGGCCGTTGTAGAGCGCGCCGACAATCAACGGACGGTCGATGTCCTGCTCGAGAAACTGGACCAGCACTTCCTGGCCGATACGCGGCAGGAACTGGCTGCCCATGCCGCCGCCGGCCGAGCGCTGCGCGACCCGCACCCAGCACGCGGCATCGCCGCTGTCCTGCCAGTGGAAGCGGATCCGCACCCGTCCCAGCTTGTCGCAATGGACCTCGTCGGCGCCGTTCGGCCGGTCGTTGCCGTCGGCGCCAATGACGATCGCCGTTTGCGAGCCCGCTGCGGTCGGCCTCGGATGGGCGCGGCCGTCGCTGCCGGCAAGGAGTGGACGCCAGGTGAGGTCGGCGGCCACCGCTTCGAAACAATTGGCGTAGCCGGTCTCGCGCGCCTGCGCGATCGCCAGTGCGAAGTCGGCCGGCACGGCGCCGCCCAGCGACTCTTCCAGCAGTTCCGGCAAGGGGCCGAACAACTCGGCCAGCGCCTGTTGCGCCGGCGACGGCAGGTTGTTGACGCCCACGCTGGCCACCCGCAGCAGCGTGTAAGCGGCGGCCTCGCCCAGACGCGCCAGCGGCGCGCCGAGCACTGTCAGGCGGGTACCGGCGCGCAGCGTGCGCACCGTCGAGCGGCCGCGCCACAACTGGCTGCGCGCCTCGCGCGCTTCCATCTGCAGGTCGGCGTAGCGCTGCGCCTGCGCGCTGTTGGCGTAGGCGTACTGGCCCGGCACGTCGTACGATTCGAGCGGCGCCAGGCTGGCGGCGCCGGGCAGGCGCGAGGGCGCGCTCGCGGCGACGGCCTGCCTGGCCTTGTAATCGTAGCTGAGCAAGGTGGTCAGCGAGGCGCTCACGCGGCGCTGCGCCTGCAGCGCCTGCACCGTGTCCTGGCGCTCGCCGGCGCGCACGCCGTGGAAGCGGATCCCGCCATCGGCCTCGCTGCTGGCGTCCTCGGGCACCGCACTGGTCTGGCTGCTGTCGGCGAACAGCACCGCGATGGCACCTTCGGCGTCCTGTTCGAAGCGCCAGGCCAGGCCCTCCTCGGTCAACAGACGGCGCACGAAATCGAGGTCGGACTCGCGGTACTGGCAGCAATAGCTGCGCGCCAGCGCGCCAGCCATGAAGGGCGCCGTCTCCTCGCTCCAGCGCCACCTGGCCAGCGGACTGTAGGCCGCGAACACCGCGTCGACGATCTCGATCACGCTCTTGTCTTGCCACACGCGGCTGTTGCGCACCTGGCCCAGGCGCCACATCCACGGCGCGATGCGCACGCGGTAGCGCGCGAGGCC
>JBDSTZ010000218.1:0-3982 GCA_039927975.1 Massilia sp. | reverse complement strand
CGCCAATCGGGCGAATCGCTGATCGACCAGATCGTCCGCTCGGTCAGCGGGCGCATCGACGACAAGCTGCTGCGCGGCGGCGCCCGCATGCCCTCGATCCGCCAGTTCGCCGCCGCCAACGCGGTGTCCTGCTTCACCGTGGTGGCCAGCTACGACAAACTAGTGGCCTCGGGCTACCTGGAGTCGCGCCGTGGCGCCGGCTTCTTTGTGCGCGAACGCTCGTCGCTCAACGCCGGCCAGCGCGCGGCGGCGGAGGGCACTGCTTCCAACATGCCGGCCCAGTCGCTCGACGTGGTCTGGCTGATCCGCAATATGTTCCGCCAGACGCCGCTGCAAGCCTCGCCCGGCACCGGCGTGTTGCCGGCCGAATGGCTCGACGGCGCGGCCATCGCCAACGCGCTGCGCAGCATCAGCCGCCAGCACGCCAGCCTGCTGCTCAACTACGGCACGCCGCAAGGCTTCCTGCCGCTGCGCCAGCAGCTCGAACGCAAGCTGGCCGAACTCGAAATCGCCGCGCCGGCCGAACAGATCGTCACCACCGTCGGCGTGACCCAGGCGCTCGACCTGGTGGCGCGCGAATTCGCCCGGCCCGGCGACACCATCCTGGTCGACGACCCGGCCTGGTTCCTGATGTTCGGCTCCTTCGCGGCGCTGGGCCTGAAAGTGATCGGCATCCCGCGCCTGGCCGACGGCCCCGACCTCGACCACCTGGCCAAGATGGCGGCGGCGCACAAGCCGCGCCTGTACATCATCAACTCGGTGCTGCACAACCCCAGCTCGACCTCGCTGTCGGCGGCCAAGGCCTTCCAGGTACTGCGCATCGCCGAGGAGCACGGCATCACCATCGTCGAGGACGACATTTACTGCGACCTGCACCCGGGCAGCGCGGTGCAGACGGCCACCCGCCTAGCCGCGCTCGACCAGCTCAAACGGGTGATTTACCTGGGTGGCTTTTCCAAGTCGATGGCGGCCAACCTGCGGGTCGGCTTCATCGCCACCTCGCCGGAATGGGCCCAGCGCCTGGCCGACCGCAAGATGCTTTCGACCCTGACCACCAGCGACCTCGGCGAGCGGGTGGTCTACAAGATTCTCTCGGAAGGCCTGTACCGCAAGCACGTCGACCGCATCCGCGTGCGCCTCGACAGCGTGCGGCCGAAGGCGCTGCGCCAGATGGAGCGGCTCGGCCTCAAGCTCGGCGCCGCGCCGCGCGCCGGCATGTTCGTCTGGGTCGACGCCGGCTGCGACACCAATCTGCTGACCGAACGGGCGATGGCCGAAGGCTTGCTGCTGGCGCCGGGCAGCCTGTTTTCGCCCAACCAGCTGCCGTCGCGCTTCATGCGCCTGAACGTGGCGGCGATGCAGGAACCGGCCGCCTGGCGCTTTCTGGAACGCGAACTTCCGCTCTTGAAAACGTCTTAACGATCCCAATATGGCAACAATCTCTTAACCCGCTCTCAATGAGGAATGACATGGCAGTCGCCGAAAAAGAAACTCTTGGCTTTCAAGCAGAAGTAAAACAGTTGTTGCAGTTGATGATCCACTCCTTGTACTCCAACAAGGAAATTTTCCTGCGTGAATTGATCTCGAACGCGTCCGACGCCGCCGACAAGCTGCGCTTCGAAGCGATCAACAACGACGCCCTGTACGGCAACGACCACGAGCTGAAGATCAAGGTAACTTTCGACAAGGACGCCAAGACCATCACGATTTCGGACAACGGCATCGGCATGAGCCGCGACGAAGTCATCTCGCACCTGGGCACCATCGCCAAGTCGGGCACCAAGGAATTCTTCGGTAAATTGTCGGGCGACCAGCAGGCCGACGCGGCCCTGATCGGCCAGTTCGGCGTGGGCTTCTACTCGGGCTTCATCGTCGCCGACCGGATCATCGTCAACACCCGCCGCGCCGGCGCGTTCGCCTCCGACGGCGTGCGCTGGGAATCGCGTGGCGAGGGCGATTACAGCGTCGAATCGATCGAGAAGACCTCGCGCGGCACCGACGTGGTGCTGCACCTGCGCGCCGGCGAAGAAGAGCTGCTGTCGTCGTGGAAGCTCAAGTCGATCATCCGCAAATACTCCGACCACATCTCGCTGCCGATCCTGATGCAGAAGGACGAGTGGGACGAAGAGAAAAAAGAGACCGTTCTCAAGGACGAATTCGAGACCGTCAACCAGGCCAGCGCCCTGTGGGCCCGCAGCAAGGCCGACGTCACTGCGGAGCAGTACGACGAATTCTACAAGCACGTTTCGCACGACTTCCAGCCGCCGCTGACCTACACCCACAACCGGGTCGAGGGCCGCAGCGAATACACCCAACTGCTGTACGTGCCGAGCCACGCGCCGTTCGACCTGTGGGACCGCAACAAGCGCGGCGGCATCAAGCTGTACGTCAAGCGCGTGTTCATCATGGACGACGCCGAGCAGCTGATGCCGGCCTACCTGCGCTTCATTAAAGGCGTGATCGATTCGAACGACCTGCCGCTGAACGTCTCGCGCGAGATCTTGCAGGAGTCGCGCGACGTGAAGGTGATCCGCGAAGGCTCGACCAAGCGCGTGCTGGGCATGCTCGAAGAATTGGCCAACGCCGATGAGCAGGAGAAGAAGGATAAATACACCACCTTCTGGACCGAGTTCGGCCAGGTGCTGAAAGAAGGCATCGGCGAGGACGCGACCAACAAAGACCGCATCGCCAAGCTGCTGCGCTTCGCCTCGACCGCCAACGACAGCGCCGACCAGAACACCTCGTTCGAGGCGTACATCGGCCGCATGAAGGAAGGCCAGGACAAGATTTACTACGTCGCCGGCGATAACTACGTCGCGGCCAAGAACAGCCCGCACCTTGAGATCTTCCGCAAGAAGGGCGTCGAAGTGCTGCTGCTGACCGACCGCGTGGACGAGTGGATGCTGTCCTTCCTGACCGAGTTTGAGGGCAAGGAGCTGGTGTCGGTGGCCAAGGGCGGGCTCGATCTGGGCGGCCTGGAGGACGAAGCCGAGAAGAAGCAGCACGAGGAAACCGAAGGTTCTTACAAGGATCTGGTCGAGAAGATGAAGGCGGCGCTGGGCGACAAGGCGAAGGACGTGCGGGTGACTTTCCGCTTGACGGATTCGCCGGCTTGCCTGGTGGCGGACGAGAACGAGTTGTCGGGGAATTTGCTGCGCATGCTGAAGGCGGCGGGGCAGAGTGCGCCGGAGTCGAAGCCTATTCTTGAGATCAATCCGGAGCATCCGCTGGTGACGCGCTTGAAGAACCAGGATGCGGATTCGCCACGTTTTGGCGACTGGTCGCACATTTTGTTTGATCAGGCGTTGCTTGCTGAAGGTGGATCGCTGGCGGATCCAGCGACGTTCGTCAAGCGGTTGAATGAGATGCTGCTGGCGACGACGAACTAAAGACGGGGCAAATCATTGCAGGCCGGAGTCTTGTATCGCCGCCAAGGCGATCGGGGCTCCGGGCGTTTTTTTGCGCGCTAACGTCACTAAATTCTTTGGCGAATTCCCGTCGCCTCGCCAAAGATCCAAATTCAGTAACTATTGGTCGTCCGAATCGGCTGGCCAACTTCACAAAAAGCCGCTCTGGGCCCTGCTGCAGTGGATTCTTTATTTTTGGTCTTCGAGGCCATAGGGCGACTGTCAGCGAGCGCCTAGCCGTGCTAAGGTGTTATATCAATCCGCATCGCCCGCAAAAAACCTATCCGCTAAGAATCCGGGCGAACTTGGTTGACGCCCTTCGGCGCATTGCAGAATATCGAAGGGCAATATCTTTGCTCCCCTGACCAATTAGCGGGGCAGGCATGTCAACCTGACACGGAGTTCTAATAAGACGTTAGAAGGTCGTGGACTGAACTTGGACCTTGTACTAGGGAAACACTGATTTATTCGCCCACCTCAGTTCCCGCCAGCGGGCCGACCTGAGACAATATCGGTACGTTCACCGCCTGCCATCGATCATGCAAAAGAGTTTCTCCGACCTCGAATACGCCGCC
>JBDSTZ010000217.1:0-11223 GCA_039927975.1 Massilia sp. | reverse complement strand
GCTCAGACAGCACTTTGACCTTGGCGTCGAACAGATCGTCGGTCGGGTCCATGGCCTGGATCTGGGCGATCAGTTCCTTGGCCGCCGCGTGCTCGACCGTGGCTTCGTCGACCATGTCCTCGGCATCGCCGACGGCTGCGCGTACCGCAGGATAAAACAGCTCCTCTTCGGCCGTCGCGTGCTTGGTCAGTTCCGTGCAGATCTTGGTGGCGAGCTTTTTCTTGCTCGCGGTGGCGCGGTCGCCCAGCGCCTCGTATTCCTCGAACATGGTCTTGACGTTCTCGTGGTCCTGGGTCAGCAGGTCGATGGCGTCCTGCGGGCCGCCTTCGGTGACGCGCGTTGTTTTGGTGGACTTGGCAGTGTTTGTAGAAGGCATGATATCTCCGTGGTTGGCTTGTGTCCGCTTACTGTGCGCGTAAGCCCGGGTGCCGATCTGTTCGTTTTCTAACAGAACGGCTCGGCAGATTGCGGGCGCCATCGGCGTGAACCGCTATTCCCCCGGGCGACCCGCTTCTTGTAAGCCTGCACTGACGCGCAGGCAGGTGGCGTGCTGATGCAGGCAACTCGCAAGTTCGACAACACTATCACTGTCTATTCACTATTGAACTCACACATGTCCGCAAACGCAATACGCACACCACCAGCCACCGCGCCCGCCACCATTCCAACCCCGGACCGCGCCCACGCGCTGTACCGCGCCCTGATGCGCGGGGAAGACGGGCGCCAGGCCGGCCGCGCTTTCCTGTGCGACATGCTCGACAGCGCGCGCCGCCTGCCTAACGACTTGCCCGACGATATCAACGATCTGCCGGCCTGGAGCCAGACGCAGGCAACGGAGGTCGGACACGCCTACGCCGCCTACCTGGCCGAGCGCAAACAGGGCGGGCCGCGCCACTATTTCGCCACCCGTGCGCACGCAATGTATTTCATCCGCCACGTCGCGCCGAGCAAGCTGGTCGATGGCGCCTGGCTGTACGCTGTCCTGTCGCGCTGGGAAGAGCCGGCTTGCCACGGCCTGATCCGCACCTATCTGGAAGAGCTTGGCGATGGTGTGCCTGGCCAGAACCACGTCGTGCTGTACCAAAAGTTGCTGGCCTCGCTGTCCTGCGACCAGCCTGCCGACTTGCCCGACGACCGCTACGTGCAGGGTGCCATCCAGCTCGCCCTGGCGCGCTACGGCGCCGAATTCATGCCGGAAGTGGTCGGCTTCAACCTTGGCTACGAACAGCTGCCCCTGCACCTGCTCATCAGCGCGTACGAGTTGAACGAGCTTGGCATCGACCCCTATTATTTCAGCCTGCACGTCACCATCGACAACGCCGGCAGCGGGCATGCGCAAAAGGCGGTGGCGGCGGTCGAGCGGCTGATGCCGGCGATCGGCAACCAGCGCGACTTTTATGCCCGCGTGCGCGCCGGCTTCAATCTCAACGACCTGGGCGCCGGCACCTTGTCGGTGATCGCGTCGTTTGACCTCGAAGAGGAAGTTATCGCCGTATTGACCGGCAAGAGCGTGCAGGGCAGGAATATGCATTCGGACTTCTGCCGCGTGGCCGGACGCTCGATCAACGACTGGCTGTCCAATCCGCGCGAAATGCCGGCCTTCCTGGCGGCGCTGACCGGCGCCGGTTGGATCGAGCGCGGCAAGCCGGCCACCGCCAGCAAATTCTGGCAACTGCTGCAGGGCGAGCGCGCGCCCATGTTCGGCGCCTTCGACGCCTACGAACTGCAGGTCTTGCGCGACTGGATCGAATCGCCCGTCAGCGGCAGCGCCAAGGCGCCGCGCATCCCGTCATATCGCGCGCAGCTGCGTCTGCTCGACCAGCTCGGCGGCCCCGCCCATTCGGACCGCGCCGAGCACCAGGGATTGCGCGGCCTGATCCGCCGTCACGCGGCCGATCTCGACGCGCAACCCGGCTGCGAGCTGCGCGCGCTCGAAGAACGCATCGCCGCGCTGCCCGGCAAGGCGGCGGCCATGCGCGAGCTGATTGTCTGGATGGCGCCGCGCTACCACCACACGCCGGTGGGACTGATGGCGACCCGCATGTACGCACAGCTGCTCGACACTTGAGCGGATCGGTGGGCGCAGTACATACACGCGCGCGCATCCGGCCATTCCCGCGCTTTGCTTGAGTCATGGAAATGATTATTTCAAGCTGGCGCGGGCTTTTCTTGCCGCTTCGATTGACAACAAATTGCCCTGAGACTCTACTTGTCGCCTGACTCGCACACGGGTGCCGAGCGTTGTCGCCTGGCGACTTTACGTCGCCGGGACTGGACGGCCAACCGCACCCCGTGTAGCGTTTGAAACACACGCTTTGAATAGGGAATGGCATGGAGATGATTCGCAAGCAGTCGATCGGGAACGCGCAGGGCAATGGCCGCGCAATCAACCCGGCACGGGACAATATGAAGCGCAAGACGATGAGCGCTGCGGTGGCGATGTGCCTCGCGCTGTCAGGCGCCGCGCAGGCGATCGAGCCGGCGCAGCTGACCGTGGGCGACCGCGCGCGCCCGCTCAACGTCGAAGGCGCGCCGCTGTTCGGCTGGATGCTCACCAGCGCCAAGGGCAACGACAAGCAGACCGCCTACCAGCTGGTCGTCACGCGGCCCGGCGGCGCCAAGGTCTGGGACAGCGGCAAGGTCGCCTCGTCGGCGCAGTCGTATGTACGCTACACCGGTCCGGCGCTGGAGCAAGGCGCCACTTACGAATGGACCATCCGCACCTGGGGCCGCGACGGCAAGGTCTCGGCCTACGCGCCGCGCGCCCAATTCGACACCGGCCTGACCGACAGCGGCTGGTCCGACGCGCAGTGGATTCGGCGCGTCACCAGCGGTAACGATTCGACCGACGACTTCACCCTGGCACGCAAGCAGTTCGCGGTCAAGGCGAGTCCGGTCACGCGCGCGCGTCTCTACGCCGCCGCGCAAGGACAGTACGAAGTCCACGTCAACGGCCGCACCATCGGCCGCGGCGACAACTTCAACTATCCGGGCGAGGCCCAGTACTACGCCTTCGACATCACCAGCGCGGTCGACGCCGGCAAGCCGCTGGTGCTCGGCGCGCTGTACCACTACTGGACCTGCACCTGCCAGGGCCGCGCCAACGGCCCGGCCGCCAGCACCACCCTGGCGGCCGCCCAGGAAGCCGGCGCCACCACCCTGAAAGTCGCCAACGTCGGCGTGTTCGACATCGGCGGCAAAGTCACCATCGGCACCGGCGCCGGCGCCGAAACGGTCACCGTCACGGCGATCGGCAGCGCAGGGGCCGGCGGCAGCGGCATCACCGTCACGCCCGCGCTCAAGCAGGCGCACGCCAGCAAGGACCCGGTGTCCGATCATGCCGGCCCGTCCGGCCTGATCATGAAGGCCGTGATCGAGCACGCCGACGGCAGCCGCGAAACCTATGTCACCGACGGCAGCTGGAAAGTGACCAAGGCCGCGCAGTACACCAACGCCACCATCACGCGCCGCAACGGCGACGCCGGCGACAACGCCGAGCGCTACGACGCGCGCGCCGAACTGACCGGCTGGGACAGCAGCGCCGTCAGCGACAGCAACTGGCAGGGCGCCTACGCGATCGGCGTCCATCCACGCCCCGTCAATCCGCTGCGCGAATCGTTCTCGCACCTGCGCCCGGCCATCACGACCCAGGCCTACGAAACGGTCCATCCGGTGTCGGTCGTCACGCTTGCCGACGGCAGCGTGGTCGCGGACTTCGGCAAGGTCATGGCGGCGATGCCGCAACTGACATTCAAGAACGGCGTCGCCGGCCGGGCCGTCTCGGTGCTGACCAGCTACCGCCTCAACAACACCACGCTGGCCGCGCCGGCAGCCGTCGGCGACAGCGTCGTCAAGCTGACCGCCGCCACCCACCTGGTGGTGGGCGACAAGCTCACCGTCGACCAGGCCTCGGCCGGCTTCGGCGCCGGCGACCCGGAAGCGCGCACCATCACCGCGATCGGCGCCGACGGCGCCGTCACGCTCGACGCGCCGCTGTCGCGCGCCCACGCCAAGGGCCGCTTCGTCGAAGGCGCGCGCGCCGGCACCGCGTCGATGGACACCCAGGGTTCCAACCTGGGCTGGTGGTACACCCAGAAGGACGGCCCGCAAACTGCGCAAACCTTCACCTACTGGGGCTGGCGCTATCTGCAGCTGCTGCCGACCGACGGCCAGCGCGTGACGGCCGACGACATCGCCGCCGTGGTGCAGCATGCCGAAGCGCCGCTCGAGCGCCGCGCCAGCTTCGCGTCCGACAACAAGACCCTCGACGCCGTGTTCGCCCTGCTGCAGCATTCGGGCATCCAGTCGTCCGAAGAAGTCTTTCTCGACACGCCGACCCGCGAAAAGGGCCAGTTCCTGGCCGATTCAGTGGACATCTCGTACGCCAACATGATCGCCGCCGGCGACCGCAACGCCAGCGCGCGCGCCTTCCGCGAGATCATCGGCTCGGCCACCCATTCCTGGAAAGTGCCAAGCTCGTTCACCAGCGGCACCGTGACCGGCGCCGACGCCGCCAATGCCGGCTGCGAGGCGGCCGCCAGGGTGCCGTGCTCGTACACCAGCAACGGCACGCCTGGCCGTCTGAACGCGGTCTACCCGAATGGCGACAATATGCGCGACATTCCCGACTTCACCCTGATGGTGCCGGGATGGGCGTGGCGCTATTACGAGCAAAGCGGCGACCTGTCGCTGCTCGAAGGCGGCTACGATGGCCTCAAGCTGGTGGCCAACTACGCGAAGAACCACATCGCCAAGTCCGGCAACAACGCCGGCCTGCTCACCAACCTGACCGGCGGCACGCGCGGCTACCAGTACGGCATCATCGACTGGCCGGCGCCAATGCGTTATGGCTACACCTTCGTCAACAACGCCTCGCGCACGGTGCACAACGCGCACGTGGTCGGCATGTGGCGCGCAATGGCCAAGGTTGCGCGCGCGCTCGGCAAGCTTGACGATGGCAAGCAGTTCGACAGCTGGGCCGACGCCCTGACCAGCACCATCAACGCCAAGCTGCTGCGCGCCGACGGTCTGTATGTCGACGGCCTGGCCTCGACCGAGGGCAACCCGCAGATCGACAACACCGCGCAGCACGCGCAGACCTACCCGGTCTACTACGGCGTCGCGCCGGCAGCCAACCGCGTGGCGCTGGCCGAGAAAATCGTCAAGCAGGGCATGAATCAGGGGCCGATGACCTGGCACGTGCTGCTCAAGGCGCTGACCGATCTTGGCCGCTACGACCAGGTCGTCAAGCTCTTGACCGACGAAAATGCCGATGGCCCGGCGCGCCTGCTGGCGCAGCGTGGCACCTTCATGTGGGAGCAGTGGAACCCCGGCTGCAGCGGCGCCTGGCCCTGCAACCCGACCGGTGACGACAGCCAGTCGCATGGCTGGGGCGCGTGGGGCATCGTCGACATGGTCGAATCGCTGCTCGGCGTGAGCGTGGCCAGCCCCGGCGCGGCCGACGTACGCATCGCGCTGCCGGCGCTGGACAAGGCGCCGCTGAACCAGGTCAGCGGTTCGGCGTGGACGCAGCGCGGCACCGTGAAGGTGGCGTGGAAGCGGGCGGCGGGCGGTTTCACGCTCGATATCGACGTCCCCGCCAACGTCAAGGCCGAGGTGCTCATTCCGAACGGCGCCGGCTTGAAATATGTCGGCAGCGGCGCCGGCCAGCCGGTGTCGCTCGGCCAGCGTGACGGCAAGGCGGTGTTCACGGCCGGCTCTGGCCAGAGCCGGTTCCAGGTGAAATAAAGACCGGGGTTTTAGGTCGCGGGGCTCGTCGGTGTTGTCGCCGACGAGCCCTTTTTCATGCCGGTGTGTCCGGTAATCATGCTCACGAAACACGTTCGTTTCTGTAAAGTATGTCGCGCCGCTGTCGATCGATTTTACACTTTTGCGGCAATTCCCATCACGGACAGGCGCGACGCCCGTCAATACGCATCAGGCATAAACTATGCTTGTCTCTCCGAACTCAAAACAACAAATCGGAGTCGTCATGAAACGCCTGTTAATTTCCCTGTCCGCGTTCTTACTGTCGTCCGCCGGTAGCGCCGCGCAGGCGAGCATTTTCAATTATGTCGCGGTACTCAATGGCGCCAGCGAGTCGCCCGCCAACGCGTCGCCCGGGACCGGCATCGCCAATATCGTCATCGACGATATCGCCAACCTGATGACGATCCACGTGGTCTTCTCGGGCCTGCTCGGCACCACCACCGCCTCGCACATCCACTGCTGCACGACCGTGCCCTTGACCGCAACCGCTGGTGTCGCCACCACCACGCCGAACTTCCTCGGCTTCCCGCTCGGTGTCACCTCGGGCACCTATGACGTCGCGCTCAATTTGCTGGCCGCCAGCACCTACAACCCGGCATATGTGACAGCCAATGGCGGCAGCACGGCAACGGCCGAAGCGGCGCTGCTGGCCGGGATCGCCGCCGGCCGCAGCTACTACAACATCCACACCAGCGTGGTGCCGGGCGGTGAAATCCGTGGCTTCCTGGTCGCTGTACCCGAACCGGGTAGCCTGGCGTTGCTGGGGATCGGCGCGGCCGGCCTCATGGCCATGCGCCGCCGCCGGCGCGCCTGATCACTGGGCCAGGGCGAAGCGCGCGACCTTGTCGACAAAGGCGCGCGCATTCGCCGTCACGGCCGCGAAATCTCCACACGCGGCCGGCCCGGTCAATTCGCCGCCGACGCTGACCACCACAGCGCCGTGGGCGAACCACGCCTCGACGTTGTCCAGCGAAACGCCGCCGCTCGGCATGAGCGGCGCCTGCGGCAGCGGCGCGCGCAGCGCCTTCAGGTAGGCCGGCCCGAACGGCTCGCCCGGAAACAGCTTGACGATGGTGGCGCCCAGTTCGAGCGCGGTCACCACTTCGGTGGCGCTGGCAGCACCAGGCATGGCCGGAATCTGGTAGCGATTGCAGGTGCGGATGACTTCTGGATCGGTATTTGGCGCCAGCACGAAGCGCGCCCCGTGCAGGATGGCGATACGCGCAGTGGCCGCGTCGAGCACCGTGCCGGCGCCGATCAGCGCCTGCGGATTGCGTGCGCATAGCTGCGCGATCACATTGGCCGCGTCGGGCGTGGTGAAGGCGATTTCGAGCGCGGTGATGCCGCCGGCGAGGCAGGCCTCGGCGCTGCGCAGCGCCAGTTCGGCGCTGTCGGCACGGACTATCCCGATGACCGGGTTGCGCAGAATGGCTTGCATGATGGCGAACTTGAACATGGTGGATTTCCTTAAACGGCGGTGTCAGTGGTGTCTATTCGCCGGGCACGCCGCGCAGGCGGCGCACTTCGACCGGCGAGACCAGCTCGCCCTGGTTGCCCCAGCTGGCCCGCACATACGAGACCACTGCCGCGACCTCGCCATCGCTGAGTGAAAAACTGAACGGTGGCATGCCGTACGGCCGCGGATTGCCGCCGGTGCTGGGCGCATACCCGCCGTTCAGGACCATGCGCACCGGATTGATCGCCGACCCCGCGACCAGCGCGCGGTTGCCGGCCAGCGCCGGATACGCGTGTGGCACGCCCTTGCCGTCGGCCTGGTGGCAGCTCGCGCAGTGCTGTTCGTACAGCGCGGCGCCCAGCTTGAGCGTCGACGCGGCGTCGGCCTCGGCGCGCACCGCAGTCTGCGCCGGCGGCGTCTCGCGCTTGGGCAGCGACTTCAGGTAGCCCGCCATCGCGGCGATGTCGGCATCGTCCAGATGCTGCAGGCTCTCGCTCGTCACTTCGGCCATCGGGCCAAACACCGCGCCGCGCGCCGACACCCCGGTCTTGAGCAGCGTCGCCAGTTCGTCGGCCGGCCAGACATCGAGGCCGCTGCCATGGCCGGGCGCGAGCGGACTGGCGTACCAGTTCATCACCGGCAGCATGGCGCCTGCCAGGTCCGCCTTGTCGATGGGACCGCCCAGCGCGTCGCGGCTGGTGTGGCAGGCCGCGCAGTGTCCGAGACCCTGGACCAGGTAGGCGCCGCGATTCCACGCCGGTGAGCGCGAAGCGTCGGCCGCGAATTCGCCCGGCGTGAAGTACAGGCTGCGCCAGTAGGCCAGCAGCCAGCGCTGGTTGTACGGGAAGCGCAAGCTGTTCTCGCGCCGTTCCTGGCGCACGGCGGGGATTGTCTTGAAAAAGGCATACAGCGCGTCGGCGTCGGCGCGCGTGACCTTGGTGTAGCTCGGGTAGGGAAACGCCGGATACAGGAAGCTGCCGTTCTTCGATTTGCCATTGTGGATGGCGCGCCAGAAATCGTCCGCGCTCCAGCTGCCGATGCCGGTCGCGGCGTCCTGGGTCAGGTTGCTGGTGTAGATGCTGCCGAAGGTAGTGGCGATTTCGCGCCCGCCGGCATACGCTTGCCCGCCGCGGCTGGTGTGGCAGGCCATGCAATTGCCGGCGCGCGCGAGGTAGGCGCCGCGCGCGATCTGCGTGGCCGCATCGGCCACCGGCTGCGTGCGCTGATCGGCGCCGGCGTCATGCAGCAGTTGGACACCGAGGACAGCCAGCGCAAGCGCCGCCAACACCAGAACAAAGATCGTCGACACGCGTTTCATAAGTCCGTCCACCATTAGTTAGGAATACTGCCGCAGACGAGCGGCGGCCTGGTCGCGCCAGCCGGCGCAGGCGCGCTATCGACCGGCATTGGGCGCGCGGCCAACCAGCTTGAGACCGCGCCGATCTCCTCGACGCTCAATTGGCGGCTGATGGCGCCCATGCAATCGGGTGCGGCGGCCTTGCGCGCGCCGTTCTTCCACGCGCCGATCTGGGCGTTCAGGTAATCGCGCGGCAGGCCGACCAGGCCGGGCACGGCGGGTTGCACACCGGTCAGCGCCTGGCCGTGGCAGGCTACGCAGGCCGGTATCTTCCGCGCCGGATCGCCCTGCAAGGCCAGCTTGCGGCCGCGTTCGAGTACGGCGCCGCTCACGCTTTGCGTTGGCGGCGCGGGGTAGGGCGCGCGCAGGGTCGAAAAATAGCCGGCCAGTTCGCGCAGGTAGTCGTCCGACAAATGGGCGACCATGTAATTCATCTGAGGATAGCGGCGCTGGTCCTGGCGAAAGGCGATCAGCTGGTTGTAGAGGTAGCCGGCCGGCTTGCCGGCGATGCGCGGAAAATAGCCGTCGGCGGTGCTGCGGCTTTGATCGCCGTGGCAGGCCAGGCAGGCCGCCGCGCGCTTGGCGATGCCTTGGTCGAGGCCCGCCGGCGCTGCGGCCAGGGCGGGTGCGGTGCACGGCGCGGCGAGGGCCAGTGCGGCGAACATCGGGAGGAGCGGTAGCTTGCTGATCATCGTCGGAAGGGCGCCAGGGCGCGGTGGGTGAAGTGGGAGGGGCCGCCAAAAATCGTTGTAAAGGCGCCCCGGTTGAATGTATTCTACGCAGGCCGCTGTACTGAAAACAGCAGCAGTCCGGTGATAAAAGACCATATCAGATGGAGTGCGAACGGGCCTTTCCTGCCCAGCGGCGCTGCATCTGATCCGGTCTTTTCAATCGATTCTGCATCTGTAATGATCATCGCGGGTTTGCGACAATCATCGGCATCAACCCAGGAGAATCGATCATGAGTCCATCGTCACCCGCCACACCGCACACGCGGTCCTTCCCCAGCACGCTGCTTGCGATCGTCTGGTCGTTCGTGGGCCTGCGCAGCCGCAAGGACTTCGACCGCGACGTCGAAGGCATGAATCCGTGGTACGTGGTCGGCGCCGGCCTGCTCGGCACCGCGATTCTGATCGCTGTACTGATCACGATCGTCCATCACGTGGTGCCATGACCGCATCAGTACAGGCAAATCGATGAAGCGTTACGAAGTGCTGGCTGAGGAAATCGCCCAGTCGATCCGCAGCGGCGTGACCAAGGGTGGCGACCGCCTGCCGTCGGTACGCCAGACCAGCGTGGCGCGCGGCGTCAGTCCGTCGACGGTGTTCGCCGCCTACTACCTGCTCGAAGCGCGCGGCCTGATCCGGGCGCGCGAGCGCTCGGGCTACTTCGTGCTGGCGGCGCCGGGCGCGCTGCCGCCCGAGCCGGAGATGTCGGCCCCGCCGGTCGAGGACTCGACTGCGGTCGACGTCAGTGAGCTGGTGTTCAGCGTGCTCGAAGCGGCGCGCAACCGCGACGTGGTGCCGTTCGGCTCGGCCTTTCCCAGCCCGACCCTGTTCCCGCTGGCGCGCCTGGCGCGCTCGATGGCGTCGAGCGTGCGCGCCATCAAGCCATGGAGCACGGTCGAGGATCTGACGCCCGGTAACGCCAGCCTGCGGCGCCAGATCGCGCTGCGCTACCTGGCCGAGGGCGTGCACGTGCACACCGACGAGATCGTGATCACCAACGGCGCCCTCGAAGCGCTCAACCTTTGCCTGCTCGCGGTGGCGCGGCCGGGCGACAGCGTGATTGTCGAATCGCCGACCTTCTACGCGGCCTTGCAAGTACTCGAACGGGTCGGCCTGAAGGCGGTCGAGGTACCGACCCATCCGCGCGAAGGTATCGACCTGGACGCGCTGGCCCTGGCCTTGCGGCGCCACCAGCCCAAGGCGTGCTGGCTGATGACGAACTTCCAGAACCCGCTCGGCAGCGCCATGCCGAACGCGAAAAAGGAGGCGCTGGTCGCGCTGCTGTCCGCGCACGCGGTGCCGCTGATCGAGGACGATGTGTACGGTGAACTGTATTTCGGCCACCAGCGCCCAGTGCACGCCAAGGCCTTCGACAACGGCGGCATGGTGATGCACTGCTCATCGTTTTCGAAGTGCCTGGCGCCGGGCTACCGGATAGGCTGGGCCGCGCCGGGCCGGTTCACGCGCGAGGTCGCGCGGCTGCAATTGACGACGACCTTGTCGGCGTCCGCACCGGCGCAGGCCGCGCTGGCCGACTATCTGCACAAGGGCGGCTACGACAAGCACTTGCGCCAGCTGCGCCACGCGTTATCCAGCCAGCAGGCTGCCATGATGCACGCGCTGGTGCGTCATTTCCCGGCCGGGACCCGCGCCACGCGGCCTGACGGCGGCTATTTTCTGTGGGTCGAACTGCCGAAGGGCGCCAACGCGCTGAAGCTTCAGCAGCAGGCGCTGTCGCTGGGGATCAGCATTGCGCCCGGCCCGCTGTTCTCGGCCAGTCATGGTTTCACCAACTGCATCCGGCTCAATTACGGCCATCCCTGGACGGCGCGTAGCGAGGAGGCGTTTGCCACGCTCGGGCGCCTGATCAGCGCGGGGCTGGCGCAGGAGGGGTAAGGGCGGGAGGGGTGAAG
>JBDSTZ010000216.1:0-13913 GCA_039927975.1 Massilia sp. | reverse complement strand
ACTGGGCGGCAATGAGGAATACAAGGTCGGCGCCACCAGCATTCCCGGCATCAGCGCCTCGGCCGCCCGCGCCAAGGACGGCAAAGTGTATGTCGCCATCGTCAACACCAACGCCACCGCGGCCTCCGACGTCGCCATCAATGTCGCCGGCCAGAAGGTTTCCGGCGTGAGCGGCCAGGTGCTCACCGCGGCCGCCATGGACGCGCACAACACCTTCAAGCAGAAGGACGCGGTCAAGCCGGCGCCGTACGCCGCCAAGGCCGTGAATGGTAAATTGAACCTGACGATTCCGGCCAAGGCCATCGTCGTCGTCGCACTGGAGGGCTAAGCCATGACACTCACACTGATTGCCCGCGCATTGGTCGTGGCCGGCGCGTTGTCGCTGGCAGCCTGCGGCGGTGGAGGCGGCGGTGGCGCCAGCACCCCGGTCACGCCGGTCACCCCGACCAACCCGACGCCGATCGACGGCGCGCCTGTGGCTCAGGCGAACGCGGTCACCTTCGCCAACATCTCGGTGCATGATCCGTCGACCATCACCACCGGCGGCGTCACCTACGCTTTCGGTTCGCACCTGTCGGTCGCCAAGACCACCGACATGATGAACTGGACCCGCGTGGCCGACGGCGTCAATGCCGCCAATCCGATCTTCAACAACGTCCTCACCGCGCTCGCGCCGGTGTTCGCGCTGTCGACCGTGAACGACCTGTGGCGCCCGTACGTGATCCAGCTCCCGGACGGCAAGTTCTACATGTACTACAACTCCTGCCAGGGCGCGAGCCCGCTGTCGGGCATGGGTATCGCGGTGGCCGACAAGGTCGAAGGCCCGTATGTCGACAAGGGGATCTTCCTCAAGTCCGGCATCAACGGCCAGACGCCGGCGCCCGCCAGCGCGACGTACGACGTCAACACGATGCCGAACGTGATCGACCCGCACCTGTTCCGCGACGCCGCCAACAAGCTGTGGATGGTGTACGGCTCGTTCTCGGGCGGTATCTTCATCCTCGAGATGAACGACACCACCGGCCTGCCGGTGGCCGGCCAGGGCTACGGCACCAAGCTCATTGGCGGCGGCAGCGCGCGCATCGAAGGGTCGAGCATCACCTACAACCCGACCACCAAGTATTACTACATGTTCCTGACCTTCGGCGGCCTCGACGCCAACGGCGGCTACAACATCCGCGCCATGCGTTCGCTCTCGCCGACCGGTCCCTACCTGGACGCCAAGGGCAACAACATGTCCACGGTCGCCGGTTCGATCAACAACGACGCCCTGATCGCACCGTACGGCCAGAAGCTGATGGGGAACTTCCAGTTCACCGCGGCCGTGGGCGAAACCGGCACCCAGGTCGGCGCCGTCTCGCCTGGCGGCGCCTCGGTCGCGCAGAACAGCGCCGGCCAGTACCTGATGACGATGCACAGCCGCTTCCCGGGCACCGGCGAGGTTCACGAGGTGCGCGTGCACGAACTGTTCTTCAACGAGGACGGCTGGCCGGTACTGTCGCCGTTCCGCTACGCGCCGCTGTCGAAAGCGTCGCCCGCGGTTGTCGCCACCGTCACTGCGGCGGAAGCGGCCGGCACCTACAAGATGGTCAACCATGGCAAGGACGTCACCGCCACCATCAAGCAGTCGGCGCTGGTCAAGCTTGAAACCAACGGCACCGTCAGCGGCACCTCGACCGGCACCTGGACCCACAAGGGCAACAACATCGTCAGCATCAACCTGGGCACCACCGGTACTTTCAGCGGCGTGCTGTCGCGCCAGTGGAATACCAATGCCAGCGCCTTTGTCGTCACCTTCACCGCGCAATCGGTGGACGGTGTCTCGATCATGGGCGCGCGCCTGGGTAACTGAGTGCGCTGAGGATGTCGATGCGACTGCGCTACGGCGCTTCGCTGCTGGCGGCCTTTCTGGCCGCCGGCAGCCACGCCGAACAGGTCGGCGTGCATGATCCGGTGATGGCGAAGGAGGGTGCGAACTACTACCTGTTCAGCACCGGCCACGGCATCACCTTCTACAGCTCGGCCAACATGGTCGACTGGAAGCCGGAGGGACGCGTGTTCCCCGGCCAGCCGGCGTGGGCCAAGCGCGCCGCGCCGAGCTTCGATGGGCATATCTGGGCGCCCGACATTGAACGCCACAACGGCAAGTACTATTTGTACTATTCGGTGTCCGGCTTCGGCAAGAACACCTCCGGCATTGGCGCCACCGTCAACAAGACGCTCGACCCGCGTTCGCCCGACTACAAGTGGGAAGATCAAGGCATGCTGCTGCAATCGGTGCCGGGCCGCGATGTGTGGAACGCGATCGACCCGAACGTTGTCGAAGATGAGAAGGGTGGCGCGTGGATGGCCTTTGGCTCGTTCTGGAGCGGCCTCAAACTGGTCAAGCTCGACGACAGCTGGACAAAACTGGCCGAGCCGCAGGAGTGGCATTCGATCGCGCGCCGCGAGCGGCCGGCCTTCACCGCCGACAGCTCGCCGGAGCCGGCCGCCATCGAGGCGCCCTTCATCTTCCGCAAGAACGGCTATTATTACCTGTTCGCCTCCTGGGACCTGTGCTGCCGTGGCAAGGACAGCACCTACAATGTGGTGGTCGGACGCGCCAAGGCCGTCACCGGGCCTTACCTGGACCGCGCCGGCAAGGACATGGCCGAGGGCGGGGGCTCGCTGGTGATCAAGGGCGACAAGGACTGGAAGGCGCTTGGCCACAACAGCGCCTACACATGGGACGGCAAGGACTGGATGGTGCTGCACGCTTACGATACAAACGACCGCTATCGGCCCAAGCTCAAGATCCTCGAGATCAAGTGGGACAAGGACGGCTGGCCGGCCGTCGACCCGAAAGACCTTAACCGCTACCAAAGCAATCAACTCAAATAACCGGAACCAGTCATGATCCTGAAAAAATCGATTGCGGCGCTCGCGCTGCTGTTTGCCGGCGCCGCGGTCGACGCTTCCGAACTGTTTCCTCTGGCCGACGTGCGGCTCGGCGCCGGACCCTTCCTGCAAGCCCAGAACACCGACCTGCATTACCTGCTGGAGCTCGATGGCGACAAGCTGGCCGCGCCTTTTCTGCGCGAAGCCGGCCTGGCGCCGCGCAAACCAAGCTACGGCAACTGGGAATCCTCCGGCCTCGATGGCCACATGGGCGGCCACTACCTGAGCGCCCTGGCGCTGATGTACGCCTCCACCGGCGACGCCGAAGTGCTGCGCCGCCTGAACTACTTCGTCGCCGAACTCAAACGCAGCCAGCAGGCCAACGGCAACGGCTACCTGGGCGGCATCCCCGGCGGCAGCGCGGCCTGGCAGGACATCGCCAAGGGCAAGCTCAAGGCGGACAATTTTTCGGTGAACGGCAAATGGGTCCCGTGGTACAACCTGCACAAGGTCTACGCCGGCCTGCGCGACGCCTACATCTACGGCGGCAACCAGGATGCGAAGCAGCTGCTCATCGCGCTGTCCGACTGGGCGCTGGCGCTCACCGCCCAGCTCTCCGAGGAGCAGATGCAGACCATGCTGCGCAGCGAGCATGGCGGCATGAACGAAGTGCTGGCCGATGTCTCGCGCATCACCGGCGACAAGAAATACCTCGAGCTGGCGCTGCGCTTTTCGCACCGGGCCGTGCTCGAACCGCTGGAACGCCAGGAAGACAAGCTGACCGGCCTGCACGCCAACACCCAGATTCCCAAGGTGATCGGCTTCAAGCGCATCGCCGACATGACCGGCCGCAAGGACCTGCAGACCGCCGCCCAATTCTTCTGGCAGACGGTGCATGACAACCGCTCGGTGGCGATTGGCGGCAACAGCGTCAAGGAGCACTTTCACAGCGAGAGCGACTTTTCGCCGATGATCAACGAGGTCGAAGGCCCCGAGACCTGCAACACCTACAACATGCTCAAGTTGACCGAGCTGCTGTTCCTGACCGATCCAAGCGGCCGTTACGGCGACTACTACGAACGCGCCCTGTACAACCATATCCTGTCGTCGCAGCGGCCCGGAACCGGCGGCTTCGTCTACTTCACGCCGATGCGGCCGAACCACTACCGGGTCTATTCGGACGTTGACAAGGCCATGTGGTGCTGCGTCGGTTCCGGCATCGAGAGCCACGCCAAGTACGGCGAATTCATTTACGCGCACGAAGCCGACACCCTCTACGTCAACCTGTTCATCGCCTCGACCCTGAACTGGCGCGAGAAGAACATCAAGCTGACCCAGAGCACCAGCTTCCCCGACCAGGACAGCACCCGCCTGACGATCGACAACGGCGGCCGCTTCACCATGAAGCTGCGCTATCCGGCCTGGGTGGCGCCGGGCGCCCTCAAGCTCAAGCTCAATGGCAAGGCGATCAAGGTCGACGGCGCGCCGGGCAGCTATGTGAGCATCGCGCGCGACTGGGCCAAGGGCGACCGCCTCGAAGTCACCCTGCCGATGCGCACCACGCTCGAGCAGATGCCCGACCACAGCAACTACTACGCCGTGCTGCACGGCCCGATCGTGCTGGCGGCCAAAACCCGCCTGTTCAACGACGACAAGCTCAACTTCATCGCCGACGACTCGCGCATGGGCCACATCGCCCAGGGCCCGACCTGTCCGCTCGACGCCGCCCCGCTGTTCGTCAGCGACACGCGAGCCTTCATGGACCGCTTCAAGCCGGTCAAGGGCAAGCCGCTGACCTTCACCGCGCCGGGCCTGGTGCAGGGCGGCGCCGGCGCCGCCACCGAGTTCATTCCGTTTTTCCGCCTGCACGATTCGCGCTACATGATCTATTGGCCATACTCGACCCCGGCCGACGCGCAGAAGGTCAAATTCGAGACCGGCGCCGCCGAGGCCGAGCGCATCGCCATCGACAAGCGCACCATCGACCAGGTCGCGCCCGGGGAGCAGCAGCCCGAGTCCGACCATTTCTTCAAAGGCGAGGGCGCCGACGCCGGCATCAACGACGGCCGCCACTGGCGTCACGCCACGGTACGCTTTAGTTATGAGCTGAACGACAAGAAGCGCGAAGCCAAGCTGCTGCGCCTGACGCTCGCCAGCGTCGACGCCGGCCGCAGCTTCGATGTCGAAATCAATGGCCGCAAGCTCGAAACGCTCGAACTCAAACCTGGCGCCACCGATTTCTACACGCGCGACATCGCCATCCCGGCCGACCTGGTGGCGGCGTCCAACGGCAAGCTGACGGTCGCCTTTGTGGCGAAGCCGAATTCAATCGCCGGTGGCCTGTACGGCCTGCGTCTGCTACGCTAAGGCCCGGCGGTCCGCCGCCAGTGTCAACCCCGGCACTGGTGCAGCGTTAAGGGAGTGAGGAAAACGGCATGAGCTATGATTTGATGGTGTTCGAACCAACCAAGAACCTGGCCCAGCGCCAGCCTTTCCTCGACTGGTACGAGCAGCAGACCGAATGGAACGAGCCCCACGACCACGACGACCCGTCGGTCTGCACGCCGGCGCTGCAGGGCTTTTACGCCGACATGCAGCAGACCTTCCCGGCCCAGACTGACGACACCTCGGACGGCGGCACCGATTACACCATCGCCGCCAATCTGATTTACATGTCCTTCGCGTGGGACCAGATCGACCTGGCCCACGATGTCGTCTCCAAGCTCGCCGCCAAGCATGCGCTGGGTTTTTTCGACGTCAGTTCCGACCTCTCCGAGGTCTGGCTGCCGGATCGCAAAGGCGGCCTGTGGATCGCCCACTCCGACTGAGGGACGGTCTGTGGGCGGCCAGGTTCCACCTCCGTTATCAATATCGAAATTGATATCGGAACTAGTGAAAAAGTAATTTGATTAATATGTCCCCATATTTTAAGATTGGGGCACAAATATACCGGAGATAAGTGATGAAATTCGCACGTAGAACGATCCTGGGTTCCGCCATCGCCGCCGTCGCGCTGGCCAGTTTCAGTACCGCGGCCTTCGCCGCCAAGCCGATGGTCATGGGCTTCTCGCAGGTAGGCGCCGAGAGCGAATGGCGCACCGCCAACACCGCCTCGATCAAGGAAACCGCCAAGAAGGAAGGCGTCACCCTCAAGTTCGCCGACGCCCAGCAGAAGCAGGAAAACCAGGTCAAGGCGATCCGCTCCTTCATCGCCCAGAAGGTCGACATCATCGCCTTCTCGCCAGTGGTTGAATCGGGCTGGGACACCGTCCTCAAAGAAGCCAAGGCCGCCCACATCCCCGTCATCCTGACCGACCGCGCCGTCAACGTGTCCGACAAGTCGCTCTACGTGAGCTTCATCGGTTCGGACTTCGTCGAAGAAGGCCGCCGCGCCGGCAAGTGGGTCGTCGAGCAGGCCGCCAAGTCGCCGGCCAAGGTCCTCAACATCGTCGAACTGCAGGGCACCGTCGGTTCGGCCCCCGCGCTTGACCGCAAGGCCGGCTTCGAGCAAGCCATCGCCGGCAATCCGAAGCTCAAGGTGATCCGCTCGCAGACCGGCGACTTCACCCGCGCCAAGGGCAAGGAAGTGATGGAAGCCTTCCTGAAAGCTGACGCCAAGAACATCAACATCCTGTACGCGCACAACGACGACATGGCCATCGGCGCCATCCAGGCGATCGAGGAAGCCGGCCTGAAACCGGGCAAGGACATCCAGATCGTGTCGATCGACGGCGTCAAGGGCGCGTTCGAGGCGATGATCGCCGGTAAGCTGAACGTCACTGTTGAATGCAGCCCGCTGCTCGGCCCGCAGTTGATGCAGGTCGCGCGTGATGTCCTGGCCGGCAAGCCAGTACCGAAGCGGATTACCGTCACCGAAGGTGTATTCCCAGCGTCCGTGGCCGCCAAGGAATTCCCGAATCGTAAATACTGAGTGGTAAATGGTTGATTCTGTCAAGGTGGCGCCGGTCCTGGAACTGACCGGCATCCATAAGCAGTTCCCCGGGGTGAAGGCGCTGACCGATGTGCGTCTGCGGCTTTTCCCGGGTGAAGTCCACACCCTCATGGGTCAGAACGGCGCCGGCAAGTCGACCTTGATCAAGGTCCTGACCGGGGTCTACACCCCGGAAGCGGGCAGCATTCTCCTCGACGGCAAGCCGATTGCGCCGCGTTCCACCCAGGACGCGCAGTCGCTCGGCATCAGCACCGTGTACCAGGAAGTCAATCTGTGCCCGAACCTGTCGGTGGCAGAGAATATCTTCATCGGCCGCTACCCGCGCAAGGGCGGCATGATCGACTGGTCCGGCATGCAGCAGCAGGCTACCGCCTTGCTCGCGCAGCTGCAGATCCATATCGACGTCAATGCCACGCTGTCGACCTTTCCGCTGGCGATCCAGCAGATGGTGGCCATTTCGCGCGCCCTGAACATCTCGGCCCGCGTCCTGATTCTCGACGAACCGACATCGAGCCTCGACGAGGCCGAAGTCCAGTTGCTGTTCTCGGTGCTGCGCGACCTGCGCGCCAAGGGCATGGCGATCCTGTTCGTCACCCACTTCCTCGACCAGACCTACGCCATCTCCGACCGCATCACCGTGATGCGCAACGGCGAGACCGAAGGCGAGTATCCATGCAGCGAATTGTCGCGCCTGGCCCTGGTCAATAAAATGGTGGGCGTCGCTGTCGAGGAGGCTGAAAAAGCCGCCGCCGCCGCGCCCGCCCACAGCCGCGGCGCCGCCTTCCTGCGCGCCCGTGGCCTGATGCGCAAGGGCGCCCTGACGCCGGTCGACATCGACCTGCACGAAGGCGAGCTGCTTGGCCTGTGCGGCCTGCTCGGCTCCGGCCGCACCGAAACCGCGCGCCTGCTGTTCGGCGCCGACAAGGCCGACGGCGGCAGCATCGAAGTCGGCCAGCGCAAGGGCAAGGGCACCTTCTCCACCCCGCGCGAGGCGATCGCCCAGGGCATCGGCTTCTGTTCGGAAGACCGCAAGCACGAAGGCGCGATCCTGTCGCTGTCGGTGCGCGAAAACCTGATCCTCGCCCTGCAGGCCAAGTTCGGCCTGTGGCGCGCGATTCCCTTTAAAAAGCAGCAGCAGCTGGCCACCGACTACGTCAAGTGGTTGGGCGTCAAGACCGCCAGCATCGAAACCCCGATCGGATCGCTCTCGGGCGGCAACCAGCAGAAAGTGCTGCTGGCGCGCTGGCTGGCGACCGAACCGAAACTGATGATTCTCGACGAACCCACGCGCGGCATCGATGTGCGCGCCAAGCAGGAAATCATGGATTACGTCACCGCCTTGTGCCGCAAAGGCATGTCGATCCTGTTCATCTCGTCCGAACTGCCGGAAGTGCTGCGTTGCAGCGACCGGATGGTCGTCATGCGCGACCGCAAAGCCTGCGGTGAATACCAGCGCGGCCAGCTTGACGACACCACGGTGCTGCATGTGATCGCCGGCGAATCGGCTGGCACCCCGGCAGGAGCGGCATAATGAGTACACAACCAACGACAGCCGCGAACCTCGGTTCCGGCGCCGGCTTTTCCTTGTCCGCCGTGACGCGCCATTCGCTGTTCCGTCCCGTCGCGGCGCTCGCGATCCTGCTGCTGATCGACCTGTTCAAGATTCCCGGCTTCTTCCATCTCGAACTCAAGGACGGCCACCTGTACGGTTCCGTGATCGACATCGTCAACCGCGCGGCGCCGCTGATGCTCGCCGCGCTCGGCATGACGCTGGTGATCGCCACGCGCGGCATCGACATCTCGGTCGGCGCGGTGGTCGCGCTGTCGGGCACCATGTCGGCCATGCTCATCGGCGGCACCATGGTGATGGTCGACGGCGTGCCTGAATACGTCGCCAACATGCCGATGGGCCTGGCCCTGGCGGCGGCGATGGGCGCGGCGCTGCTGTGCGGCGCCTGGAACGGTCTGCTGGTGGCCAAGCTCGGCTTGCAGCCGATCGTCGCCACGCTGATCCTGATGGTGGCCGGGCGCGGTTTGGCGCAGCTGCTCACCGACGGCCAGATCGTCACGGTCTACTACAAGCCTTTCTTCTTCCTCGGCAGCGGCTACCTGTTTGGCCTGCCGTTCGCCTTGTGGCTGGTGGCGGCGGTGTTCATCGTCACCGCGCTGCTGATGCGTAAAACCGCGCTCGGCCTGTTCATCCAGGCGGTCGGCATCAACCCGGTGGCCGCGCGCCTGGCCGGCATCAAGACCGCCGTGCTGATCTTCCTGGTGTACGTGTTCTGCAGCGCCTGCGCCGGTCTGGCCGGCCTGATGATCGCGGCGAACATCAAGAGCGCCGACGCCAACAACGCCGGCCTGCTGCTCGAACTGGACGCGATCCTCGCCGTCACGCTGGGCGGCACCTCGCTGGCCGGCGGCAAATTCTCCCTGGTCGGCAGTGTGATCGGTGCGCTGATCATCCAGACGCTGACCTATACAATCTATTCGCTGGGCGTTCCGCCCGAGGTCAACATGGTGGTCAAGTCGGTAGTGGTGTTCCTGGTCTGCCTGTCGCAGTCGGACGAATTCAAGAAAATCTGGCAAGGCCGGAGGACCGCATAATGCGCAAGCTCTCCAATTCGCCGTATTTCACTTCGCTCGTGACGGTGGTGCTGCTGGTGGCGATGCTCGGCATCGGCGGCGCCGCTTACCCCGGCTTCCTGTCGCTGCAGGTGATCTTCAACCTCCTGATCGACAACGCCTTCCTGCTGGTGATCGCGGTCGGCATGACCTTCGTGATCCTGTCCGGCGGCATCGACCTGTCGGTCGGCTCGGTGCTGGCGCTCACCACCATGATCGCCGCCTGGCTGCTGCACGTTGCGCACTGGCCGCCGGTCGCCGTGATCGTCACCGTGCTGGTGCTCGGCACCCTGTTCGGCGCCGGGATGGGCGCGATGATCCATTACTTCAAGCTGCAACCGTTCATTGTCACTCTGGCCGGCATGTTCCTGGCGCGCGGCCTGTGCTACCTGATCAGCATTAACTCGATCACCATCGACGACCCGACCTTCGTGGCGATGTCGCAGACCCAGTTGCACCTGTTCGGCGGCTTTGTTTCGCCGAGCGTGCTGATCGCCGTCGTGATGCTGGTGCTGGCCATCTGGGTCGCCCACTACAGCGCCTTCGGCCGCGCCGTGTACGCGGTCGGCGGCAACGAGCAGTCGGCCCTGATGATGGGACTTCCGGTCGCCCGCACCAAGATCTTCGTGTACGCGCTGTCGGGCTTTTGCGCGGCGCTGGGCGGCGTGCTGTTCTCGTTCTACATGCTGTCCGGTTACGGCCTGCATGCACAGGGCACCGAACTCGATGCCATCGCCGCGGTGGTGATCGGTGGTACCCTGCTGACCGGTGGCTACGGCTACGTCGCCGGCGCGCTGTCGGGCGTGCTGGTGCTGGGCGCGATCCAGACCCTGATCGCCTTTGACGGCACCCTGAGCTCGTGGTGGACCAAGATCGTGATCGGCGCCTTGCTGTTCATTTTCTGCCTGGTGCAGCGCTTGATGGCGATCGGGCAGAAGGCGCCGGCCCAGTAACACAGTGAGAAAAGTCAGTTTAAAAAGTCAGTTCAAAAAAAGTAGCGCAAAAAGCAGTACATAAAAATCATAAATCAGGCAGGAGACGCAATCATGTTCAAGCAAGGCACACTGGGCGCCGTGGCGCTGGTAGTCGCAACGTTGGCCCAGGCCGGCAATCCGCTGGTCACCGACAAGTTCACCGCCGACCCGGCGGCCCTGGTCGACAACGGCCGCGTCTACGTCTACGTCGGCATCGACGCCGCCCCCGAGGGCGGCAAGGACTACGTCATGAACGAGTGGCACGTGCTGTCGAGCTGCGACATGAAGAACTGGAAGGACCACGGCACCGCGCTCAAGTACACCACCTTCAGCTGGGCCAAGAAGGATGCCTGGGCCGGCGACATCACCAAGCGCAACGGCAAGTACTACTTCTATTCGACCGTCGCCCACAACACCATTCCGGGCAAGGCGATCGGCGTGGCGGTGTCGGACAGCCCGACCGGCCCGTTCGTCGACAAGCGCGGTTCGGCGCTGGTCACCAACGACATGACGCTTGAAACCGACATCGGCTGGGACGACATCGACCCGGCCGTCTTCATCGACACCGACGGCCAGGCCTATCTGTACTGGGGCAACCAGGTCATGAAGTGGGCCAAGCTCAAGAAAAACATGATGGAGCTCGACGGCCCGATCCACACCGTCGGCCTGTTCGACTTCACCGAGGCGTCCTACCTGCACGAGCACGGCAAGACCTACTACCTGTCGTACTCGCGCCACTTCCCCGAAGAGACGGTCTACATGACCGGCCCGACCGCCACCGGCCCCTGGGCCTACCGTGGCGTGATCATGCAGAAGAACGAAGGCGTCAAGACGATCCACCACGCGATTGTCGACTTCAACAACAAGTCCTACATCTTCTATCACAATTCCAAGCTGCCGACCGGCGGCGAGTATCGTCGTTCCGTGGCGGTCGAGGAGCTGCACTACACACCTGATGGGAAGATCCTGCCGGTCGCCCAGACGGAAGCGGGACCGGACGCGAATCCTTCGCCCTCCTGCAAGTAGTTCCAGCCTGCCTGACCAATCCGGCGCGCGCACGCACAACCTGCGCGCGCCATCAGGGAATGAGAGAACGACATGAACGATACCCTCAATCCGAACTGGTTCCTCAAGGCGCGCCTTAAAACGCGCCAGCTGCTGCTGTTGATCGCGCTCGATGACTATCGCAACATCCATCGCGCCGCCGACGAACTGCACATGACCCAGCCGGCCGCCTCCAAGCAGATCAAGGATCTGGAGGAGATGCTCGAAGTACGCCTGTTCGAACGCCTGCCGCGCGGGATGGAACCGACCATCTACGGCGAGACCATGATCCGCCACGCCCGCATGGCCTTGACCAGCCTGTCGCTGGCGCACGATGACATCGTCGCCCTCAAGGCCGGCCTGGTCGGCCAGGTCGAAGTGGGCGTGATCATGACGCCGGCGATGGCGTTGCTGCCGCGCGCGATCGCCCGCATCAAGGAACGCGCGCCGCTCATGCGCATCGGCGTGCAGCTCGAACCGTCCAACGTGCTGCTTGAAAAACTCCAGCACGGCACGCTCGACTTCATGATCGGCCGCATTCTGGAGAAGGTCGACACCAGCGGGCTGATTTACGAGGAACTGACCGAGGAGCCGGCCTGCGGCGTGGTGCGGGTCGGCCATCCCCTGCTCGAACGCAAACACCTGAAACTCAAGGACATCGCGCACGAGCCGTGGATCCTGCCGGCGCCGGGCAGCGTGCTGCGGCACCGCTTCGACATGATGTTCCGCCGCGCCGGCCTGGAGCCGCCGTCCAACGTGGTCGACACCACCGCGCTGCTGCTCATCACCGCGCTGCTGCAGCAGACCGATTCACTGCATGTGATGCCGCACGACGTGGCCCAGTACTACGCCTCGCTCAACGTGCTGCGCATCCTGCCGATCGAACTGCCGTGCAAGATGGACGCCTTCGGCATCATCCGCCAGCAGGACCATCTGCTCTCGCCGGCGGCCGACCTGCTGCTCAAGGAAGTGCGGGCCGCGGCCCACGAGATGTATTGAAACGGCGGCGCCAGCACGGCGCCGCCTTTGCTTCACCGTGCCGGCCTTAGCGCGCCGGCTTCACGCGAAACATGCGCGCCCCATGGAAGGGCACCTGCGGGGCGAACGCCGCGCCGGCCGCGCCCAGCTCCTTGCCGCTCCACAGATCGCGCACCGTCGCCGCGTTGCTCATACCGAGATCGGCCATTTTCACCGGCACCGCCAGCGTGGCGTCGCTCGCTGCCTCTTTCGCCGCGTCGCGCGTGTTGAACACGGCCAGGTATTTGTCCTTCGAGCCCGGCACGTCGGCCACCCACGCCACCAGGCCATCGTCGGTGCGGAACAGCTGGCGGTTGTTGGCGCTGCGCTGGTTCACCGCCAGCACCTCGTCGTTGGTCAGCAGTGACAGGGTGAACGGGTCGGTCCGGGTCATGTCGCCTCCATGCATCAGCGGCGAACGGGCGATGCTCCACAAGGTCATCAGGGTCACCTGCTCGGCGGGCGTGAAGCGGGTATCGCGCTTGAATTCGACCACCCCCAGCGGCAGCATGTCGGCGTCCGGCCAGGCGCCCGTGACGCGGTAGGGCGTCCAGTCGTGCAGGCGCTTGAACTGCGCCAGCAGGGACGGCCAGTTGTCCCAGAAGTCGTCGCTGACGCGCCACATATTGGCGCTCTGGTTGACATGCGGGCCGGCCGACAGCGGCGTCTCGCCGGGCGAAGTGCTGAACACGATCTTGCGGCCGGTCTTGTCGATCGCCTTGCGCAGCGCCTCGACCTCGGCCTGGTGATAGGGCCGCGAGAGGTCGTCGACCTTGATGAAGTCAACTTCCCACTGCGCCACCAGCTTGATCAGCGAGTCGTAGTATTCCTGCGCGCTGGGCTTGCTCATGTCGACGCCGTACATGTCCGGATTCCATGGACAGATGCTGTTCTTGTCGGCGATGTCGGCGGCGCGCACGCTGGTGCCCAGCAACGGCGTATTCTGTTCGACCGCCTGGCGCGAAATACCGCGCATCATGTGGATGCCGAACTTGAGGCCCTTGGCGTGGATGTAATCGGCCAGCGGCTTGAAGCCCTTGCCGTCGGCGGCCGAAGGGAACTTCTCCGGCGCCGGCACCAGCCGGCTGAAGCCGTCCATCGTCAGCTTGGCGCCCTTCACGTAGTCGTGGCCCTTGGCGCTGGGCTGATACCACTGGATGTCGACCACCAGGTACTCATAGCCGTGCGGTTTGAGCTTGGCGGCCATGTAGTCGGCCTGCTGTTTGGCCTGCGCCTCGGTGATGGTGGTGCCGAAGTTGTCCCAGCTGTTCCAGCCCATCGGCGGGGTTGGCGCCCAGGTGTGGAAGTCGCCGGGCGGGGCGGCAAGCAGGGGCGCGGCGAGCAGCATCGCGCAGGGAATCAGGAGCAGGCGTTTGAAGTTCATCGATCGGCTTTCGGGTTCATTGGTGGAGTAGGGCGGCGCGTCA
>JBDSTZ010000215.1:0-7633 GCA_039927975.1 Massilia sp. | reverse complement strand
CACCCGGCGGCACAGATGTTCGACGCTGACCGACATGCCGTTGGCGCGCGCAACCTCGAACAGCTTGAGCGGCGAATGCAGCGGACTGTCGGCCGGCCCGCGGATCAAGCCTTCGTAACCGAGGATGGTGCCGCTGGGGATGTGCACGATCGGTTGCAGCAGCGCGCTGAGTTGGCGCCGGGCGACGATGTCGAGCAGGTGCTCGCGGAGGGTGACCTCGCCGAGCTGGTCAAAGGCGGGCCGCAGCGGCACGATATTGCCGGCGCGCGGGGGCGGCGGCTTGGCGGGCGTGTAGGGTAAGGCAAGTAGCGTATGCATGGAGGGTATCGGTGAAAGTATCCATACGACAATACCTGCGAAATATGACAGCTTGATGAACGCGCCCGATTCAGGCATCCCACGGCCTGCCCCGCTTGCCGGCCTGCGGCGCCGCGCTCCGGCCGCGCTTGCTATCATGGCGGCCTGCATGATGGGCCCGGCAGCTACGGCGCCCCCGACTCCCGTTCAAGACAAGGAATGCATATGACCAAAGAAGATCCGCAGTCAGCCACCGCCCCCGCGCCGGACGAACCGCTTTACCACGGCACCCGCGCCGACCTGAAGCCCGGCGACCTGATCGGCCCCGGCTACGCCTCCAACTACGGCCAGCGCAAGAAGGCCGGCTTCGTCTACCTGAGCGCGACGCTGGAAGCGGCCACCTGGGGCGCCGAACTGGCCCAGGGTCCCGGCCCCGGCCGGATCTATATCGTCGAGCCAACCGGCCCGATCATGGACGATCCCAATCTGACGGACAAAAAATTCCCGGGCAACCCGACCCGCTCGTTTCGCTCGCGCGAACCGCTGCGCGTCACCGGCGAAGTGCGGGACTGGCAAGGACACAGTGCCGAGGCACTGCAGGCGATGAAGGACGGCATCGAGCGTCTCAGGCAGCAAGGCATCGAAGCGATCGACGACTGAGCAGCGTTACAGTCAGCGGTGCCGGCGCCCACAGCGGCGACCGCTACGTCCTCCGATCGCCATCCGTTGTTTAGCGAACACCAACATTACCTGAAAGAATTGCTAAATTGAAATCAATTCCTTAGAATCAACGGAATTAATGTTGGCCACTCTTACTGGTAATCACACCATGTCGCGTTTATCCGGCGCCCTGCCGCGCCGTCTGCTCTGCCTCCTGCTCGCCGCCGGCGCCCTGGCCACGTCCTTGCCGGCCCTGTCCGAGGAAAGCTGCTACGGCTCGCTGGGCCGCTTCCCCTTCCAGTATCGCGGCATGCCGATGATGCCGGCGGTGGACGGCGAAATCGACGGCAAGCCGGCCGTCATCCTGGTCGACACCGGCGCCCACGGTTCGATGCTGACGATGACCGGCGCGATGCGGCGCGATCTGCCGCTCAAGCTCAGTCCGCGCCAAATCGTCGGGGTGGGCGGCCAAAGCAACCAGTACACGACCAGGATCAGCAACTTCGCCGTCGGCAAAGTCGGCAGCGCGGCCATGTCGATCGACGTGATCGGCCAGACCGGCGTGCCGATCGCGTATGACGCCATCATCGGCGTCGACTTCCTGCTGCAGGCCGACCTGGAGGTCGACTTCAGCAACCGCCAGCTACGCCTGCTCAAGCCCATGAGCTGCGGCCCGAACGAGCATCTCGCCTACTGGGACAGGAACGCCAGCGTGCTGCCGGCCCTGCCCAATTACAGCGGCATGAACGCCTTCCCCCATTTCATTGTCGAGCTCAACGGCGTGCGCATGAACGCGATCATCGACACCGGGGCCTCGTCCACCGTGGTCATCGATACGGCGGCCCGCCGCGCCGGTGTGTTCCCCCACTCGCCCGGCGTCAAGCTGGTCGGCGCGGCCGGCGGCTGGGGCCAGAAGCGCGGACGTGCGTGGGTGGCGCGCTTCGACGATATCCGCATCGGCAAGGAGCTATTGGTGGGCCCGACCCTGAACATCCAGGAAGTGCCGAAGGAAAGCCGCGGCAACTGGGATATTTTGCTGGGCAACGACTTCCTGCGCGCCTACCGGGTATTGTTCGCCACCAGCCAGAAGCGCATCTACCTGAGCCGGATCGGCATTCCGTTTCCGCCGCGCCAGGGCAGCGCCGACGCCTGGGTGGCGCAGGAAGCGGCCGGCGGCAACCCTGACGCCCATTTGACCATGGCACGCTACGCCGGCGACGCCAACGATGCCGAAGGATCTCTGCGTTGGACAAGGAGCGCCGCCGGGCTCGGGCAGCCGCTGGCCCAGCGCCTGATTGGCGCGCGCGCCTGGCGCGAAGGCCGCGCCGCCGAGGCGGTCGCCGCGCTCGAACCGAGCGTGGCCAAGATGCCGGCCGATATCGACGCCCAGATCGAGCTCTACCTCGCCTTGCTGAAGGCGGGCAAGGCGGACCAGGCTAGTCAACAGCTGAACAAGGCGGCGCCGCTGTTCCGCCACGATCCCTGGGCGCAGCGCATGCTCGGCTATATGCAAGGCACCAATTCGCTCGACCAGGTGCTAACGACCACCATCAACGGCAGCATGATGGTCGACCGGATGTGCCCTGCCCTCGACTACGATCGCTGGCTGCGCCAGATCAAGCCCGGCCTGCCGCCTGTGAGCGACCAGGCGAACAAGATCTGGGCCTTGTGCCCGGTGTTGTCGAAGTTCGGCCTGTCGCCGCTGACGCACTACGATCCGCCGGCCATCGCACCACCGGCCGCCGAGCAGCCCGCCGCCGCCGAACCGGCCGCCGCAGCCAAGGAGAAGACCGATGATTAAGCACTTGCGTGTTGGCCTCGCGCCCTGGGCGCTGGCGCTCGGGCTGGGACTGGGCTGGCTGCCCGCCATGCACGCTGCCGGCGCTTGCCGCCAATTGCCGAGCGGTGCAATGCCGCTCAAGTTCGCCGGCCCGGAGCTGGTGCCGGTCTACGATGCCAAGTTCAACCTATACACGCCGGCCGTCTACGCGCTCGACCTGTCGGCATCGGCGCCGCGCCTGAGCTACGCCGGCGTGCGCCGGCTCAAGGGCTCGCTCACCAAATCATTTTTCGCCGGGCGCGACGAACTCCCGCTCAAGGCGGTGTTTGGCCGCTCCAGCGAATTCAATCTGGACCCGCGCTCGGACGAGACCACGCCCTGGGATATCTTGTCCGGCAACGAAGTCCTGCGCAAAGCCGACCTCGAACTGTCCCTGCACGACGGCTATATCAAGTATTTGATCACCACCGACTGCCCGGCCGAAGGCCTGGCGTACTGGGATCCCCAGACGCCCCAGGTGCCGTTTAGCCGCGTCGACAAGGACGGCGTGCCGCACTTTTCCGTCACCATCGATGGCGTCGCGCTCGACGCGGTCCTGTCAACAATGCAGGCGCGTTCGACGATCACGCCAAAGGCGGCTGCGCGCATTCCCACGGCGGCCGGTAGCGCCCCGGCGCACGGCCAGATGCGCTTCGGCTTGCTCGCGATCGGCACCATGCAGTCGCGCCAGGGCTATCTGGACATCGCCGAACACGCGCCCGCCGCCGAACTCGTGCTGGGCGACGAGTTCCTGCGCGCGTACCGGATCCTGCTGTCGCGGCACCAGGACAAACTGTATCTGAGCTACCAGAGCGGGCCATCGTTTCCGCAAGCCGGCGCCATCACCTACTGGATGGAACACCAGGCCGAAAGCGGCGACGGCGCCGCCCAGTTCGCGATGTGGCAGCGGCTCACAGCGGGCGCGCGCAGCATCGGCAAAACCACCGCAACTGGCTGGCTAGAACGCGCCGCCGTGTCGAAAGACGTGGCCGCGTCGGTGGAACGGGCCCGCCAGGCGCGCAGCCAGGGCCACTGGCAGGAGAGCCAGACGCAGCTGCGCGCGGCCATCAAGGCCAGGCCGAACGAGCCCTTGCTGTGGCTCGACCTGTACCTATCGACCCGCCCGGGAGGCGACGCGGCGGCGGCGGTCGACGCGCTGCGCGCGGCGCGCAAGGACCATGAGGACGCAATGTGGCCGCACCCGGTGGGCGCCTACTTCCTCGGCGACATCGGGCTCGACGATATGCTGCGCGCGGCGGCGCGATCACCCGAGTCGGCGCATGAGCGCAGCTGCGCGGCGCGCCGCTACGCCGCCGAGTTCCTGGCGCTGAGCGGTTCGGCGGACGAATCTGCGCGCCAGGACGCCATGTATCGCAGCGAGTGCGCGCCCCGTACTGCGCAGGCGTCGGCGCCGGCGGCGGGCTGAAATAACGGTCATTCCGGAACGGAGGGCCGGCGGCAGCTAATTTTTGCGCGACGTTGGGAAGCCCGGCTGTTCGCTTTCGCGCGCGAGACCTTCGATGGCCGGCCGGGCGATCCGGTAACTCGATCGCTTTGCCACGACTGCGGCGCCCAGCGCCGTATAGAACGCGATGCCGGCCTGGTTCGCCGCCTGGACGTGGAAATCGATGCGGCAGCATTGCTGGTCCTCGGCGTAGCGGGCGATCCACGTCATCAATGCCCGACCGATGCCGTGCCCGCGCTGAGATGCGCGCACGTACAGCTCCTTCATGTGGCATTGGCGGCGCTGGGCCGGGCGCGGATCGACCAGCGAGTGCATCAGCGCGATGGCGGCGAAACCGACCACGCCAAGTTCCTCATCGTCCGCCACCACCAGCAGCAGCGGCGAGCCGGCGCCCAGCAGGTTCTGCGTCAAATGCGTACGCACCTCGTCCCGGGTTACCGGACTGGCCTCGTTGTAATAGGCATGCAGCTCGCACAGCAGATCGACCAGCGATTCGTACTGTCCTTCTGCGACCGGGGAGATACGCAATTGACTCATCCTCATAGTTCACTATCTTGGCTAAACAATAGCAGAATCACGCCACCGCCACCTGCACCAGCCTTCCACCTCCGGCCAGCATCAGCGCCATGAACTCGACCAGCGGCATCGGCCGCGCGAACAGATAGCCCTGCATGCTGTCGCAGCCGCGTTCGATCAGGAAGTTGGCCTGCGCGCGCGTCTCGACGCCCTCGGCCACCACCCGCAAGCCCAGGTGGCGCGCCATCGACAGGATGGTTTCAACAATCGCGCGGTCGCTGGCGTTCTCGGTCGCCTCGTCGATGAAGCTTTTGTCGATCTTCAGTTCATACAGCGGCAGCTTCTTCAAGTACGCCAGACTCGAATAGCCGGTGCCGAAATCGTCAATTGAAAAACGGATGCCAAGCGCCGCCAGTTCCGCCATCCGCCGCACCGAAGCGTCGAGCTTTTCGATCAGCACGCCTTCGGTCAGTTCAAGGATCACGCTGGAGGCCGGCGCGCCATACGTGGCCAGGGTCGCCTGCAAGTCGCCGGCGAAGGCGGGATGGCGAAACTGGGTCGGGCTGACGTTGACCGACAGCGGTAGCTGATGTCCCGCGCGCGCCAGCGCAACAGCGGCCGCGCACGACTGCTCCAGCGCCCATCTGCCCAGCTTGACGATCAGGCCCGACTCCTCGGCAAGCGGAATAACGATCGACGGCGGCACCATGGCGCCGTCGGCGCGCCGCCAGCGCATCAGCATTTCGGCGCCCGTCACCACGCCGTGACGGTCGACCTGGGGCTGCACGTGCATCTCCAGCGCGCCGGCGTCGATCGCGCCGGCCAGTTCGCGCTCAAGCGTCAGGCGGCGCTCAACGTTGGCCTGCATATCGGCCTCGAAAAAGGCGATCGTGTTGCGCCCGTCCGCCTTGGCGCGGTACATCGCGATATCGGCTTCGCGCAGCAGGTCGGCCGCCTCCAGACCGCCGCGCGGCAGCATGGTCACGCCGATGCTGGCCGAGCAGCGGTACGACTGGCCGTCGATGTCGAAGTTGGCGGAGATCGCGCCACGCACTTTCTCGGCCAGTCGCGCGGCGTCCTTGCCGGCGCTGGCCAGGTCTTCCGACAGTCCCGCCAGCAGCACCACGAACTCATCGCCGCCGATGCGCGCGACCGTGTCGCCCTTGCGCAGCAAGCCCGCCATCCGGGTCGCGGCGATGCGCAGCAGGGCGTCGCCGGTGGCGTGGCCACGCGCGTCATTGATATGCTTGAAGTGATCGAGATCGACGAACATCAGCGCGCCGCAACTTGCCGAGCGCGCGGCGCCCGCCAGCAGGTGTTCGATCCGGTTCATCAGCAGGCTGCGGTTCGGCAGGCCGGTGAGCGCATCGTAGAACGCCAGCCGGTGAATCTTTGCCTCGCTCGTCTTGCGCTGGCTGATCTCGCGCTCGACCGCCACCCAGTGCGTATAGTTGCCGCCCTCGTCGGCGAGTGGTGTCAATTCGGCCTCGACCCAATAGCTGTCGCCGCCCTTGCCGTAATTGAGCAGTTCGAACCGCAGCGGCTGCGCCTGGCGCATCGCGCCGGCGATCCGTTCCAGGGTATCGGCGTCTGTCTCGGCGCCGCGCAGCAGGCGCAGGCCGCGTCCGAGCGCCTCGCCGCGCGTGTAGCCGCTGCGTAGCTCGAAGGCGTGGTTGACGAAGATGATGCGTGGTTCCTCATCCCCGCCCACCACCTCGGCGATCATCACCATGTCGTTCAGGCGCGCCACCGCCGCCGACGTCAGGCGCAGCTCGCCGTTGAGCACCGCCAGCGCATTGCGGCCCTGTTCGAGCGCCATCGCGCTCGCCTGCAGGCCGTCCAGCGAAGCTTCCAAGTGGCGCAGCAGGAAGGCGCACGACAGCGTCAGCACGCCGGCGATGAACAGGTAGTTCAGCGCCACGATCGGCGCGCGTACCAGCGCGTAGGTCGGAAAGCCGCTCATTTGCGGCGTTGGATCGTGCAGCAGCGAGAGCAGCACGATCGCCAGCGCGGTGGCCCCCAGCGCCCACAAGGCCGGCCGCAAGCCGAGCAGCAGCGCCGCCAGCACCGGAATGGCGATCATGTAGATGTGGCTGACGGCGCCCACCTTGAGCACCAGCCCGATGCTGACAACGAAGGCGATGGCGAGAAACTGCAGCACCCGCCAGCGGTAAGCCGCCGTGCGGCGCCACCACAGGATCGCCAGCCAGGCGATCGAGATGGAGTCGATCACCACGATCGACCAGCCGCCTTCGCTGGCGGCCAGGATCATGCTGGGCACCGCCGTGCCGGTCCCGAGCACCAGCACGACCAGCAGGATGCGCGCAAAGATCTGCGCCCGCCAATGCGCCAGCGCGTTCGCGCCGTTCAAGGGCGCCGCGTGCGCCTCGCCCGTCAAATCCGTCACCGAGTCCCCCACCGAGCCTCCCCTGCAAACGCCCGCCAGGCGCCAAGACGGAATTTCTATTGGTAAATGTTGATTGAATATTACGCGCTATTTATGCGTATGTCATGGGGGAAGGATTTTAGATACGCGTGCCGGGCCGCCGATGGCGCCCGCTTCAAGGCAGATCCGACAGCTCCGCCTCGCTAAAGCCGGCCTGGCGCCGCGCCGCCAGATTGAAGGGGCCCTTGAGCACCGGCGCCTCGTAGCGCCTGGCCAGCATGTCGTAGGTCGCGCGTGGTTCGAGCCCGCGCTGATCGCACAGGTAGCCGTACCAGCGGTTGCCGATCTCGACGTGGCCGATCTCGTCCTGGAAGATCACATCGAGTATCCGCGCCGCCGCCATGTCGCCGGCCTGCGCCAGTTTGGCGCGCAGCGGCGGAATCGCGTCCAGCCCGCGCGCCTCCAGCGTGCGCGGCACCAGCGCCATGCG
>JBDSTZ010000214.1:0-8385 GCA_039927975.1 Massilia sp. | reverse complement strand
GCGTTTTTGCATTCATTGGCCAGCTGGCGGTTCTGTTTCGAGTCCAGCAGCATGCCTTTCGACGGGATGCCGATCCAGATCAGACCGAACAGCGGGTTCTCGAAGCGGCGCGCGCCGGTGGTGGTGCCGATCCGGCTCAGGCGGTGCAGGCGCTTTTTCCAGCGTAGCGCGATGTGCTCCAAATCGTTGTCGTTGTTATAGATCGTGATCTTGTTGCCAAGTTCGCAGTTATATTCAGTGACGGTGGTGTCGGTGATGTCCGGCTCGGCCTCGTCGGGCGATGCTTCGACCACCGCCTTGGCCGGCGCCTTGGCCTTGCCCTTGGTTTTGGCGGCCGTGGTCTTGACGGCCTTTTTCGATTCGGCGGCAAATGCCGACGGCGCCAGCGACAGCGCGATGGCGCAGGCCAGGAGGGTGTTCAGCAGGCTTGGTTTCATTCAGGTTTTCCCGGTGTGAGGTCGAGATTGACGATCGCCGCCGCAGCGTCTGGCAGCACGAGGCCGGCCAGCTTCGCGCGTTGCAGCACGGTCCAGTAATAGCGGTAGCTGGCGCGGTCATGCAGCCGGCCGTGCTGGTTGATCGGACCCCAGTGCGCGTTGTTGGCTTCGGTAAGGATATTGCTTGCTTCGTTCACTTCCGACATGCGGGGCGTGAAGGCCTTGATGATCGGCTTGATCTGGTCCGGATGGATGCTCCACATGCGCGTGAACCCGAATTCGGCGGCAGCGCGCTGGGCGTCGTTGGCGACCAATGCGGAGTCCTTGATTTCGGTCGTCACATTATGCGATGGCACCTTGCCGTGCGCGTGACATGCCGCAACTATTTCCAGCTTTGCCCGCACCACCAGCGGATGTGTGAACTGGCCCGGCGTGCGCATCGCGCCGCCCGGAATGGCGCCGTAATGGGCCGAGACAAAATCCATGATGCCGAACGACAGGCACTCGACCTGGGGCAGGGCGGCGATCGCGTAGGCGTCGCGCAGCGCGCCGTGGGTTTCGATCAGCACGTGGATCGGCAGCGCGCTGCGGCCGTTGGTGACGGCGTAGCGGTTGATGAACTCGATCATGCGCTGGACGTCGGCGACGCTCTCGGCCTTGGGCAGCACCACGTAGGCCAGCTTGGCGGCGGCCGCGGCGACGATAGTGGCGACGTCGGAGGCGAAGAAGGTGCTGGCGCCGTCGTGCACGCGCACGCCGATGCGGCGGTACATATTCAGGTCGTCGTTGACGAGGGTGGCGACCAGTTGCGCGTGGTCCTTCTCGGCGCCGGTGGCGGCGCCATCCTCGCAATCGAAGGTGATGTCGAACAGGGGGCCAAGCTCTTGTTGCAGGGCCATCGACTTGCGCATCAGCTTCTCGGAGCCGCAATAATGATCGCAGGCCGGGAGCAGCAACGGCTGGCGTTTGCCCTGGAATAAAACCTCGGAAGGATGCATGCTGGTTGTCTGGTCAGGTCTGCTGAAGATTGGGGAAAACCGGGAGGCGGCAAAGCGGATTTGCCGCCGCCAGTATGTCGTGGCTGGATGACGCCAACGCTACTGCCTTATTTGCTGGCTCACTTGCTGCCTTACTTGCTGGCTCACTTGCTGCCTAACTTACTGTATTACGCCGCCGTTTCGCGCCAATGCTGGCCGCCCTGGCGGGAACCCACGCCACCGATAATCGGCGATGCCAATGGATTCCCGCCTTCGCGGGAACGACGGTTCAAAGTAGCTAATTAGGCCAGCAGATGCGCCACGCCTTCGCGCTCTTCGGTCAGTTCCTTGAGCGTGACGTTGATGCGCTCGCGCGAGAACTCGTCGATCTCCAAGCCTTGCACGATGGTGTACTCGCCGTTTTCGGTGGTGACCGGGAAGCCGAACATGGTGCCTTCCGGGATGCCGTACGAACCGTCCGACGGGATGCCCATGGTGGTCCACTTGCCGTTGGTGCCGAGCAGCCAGTCATGCACGTGGTCGATCGCGGCGTTGGCGGCCGAGGCAGCCGACGACAGGCCGCGCGCTTCGATGATCGCGGCGCCGCGCTTGCCGACGGTTGGCAGGAAGGTGTCTCGGTTCCAGGCGTCGTCGTTGATGGTTTCTTTCACCGACACGCCGTCGATGGTGGCGAAACGGTAGTCGGCGTACATGGTCGGCGAGTGGTTGCCCCACACGCACAGCTTCTCGATCGAGGCGACTGGCTTGCCAACCTTGGCGGCCACTTGCGACAGCGCGCGGTTGTGGTCCAGGCGCAGCATGGCGGTGAAGTTCTTGGCCGGCAGCGACGGCGCCGATTTCATGGCGATGTAGGCGTTGGTGTTGGCTGGATTGCCGACCACCAGCACCTTGACGTTGCGCGAAGCGACAGCGTCGAGCGCCTTGCCTTGCACCGTGAAGATCTGGGCGTTCGCTTCGAGCAGGTCCTTGCGTTCCATGCCAGGGCCGCGCGGACGGGCGCCGACCAGCAGGGCGACGTCGATGTCCTTGAAGGCGGTCATCGGGTCGGCGTGGGCGGTCATGCCGGCCAGCAGCGGGAAGGCGCAGTCGTCGATTTCCATCATGACGCCCTTGAGCGCTTTTTGCGCTTTTTCGTCAGGGATTTCCAGCAGTTGCAAAATGACCGGCTGGTCCTTGCCGAGCATGTCGCCGTTAGCGATGCGGAACAGCAGGGAATAGCCGATCTGACCGGCGGCGCCGGTGACGGCAACACGCATTGGGGTTTTAGCCATGGTGAATCTCCAAAGTGGGAAAGAAAACGGTCGAAGCTGAGGATACGCTTGTCTGGTAAAAGTACAATCATACCAAAAATGAAGCGAAAATCCCCCCGGCCCGCAGCCGCGGCGCGAGCGCCGTCACGCGTGCGCATGCCAAGTTGATCGCGAGTGTAAGTGGCGCTGGCCGATCTGTCAATTTATATCATATGTCTTATATAAGACACATAAATTTCGGCCCGATTACTGGACGGGAACAGGCAATTGTGGTGAAATCGCGGTCTATGAATTCCGTCCCGCCCACCCCGACCAGCGATGCCAGCGCGGCCTCCGGCGCCGCCTCGCCGAGCGGCGCGGCCGCCGCCAGCCTGCCCACCTTCAGTCCGCTGTACCAGCAGATCAAGGCGCTCATCACCCAGAGCCTGCAGTCGGGCGAGTGGAAGCCGGGCGAACTGATTCCCAGCGAGGTCGAGCTGGCGGTGCGCTTCAAGGTCAGCCAGGGCACGGTGCGCAAGGCGATCGACGAGCTGGCCGCCGAGAACCTGGTCATGCGGCGCCAGGGCAAGGGCACCTTCGTCTCGACCCACCATGAAGAGCGCGCCCACTTCCGCTTTTTGAAGCTGGTGCCCGACCAGGGCTTGCCGCGCCATCCCGACAACCGCATCGTCGAAGTCAAGCGCCTGCGCTCGCCGCCGGACGTGGCCCAGTTGCTCGAATTGAAGTCGGGTGACTCGGTCATCTATATCAAGCGGGTGCTCTCGTTCGAGGGCGCGCCCACCATCGTCGAAGAATTATGGCTGCCCGGCCTGCTGTTCAAGGGCCTGACCGCCGAACGCCTCGACCAGTACAAGGGGCCGATGTACGGCCTGTTCGAGTCCGAATTCGGCACCCGCATGATCCGCGCGACGGAGAAAATCCGCGCCGTGGCGGCCGACGCCGGCGCCGCCGACTACCTCGGCGTGGCCGCCGGCTTCCCGCTGCTGCTGGCCGAACGCGTCTCGTTTACCTATGGCGACAAGCCGGTCGAACTGCGCCGCGGGCTCTACTTGACGAGCCAGCATCATTATCAAAATGATCTGTCTTGAGCCGCGCGCGGGGCACTTCGCGGGCGCGCGCCGGTCTACCAATAGCGGGACAGCGGCCAGCGAACTTGTCGCGTGTCGGCTAAAATAGATTGGTTTGCAGAAAAATATTATTGGTTGCGAAATACAAAATCGGCGAAAATTGCAGGTTCACATTAGTCAGTATTGAAGGAGGTGTTGTATGTCTGAAGCCGTGAGAGAGGTCCCAAAAAAACAGCGGCCCGAGTTCCGTAATATCCACGTTACGCAACTGAGTAACTATCGTTTGCCGGCCGCCGGCATCGTCTCGATCCTGCACCGCATCAGCGGTTTCGGGATGTTCCTGTTGCTGCCATTCGTGCTCTACCTGTTTCAACTGAGCGTGCGCTCGGAAATGTCGTTCGCCTATTTCGCCGGCATCGCCGCGCACCCGCTGGTCAAGCTGGTCATCCTCGGCCTCTGCTGGGCGTATTTCCAGCACTTCTGCGCAGGTGTGCGCCACCTGTTCATGGACCTGCACATGGGCCTGACCAAGGAATCGGCGAAGAAATCTGCCACCAGCGTGCTGGTGGTGAGCCTGGTCCTGACCGCGCTGGTCGGTCTTAAATTGTTCGGAGTATTTTGATGGCTAATAATAATATCGGGCCAAAACGCCTGGTCGTCGGCGCCCATTACGGCCTGCGCGACTGGCTGGCCCAGCGCGTCACCGCCGTGCTGATGGCGGTCTACACCTTCACGCTGCTGATCGCTTTCCTGACCGGTCAGAATTTCACGTATGAAGGCTGGGCCGGCGTGTTCGCCCAGCAGTGGTTCAAGCTGTTCAGTCTCGTCACCTTCGCCGGCCTGTACTACCACGCCTGGGTCGGCATGCGCGACATCTGGATGGACTACGTGAAATCGGTCGGCCTGCGCCTGACCCTGCAAATCGCGACGATCCTGTGGCTGGTCGCCTGCGCCGCCTGGACCGTTCAAATTCTCTGGAGTGTGTAAACGTGGCAGCAATTAAAACGGCATTACCTACCCGTCGCTTCGACGCGGTCATCATCGGCGCCGGCGGTTCGGGCATGCGCGCGTCCCTGCAGCTGGCCGAAGCCGGCCTGAACGTCGCGGTGCTCTCGAAAGTGTTCCCGACCCGTTCGCACACCGTGGCGGCCCAGGGCGGCATCGGCGCCTCGCTCGGCAACATGTCGGAAGACGACTGGTACTGGCACATGTTCGACACCGTCAAGGGTGGCGACTACCTGGGCGACCAGGACGCGATCGAATTCATGTGCCGCGAAGCGCCGAAAGTGGTCTACGAGCTCGAACACTTCGGCATGCCGTTCGACCGCAATCCCGACGGCACCATTTACCAGCGTCCGTTCGGCGGCCACACCGCCAACTTCGGCGAGAAGCCGGTCCAGCGCGCCTGCGCGGCGGCCGACCGTACCGGCCACGCCCTGCTGCATACCCTGTACCAGCGCAACGTGCGCGCGCGCACCCACTTCTTCGTCGAGTGGATGGCGCTCGACCTGATCCGTGACGCCGACGGCGACGTGGTCGGCGTCGTCGCCCTCGAGATGGAAACGGGCGAATGCATGATCCTCGAAGCGAAGACGACGATTCTCGCCACCGGCGGCGCCGGCCGTATCTTCGCCGCCTCGACCAACGCCTTTATTAACACCGGCGACGGCATGGGCATGGCGGCGCGCGCCGGCCTGCCGCTGCAGGACATGGAATTCTGGCAGTTCCACCCGACCGGCGTGTCCGGCGCGGGTGTGCTCATCACCGAAGGCGTGCGCGGCGAAGGCGGCATTCTGATCAACAGCAACGGCGAGCGCTTCATGGAGCGTTACGCGCCGACCCTGAAAGACCTGGCGCCGCGCGACTTCGTGTCGCGTTCGATGGACCAGGAAATCAAGGAAGGCCGCGGCTGCGGACCGAACAAGGACCACGTGCTGCTCGACCTGCGCCACATCGGCGCCGACACGATCCAGAAGCGTCTTCCTTCGATCCTCGAAATCGGCCACAAGTTCGCCAACGTCGACGCCACCAAGGAACCGATCCCGGTCGTGCCGACGATTCACTACCAGATGGGCGGCATTCCAACCAACATCCACGGCCAGGTCGTCGCGCCGAAGGATGGCAATCCAGTATCGGTGGTGAACGGCCTGTACGCGATCGGCGAGTGCGCCTGCGTGTCGGTGCACGGCGCCAACCGCCTCGGCACCAACTCGCTGCTCGACTTGCTGGTGTTCGGCCGCGCGGCCGGCAACCACGTGGTCGCCTCGAACCTCAAGCAAAAGGAAAACAAGCCTTTGCCGAAGGACGCCGCCGACTTCGCCATGAACCGCCTGGCGCGCCTGGAAAATTCGACCGGCACCGAGAAAGTGCAGGGCGTCGCCAACGACATCCGCGCCACCATGCAGAAGTACTGCGGCGTGTTCCGGACCGACGAATTGCTGGGCGAAGGTCTCAAGCAAATCCTGGTGCTCGACGAGCGCCGCAAGCATGTCTCGTTCAAGGACAAGTCGAAAGTGTTCAACACCGCGCGCGTCGAAGCGCTCGAACTGGACAACCTGATCGAGACGGCGAAGGCGACCATCACATCGGCCGCTGCCCGCAAGGAATCGCGCGGCGCCCACGCGCAGAGCGACCATCCGACGCGCGACGACGACGTGTGGATGAAACACACCTTGTGGTTCTCCGAGGGCAACCGCCTCGACTACAAGCCGGTGATCACCAAGCCGCTCACGGTCGACACCTTCAAGCCGAAGCCACGCACTTTCTAATGCCTTGCGGGCCGGCCTGACCGGGCCGGCCACTATTTGCCGAGACAACCATGACACGCACTGTAAAACTCAAGATCTACCGCTACGATCCGGACACCGACGCCAAGCCCTACATGCAGGACGTCACCGTCGAATTGCAGGACACCGACAAGATGCTGCTCGACGCCCTGCAGCGCATCAAGTCCGACGTCGACGACACCCTCAGCCTGCGCCGCTCGTGCCGCGAAGGCGTGTGCGGTTCGGACGCCATGAACATCAATGGCAAGAACGGCCTGGCCTGCACCACCAACCTGAACGAGCTGACCCAGCCGATCGTGCTGCGTCCGCTGCCAGGCTTGCCGGTGATCCGCGACCTGATCGTCGACATGACCCAGTTCTTCAAGCAATACGATTCGATCAAGCCTTACCTGGTCAACGAATCGATTCCGCCTGAAAAAGAACGCCTGCAAACGCCGACCGAGCGCGAAGAGCTCGACGGCCTGTACGAGTGCATCCTGTGCGCCTGCTGCTCGACCTCCTGCCCGTCGTTCTGGTGGAACCCGGACAAGTTCGTCGGTCCTGCCGGCCTGCTGCAAGCCTACCGCTTCATCGCCGACAGCCGCGACGAAGCGTCCGGCGCGCGTCTGGACAACCTGGAAGACCCGTACCGCCTGTTCCGCTGCCACTCGATCATGAATTGCGTCGACGTTTGCCCGAAAGGTCTGAACCCGAACAAGGCGATCGGCAAGATCAAGGAATTGATGGTACGGCGCGCGATTTAAGCGCCGATAGCGCGGGGCAGGGCGTTCGCCCCTGGCGCGCGCGCAGCCGGCGTTTGCCGCAGGTCGGGGCCGCAACCGTGCGCGTGGCGGTCACAGGCGCGCCAGCGCCATGGCAGGGGCGGCTTGCAAGCGCCGCCCGCTATTACCGTATTACTACCGTACTGCGAATTTCAAACAGCGGGAGTATGATGTTCACCCAACAACGGACACAAGTGTGACGACGCATCAAGCCGATCCCGCCAACCGAGCCCGCCTGCGCTGGCGCAGCCGCCGCGGCCTGCTCGAAAACGATTTGATCCTCACGCGCTTCCTCGACGCGCATGAGGCCGATCTGAGCGACGACGACGTCGATGCCCTGTCGCGTCTGCTCGACTTGGCGGACAACCCGCTGATGGACCTGATCCTCGCGCGCAGCGAGCCGGAAGGTGAGATCGATCTGCCCCATGTGCGCGCCCTGCTGGCGCGCTTGCGGCAAGCGTAGCGAATCCGGTTTCATCTTTTTTTTATCTAGCATCACCGCCCTGGAAGGACGTGCCATGAACATTTCTGATACAAAAGCCACCCTGTCATTTTCCGATAGCACGCCGCCTATCGACATGCCGATCTACAAGGGCACCGTCGGCCCGGACGTCATCGACATCCGCAAGCTGTACGCCCAGACCGGCAAGTTCACCTACGACCCGGGCTTTATGTCGACCGCGGCCTGCAACTCGTCGATCACCTACATCGACGGCGACAAGGGCGAACTGCTGTATCGCGGCTATCCGATCGAACAGCTGGCGGTCAATTGCGACTTCCTCGAAGTGTGCCACCTGCTGCTCAACGGCGAACTGCCGAACAAGGACGAGGCCTGCAAATTCCGCTCGACCGTGACGAATCACACGATGGTCCACGAGCAGATGCAGTTCTTCTTCCGCGGTTTCCGCCGCGACGCCCACCCGATGTCGGTGCTGGTCGGCGTGGTGGGCGCGCTCGCCTCGTTCTACCACGACTCGCTCGACATCAACGACCCGCACCACCGCGAAGTGTCGGCAATCCGCCTGATCGCCAAGATGCCGACCCTGGTCGCAATGTCGTATAAATACTCGATCGGCCAGCCGTTCG
>JBDSTZ010000213.1:0-19699 GCA_039927975.1 Massilia sp. | reverse complement strand
GGAATCACCCTCGGTTTGCTAAAGAAGACCCATACCCATGCCATCGAGTACACGGGCATCCCCAATGACGTACGCGGGCTGATGATGTTTTCTGCATTGATAACGACGTCGATCAGCATCTACGGTGGACACATGATGCTTGGCGACCTTCTCCACCTACCGTTCAGGCTATGGGATGACGGAATTTTCGTCGTGTTCGCATGCATGTTCATACTTTTCGGAATATATTTCGGGTTCAAATTCAGCCGTATGGAACTCTTCCGCCCCGCCGACGAGCCCGTCATCTTCGACCGCAAGCATCGCAAAGTCTACCGAATCTTCCATGAGGTCCACCCGGGCATTCAAGGCGCTTTCAAACCCTGGCCCATCCGGGCGGCCGAATACGAATGGGACCTGATCGATGTCGAACACAACGCGAAGATGGTCACCAACGGTTCGACAACCTCCCGTTACCACAACCTCATCTTCATCGTCCGCAGAAGCGCCGACGACCCCACCATCATCGACAGCTTCAACATCGGCAACGGCATGGTGCTCGGCGAAGCAACCGTGCCCGCCGTATGGGAACACATCCGCCGCTTCATGGAAGCAGATGGCCCGCACGTCCCGCCCGGCGAGACACTGAACGATGCGCCCGCACCTCGCAGCTTGTGGGAAAACCTCAGCGCCATTGGCCCTTTCGGTCCAAACTACCGCCTGTGGTGGAAGGAGCTAACGGGACTCATGATGATCGTCCACGTCATGTTTCCGTTCTTCGTCCCGATGTACGCAGGAATGGGCATTTGCAGCTGGCTAAGCAATCTGACCTCCATCGCCATTCGCTGGCCACAAGAAGTGATCGACGCAGTTGGACCTGATTCCGCTCTGCCCGGCAAACGGAACACGCTGGCACCAAAACACCCAATTAAATAATCCCCCGCTCGGCGAGCGCATCCATCGCAACTTCGTCATACCCAAGCCCGCTGAGCACCTCCCGCGTATGCTGCCCCAACAAGGGCGGCGCCGAACGGTATTCCACCGGCGTTTCCGACAAGCGAATTGGACTGGCCACCGAAGGCGCCATCCCACCCAACGCATGCGACAAATTAACCTGCAGGCCGCGCGCCACAACCTGCGGATCCTCAAACGCCTCCTTCAGCGAATTAATAGGCCCGCAAGGCACGCCCGCCTGCTCCAGCAAAACAATCCATTCCCGCGTGCCGCGTTTCACCGTTTCCATGCGCAACAAGGGGATCAACACGTCGCGATGCGCCACCCGCGCCTGGTTATCCGCGAAGCGTCCATCCACCGCCCACTCCGGATGCCCGAGCGCAGCGCACAGCTTGCCAAACTGCCCGTCATTGCCCACCGCCAGAATCATGTCGCCATCGGCCGTCGGAAAATCCTGATACGGCACGATATTCGGATGCGCATTCCCCATCCGTCGCGGCGCCACACCGGTCGTCAGATAATTCATATTCTGGTTAGCCATCGCCGCAATCTGCACGTCGAGCAAAGCCATATCGATATGCTGGCCAACTCCGCTGCGATCGCGATGCGCCAGCGCCGCCTGAATCGCGATCGTCGCGTACAAGCCGGTCATCACATCGGCCAGCGCCACGCCCACTTTCTGCGGCCCCGCACCCGGTTCGCCATCTTTACCGCCGGTCACGCTCATCAAGCCGCCCATACCCTGAATCAGAAAGTCATACCCGGGCCGCGCCGCGTAAGGCCCCGTCTGCCCGAACCCCGTGATCGAGCAATACACAATTCGTGGATTGATGCCCTTGATGGCCGCGTAGTCGAGTCCATACTGCTTGAGTCCATCCACCTTGAAATTCTCGATAAGCACGTCGGCCCGCAACGCTAGTTGCCGTATGATCGCCTGCCCTTCCGGCCTGGTGAAATCGACCGTCACCGACTGCTTGTTCCGATTCGCGCACAAGAAATACGCCGCCTCGGCGGTATCCTCGCCCTGCGCATCCCTTAAATAAGGCGGCCCCCACGAGCGCGTATCGTCGCCGCCGTCCGGCCTTTCGATCTTGATCACTTCGGCGCCCAGATCGGCCAGGGTTTGCCCCGCCCACGGCCCCGCCAGCACCCGCGACAGATCCAGAACCCGCACATGCGAAAGCGCGCCAGCCATAGTCTTTCCCTCGTTTCAGAACTTGCGTTCAATCAATAATGAGCGCCTATCCCGGCAAAATTCCGAAGGCGTGGCAACATTGTCAATCAACTCAATGATTATTGATGTACTTACGTTTGTGCCACGCGAATCGTAAATATCCGATGGGTACTATCCGCATACCGCCCGACCACGAGGCGCAGACCCATAATCGGAGACAAACGATGATCAAGAAGCGAATCAGTACCATGCTGACCGGGATTTTTGCATTCAGTCTGTTCGGCGCAGCCAGTCACGCCCTCGCCGTGCCCACCATTTACACCGTCGGCGATTCCACCGTCCAAACCTACACCAGCGGATACTATCCCCGCGCCGGCTGGGGCCAGATGCTTCCCTACTTTCTCGATGCGAGCAAAATCGGCGTCGTCAACAAAGCGGTCGGGGGCACCAGCTCCAAGAGTTTTTACGACAGTTACTGGGCCGGCGTGAAGGCCAATATCAAACCGGGCGACTACGTGACCATCGGCTTCGGCATCAACGATTCGGCCGCCGACACCGCGCGGCACACCGTGCCCTTCACCACCTTCAAAGATTACTTGACCAAATTTGTCAACGAGACCAAGGCGCTTGGCGCCTATCCGATCCTGGTCGCCACCCAGCCGCGCAACGCCTGGACGCCCGGTAACCCGCCGACCGTCTATGCAGCCTATCACGACTATCCGGTCGCCAGCCGCCAACTCGCCGGCGAATTGAACGTCCCTTTGATCGACCTTGATCAACGCGGCATCGCCCTCATGCAATCAGTTGGCCAGCAGTACGCGACCCATTTTATGTACAACTATTATCTGCCCGGCGAATGGAGCAATTACCCGAACGGTAATGCGGATGCAGTCCACTTTCAGGAAGCCGGCGCCACCGAACTGGCCAAGATGGTCATCGCCGGTATACGCAGCCTGAGTACCGACGCCAACATCAGCAAGATCATCCCTGCCATCAAACCGACCTACAAAGTGACCTTCACCAGCAATAATTCCGCCGCAGGGCAAATTACGCGCACCGAATCCTTCCCCGCCGGGATCAAGGTCACGGCATACGCGCGGCCATATGCCGGCTTTACCTTCACAGGCTGGAGCGGCAGCATATCGGGCACGGTCAAGAACACGGTCTTCACCATGGGCGCCGCCGATCGCACCATCACCGCCAATTTCAGCGGCGCGCCGGCCATCTACCAAGCCGAATCCGCAGTCATGGGAGGCGGTACCATCAGCGAGACGAGCAATACCGGCTTCAATGGCGCCTCGTACGTGAATTTCCCCACCACCGGCGGCACCCTGACCTTTAACAATGTGAATGGCGGCGCCGGTGGCAGCCGTACCCTGCGCTTGCGCTACGCCCTGGGCGCCGCCGACCGCACCGGCCAGTTGGTCGTCAATGGCGGAGCCGCCAGCAATATCACTTTTTATTCGACGGGCGCCTTCACCACCTGGCAATTGCTCGACGTCGTGGTGACGCTCGCGGCCGGCACGGCCAATACCGTCGTCCTCAAATCGACCGGCGCCGATCTGGCCAATATCGATGAAATGACGGTGCGCTGAGCCGGATGACCGACAGCGCCCGACATGAGATGCCTTCGCTTGTCGAGGGCATTTTTTCGCCTTGAACTGGCGCGTAAAAGTCTTCAAAGGCCCTGCGCCACATCGCATCAGCCCAAACAACGTATACTCCCCGGGTCCAATGCCTCGTACCGCACGGTCACCATAAGCCGTACATACAGGCGCAATTCCTCACCAGTCCACCCGAATGCGTTCCGAATGCTGATATCCGATCCACTGTTCTACCTGGTCGCCATCCCCGCCGTTCTGCTCACCGGGATTTCAAAGGGCGGCTTTGGCAGCGCACTCGGTGGCGTCGGCGTTCCGCTCATGGCATTGGCGATTTCGCCGGTGCGCGCGGCAGCCATCCTGCTGCCGGTACTGTGCTTCATGGACCTGGTCGGCGTGCGCGTGTATTACCGCAAATGGGATACCGCCAACCTGAAGATCATGATTCCCGGCGCTGTCATCGGCATCGCCTTCGGCTCCCTCACCTTCGGCATGTTCAGCGAGGACGCGATCCGTGTCATGATCGGCGCGCTCGCGGTGGCGTTTCCGATTCATTCCTGGCTGACGCGCGGTGCACAGCGCAAGCCGGCCGGCCTGTCGACACCCAAAGGCACCTTCTGGTCGGCCGTCTCCGGCTTCACCAGTTTCCTCGCCCACGCGGGCGGCCCACCGGCAATGGTCTACATGCTGCCGCAACGGCTCGACAAAACCCGTTACGTCGCCACCATCAGCATTTTCTTCATGTTCGTCAACGCCATCAAACTGCTGCCGTATGCCTGGCTGGGACAATTCTCGAGCGCCAACCTGGTCACCAGCCTGCTGCTGGCGCCACTGGTGCCGGCCGGTGTCTGGCTCGGCGTCTGGCTGCAAAACCGCGTCAATGTCGAATGGTTCTACCGCATCTCGCAAAGCTGCCTGCTACTGACCGGATTACAGCTGATTTACCAGGGCGCCCATTTCTGATCGCAGTCAGCGCGCCGCCGCATACTGCGCCGCCGGCTTATCAAGCTGCTTGACAACGATATTGCGAAAGAACGCCTCCGAGCCTTCCGATTGCAGCGAGAATTTCCCGCGCGTCAGCGGCACCACCTTGCCGTCGACCAGCTGGCGCGAATTAAACACCCGCAGCACTTCGCGTCCATTCACGATATGGATCAGCGTTTTGCCATCGGCGATCACTTCCATCGTATTCCATTCGCCGCTCGGCTTTTCGGCATTGCCCAGCTTGAGGATGCGCGCGGCGATATCGGTGCGCAATGGCAGCGCCGGATCGTAGCGATAGAACTTCCAGTCGCCCAGATTGGCATTGCCCACGTGCGCGTCGACCATCACCTTGTCCAGGCTGTGATAATCGGCGCAATCGCCTTCCTGCAACTGGAATTCATGACTGCGCATCCAGTGCCCGCTCTGCGCACCTTCCGGCCCCACCGCGTAATACAGCAAGCCGCTGTCGCGCACCGCATTCTGGCGCGGCGCCCATTTCTTGCTGCCCCACTTGAAGTCGAATTTCAGGTGGAAGTTCTCGTATTCCCCCACCGTCGACACGCTGCCCCATTCTTCGCCCGACACCCGCAGCATGCTGTCGACCACTGAAAACACCTTCCTCGGATCGACGCCCACGCCGCGCACCGAGGTCGGCACCTTCATATTGTCGCTGGTCGGCTGCATGCTCACATACGTGCTCCAGCCGCTCAAATCCTTGCCATTGAAAAGCGATATCCATTCGCTCTTGTCGGCGCCTTGCGCAAACCCGCCAACCGCCGCCAGAAGCACGCCAAGCAGGCCGACGCGCGACATTTTCCACATACTGTTCATATTGTCTCGCTCACGTTGTCGGGCCGCCGCACCGCTAACAGCGCGTCTGTCACGGCAGCCACTTTGTTTTAAAAATCATGTCTGGGACAGGCACCCGCGACACCAACACCAAGTCCCTCCGTCAGCGCTGAAAACTTGCTCCAGCAAGAGGTGAAACGCAATCTATCACGCGCGGCGCGCCCATGACCAGCGGCTTTTCACAATTCTCCCGGCGCCCACGTGCGCAATCCAAGCTTGCCGAATTCCTTATAAATTTTTCCGATTTTTTATCACTTCCATCGATGCCCCGGTGCTAACATCGTTGAGTGATTCGAACGGAGACGGGGCGAAAATGAACACATCCTTGGGCGGAACCAGTGCGGTCAAAGCGCGCAAGGCAGCGCCGGCCGCGCGGGACGATAAATCGACCGCGCGCGCGCCAGCCGCCACCCGCCGCGAATGCGCCAGCTTCTTCGCGCTGCACGGCATTTCGCCCCCAAGCTCGCTGTTCGACGAACTCTCGGACACGCATTACTTCGCCAAAAACCGCGCCGGCCAATTCGTCTGGGGCAATCGCCTGCTACAGGAAAAACACGCCCTGGGCAGCGTCGACGACATCATCGGAAAATCCGACCACGACTTCTTCCGCCACGACATCGCCGACCGCATCCGCGCCGACGACCTGTCGGTGATGGAAAACGGCGTCACCGTCAAGAACAAGCTCGAAGTCATCGGCGACGACAACGGCGCCCTGATCTGGCTGTTCACCACCAAGTCGCCGATCCGCAACCAGCACGGCGAAATCGTCGGTATCGAAGGCTTCAGCCGCGACGCCCAGCGTTCGCAGGACATCATCGCGCCCTTCCATGAATTCAAGGACTGCATCGAATACCTGCAGGCGCACGTGATGGACAATGTCACCATCGAAGAACTGGCGCGCATGTGCTGTATGTCGCTGTCGACGTTCGAGCGCAAATTCAAGCAGCACTTTTCGCTCACGCCCAAGCAGTACATCCTGCACATGAAAGTGCACGAAGCCTGCCGCCTGCTGCCCGCTTCGCGCAGCATCGCGCGCGTCGCGCTGGCCACCGGCTTCAATGGCCAGAGCTACTTCACCAAGCAGTTTCGCAGCGTGGTCGGGATCACACCGAAGCAGTATCAACTGTCGCTGGCCGCCGCAGCGCGCAGCCGCGCCCTGCGCAGCGCCGCCTGATGCGCGCGCCTCCATTGGCCCCGGCGCTGCCTGGCGCCGCCACCAGCCTCGCGCGGCGCGCCCTGCTGCAGCGCATGGCCGGCCTGTGCGGCATGGCCCTGTCGGCCGACGCCCTCGCCGCCTTCGACGCGCCCAAGGCCGGCGCCACCCTGCTCGCCCCCGATGCGCTGGCGCTCACCGCCGTGCTGGCCGAGATGATCATTCCCCAGACCGACACGCCCGGCGCACTGGCGGTCGGCGCCCATCACACCATCGACCGCTGGCTGCGCGCCTGCGTCACCGCGCCGGCCCAGGCGCAGTTCGTCGCCGGCCTGGCCCGCATCGACAGCGTCGCCGCGCAGCAGGACGGCAAACCCTTCGCCGCACTGCCCCTCGCGCGCCGCGAATCGCTACTGCGCGCGCTCGACAGCGGCGCCGCGCCCTTCAACGGCGCCGACCTTCCCTTCTGGCGCCAGCTCAAATCGGCCACCCTGTTCGCCTACTACACCTCGGAGGCGGGCGCCACGCGCGAACTGGCCTACCTGCCGCTGCCGGGCGGTTTCAAGGGCAATGTCCGGCTCACCAAATCCTCGCGCACCTGGGCGCTTTAACCGACACGGACCGCCGACATGGAAGCAGCATCGTCTTTCTACATCAAGCGCAGCGCCGAACAGTTCGACGCCATCGTCGTCGGCTCCGGCATCACGGGCGGCTGGGCTGCCAAAGAATTGTGCGAGCGCGGCCTGCGCACCCTGATGGTCGAACGCGGCCGCCCGGTCGAGCACCGCAGCGACTACATCGGCGAAGGGGTCGACGCGTGGAACATGCCCAACCGGGGCCAGGTCGAGGAGAAGCTGGCCGCCGAGCAGTTCGCCGTGCAGCGCAAGTGCTACGCCTTTGACGACCATACCAAGCACTTCTTCAACAACGACCGCGACATGCCCTACAGTACCCCAGCCGACAAGCCGTTCGACTGGATTCGCGGTAATCAGCTTGGCGGCAAATCGCTGATGTGGGCGCGCCAGTCCTACCGCTGGAGCGACTACGATTTCAAGGCCAACCTGGAAGACGGTCACGGTGTCGACTGGCCAATCCGCTACGCCGACCTCGAACCCTGGTACGCCCACGTCGAGCGCCACGTCGGCATCAGCGGCCAGGCCGAAAACATGGCGGTGCTGCCCGACAGCGTGTTCATGCCGGCCTTTGAATTCAACACCGTCGAAGCGGCCTTCAAGAAAAAGTACGATGCGCAGTACGCCCCCAGCCGCATGATCATGGGCCGCTGCGCCCACCTGACCCGGCCGACCGACACCCACCTCGAACAGGGTCGCGGCACCTGCCAGGCGCGCAGCCTGTGCCACCGCGGCTGCTCGTTCGGCGCCTACTTCTCGACCCAGAGCTCGACCCTGCCGGCCGCCGTGAAAACCGGCCGCCTGCGCATCGCCACCAACAGCATCGTCCACAGCGTGATCTACGACGACAAGACCAATCGCGTCACCGGTGTGCGCGTGATCGACAGCGAAACGCTGGAGACGCGCGAGTACCATGCGAAGATCGTGTTCCTGTGCGCCTCGACCCTGGCCACCACCGCGATCCTGCTCAACTCGACTTCGCCGGCCTTCCCCACCGGCCTGGCCAACTCCTCGGGCGTGCTCGGTCACTACCTGATGGACCACTTGTACGGCGCCGGCGCCGGTGGCCGGGTCGAAGGCCACGAGCAGGAATACTATTCGGGCAAGCGCCCGACCGCGCCCTACATTCCGCGCTTTCGCAACCTGCACGAGAAGCATCCGGATTTCGTCCGTGGCTACGCGCTGGCCGGCGGCGCCGGGCGCGAAGGCTGGCAGTCGGGTGCCTGGCAACTCGGCTTCGGCAAGGACTACAAGGCGCAGCTGCGCAAACCCGGGCCATGGTATTTCAGTCTCGGCGGCCAGGGCGAAATGCTGCCGCGCTTCGACAACGCGGTCAGCCTGCATCCGACCAAAAAAGACAAGTGGGGCATGCCGCAGCTGCACATCGAATGCACCTTCTCGGACAACGACCGCAAGATGCAGGAAGATATCGCCAACACCGCCGCCAACATCCTCGACACGCTCGGCGTGAAGGACGTGCGCAAGCAGGACAAGAAATGGGCGCCCGGCCTGGCGATCCACGAAATGGGCACCGCCCGCATGGGCCGCGATCCGAAGACCTCTGTCCTCAACGGTAACAACCAGGCGCACGACATACCCAACCTGTTCGTCACCGACGGCGCCTGCATGAGCTCCGTCGCCTGGCAGAACCCCTCGCTGACCTTCATGGCGCTGACCGTGCGCGCCTGCGCTTTCGCGGTGCGCCAGCTCAAGCTCGGCCAACTTTAAGGACCACCCATGAAGCTCCTCTCGCAGATCACATTCGGCGCCATCGCTTCGCTGTTCGGCATGAGCCTCGCCCATGGCGCGCCGGATGCTCCGCGCATCGGCGTGCAGCTGTGGTCCGTCAAGGACGAAATCAAACAGGACTTCGAAGGCACCCTGGGCAAAATCGCCCAGCTGGGCTTCCAGGGCGTCGAATTCGCCGGCGACGTCGGCCGCTTCGGCGCCGACCCGGCGGGCCTCAAGGCCTTGCTCGCCGGGCATGGCCTCGCTTGCGCCGGCGCGCACGTCAACTTCGCCGCGCTGGCGCCCGACAAATTCGAATCGACCGTCGCCTTCTACCACGACGCCGGCTGCCGCAACCTGGTCATCTCGATGGACAAGCGCGGCGAGAGCGCCGCCGACAGCGCGCAGATGGCGCAGGAGCTGTCGGCCCTGGCGGCTCGCTTGAAGCCGCGCGGCATGCGCATCGGCTACCACAACCATGCGCCGGAAATGGCCGGCGCGCCCGGCAAGACGCCGTGGGACGTACTGGCCAAGAACACGCCGAAGGACACCATCTTGCAGCAGGACGTAGGCTGGACCACCTACGCCGGCAAGGACCCGGTCGCCTTGGTCAGGCAGTACCCGGGCCGCACCGTGAGCACCCACTTCAAGGCCAAGTTCGTCAAAGGCGACAGCGGCACGCCCATCATCGGCATGGACCGCACCGACTGGGCCGGCCTCACCCGCGCTGTCCGCGCGGTGGGCGGAACCGAATGGATCATCATCGAACAGGAAGAATACCCGAACGGCATGGGCCAGCTGGAAAGCGTGGCCGCCTCGCTGCGTGGCCTGCAGACCGTCATCGCCAAGATCGCGGCAAAATGAGTCTCTCGGTCCGTTTCCAGAACATCGTCAAGGAATTCGGTCCCGTGCGCGTGCTGCACGGGGTCGACTTTGCGCTGGAGCCGGGCCGCGTGCTTGGCCTCCTGGGCGAGAACGGCGCCGGCAAGTCGACCCTGATGAAAATCCTGGCCGGTTACGAACGTCCGACCGGCGGCAAACTGCTGATCGACGGCGCGCCGCGCCAATTCGCCGACGCGCGCGAGGCCGAGGCGCTCGGCATCGCCCTGATCCACCAGGAATTCAACCTGGCCGAGCACCTGACCATCACCCAGAACATCTTTCTCGGCCACGAGCTGCGCAAGGGCTGGCTGCTCGACACCGCCGCCATGCGGCGCGCCGCCGCGCAGTGCCTCGAACAGGTGGGCCTGGCAGCCAGTCCCGACACCCGCGTGGCCGATCTGATCGTCGCCGAAAAACAGCTGGTCGAAATCGCCAAGGCGCTTTCACGCAAGGCGCGCCTGCTGATCATGGACGAACCCACTGCCAGCCTGTCGCGTGGCGAAACCGACAAGCTGTTTTCCCTGATGGCGCGCTTGAAGGCCGAAGGCGTGACAATCATCTACATCTCGCACAAGCTCGACGAGATGGAAGCGAACACCGACGAGGTGGTGGTCATGCGCGACGGCCAGTTCGTCACGCGCGCGCTCACCGCCGATATCGACCGCCAGCAAATGGCCAGGCTGATGGTCGGACGCGACGTCTCCGACATGTTCCTGCCCAAGCTGACGCCGCCGGAGGCCGCACCGGTGCTGCTAAAGGTCGAGGCGCTTAGCGTGCCAGGCTGGGTCGACAATCTGAGCTTCGACGTCAGGGCCGGCGAGATTCTTGGCTTCGGCGGCCTGGTCGGCGCCGGCCGAAGCGAAGCATTTGAAGCGCTGCTCGGCCTGCGACCGCGCGTCGGCGGCCGCATCACGCTCCTGGGCGAAGCGGTCGACATCCGCGACCCGCGCCAGGCCATCCGCCACGGCCTGGCCTACCTGTCCGAAGACCGCAAGGGCAAGGGACTACACATGGACCTCGGCCTGCGCGAGAACCTGACCATGATGACGCTCGAACGCGACGCCCGTCCGTGGCTCGACCTCAAGGCCGGCCGCGCCGCGCTGGTCGAAGCGATCGCCGACTTCGGCATCCGCACCCGCGATATCGATTGCCCGGCGCGCGCTCTCTCGGGCGGCAACCAGCAGAAACTGGCGCTGGCCAAATACCTGCGCGCCGACCCGCGCGTGATCGTGCTCGACGAGCCGACCCGCGGGGTGGACGTGGGCGCCAGGCGCGACATCTACCAGCTGATCCATCGCCTGGCCGCCGAAGGCCGCGCGGTGATTGTCATCTCATCCGAACTGATTGAACTGATTGGCCTGTGCCACCGGGTTGCCGTGATGCGCGGCGGGCGCCTGCAAACGGTGCTCGACCAGGCCCACCTGACCGAAGAAAACCTGATTTCCCATGCAACCAACACGCACCACTAGTCCCCTGCCCGGCTGGCCCGGCTTCGCGCGCCTGAAGGGCTACGGTCCGGCGCTCGCGCTGGTCCTGCTGTGCATCGCCGGCAGCCTGCTCAACCCGGACTTCGCCACGCTCGACAACCTGATGAACGTGCTCACCCGCACCGCCTTCATCGGCATCATCGCCGTCGGCATGACCTTTGTGATTGTCTCCGGCGGCATCGACCTGTCGGTCGGCTCGATGGCCGCGCTGATCGCCGGCGCCATGATCGTCGTAATGAACACGCTCGCCGCATCAGCCTCGGCGTCCGGCGCCCTCGCCACCGTCATGCTGGGGATCGCCCTGGCGCTGCTGCTCGGCGCCCTGTTCGGCGCCGCGCACGGCCTCCTGATCACGCACGGGCGCATCGAACCGTTCATCGTCACGCTTGGCACGCTCGGCATCTTTCGCGCCCTGCTCACCTACCTGTCCGATGGCGGCGCCCTGACGCTCGACAGCGCCCTGGCCGATGCCTACAGCCCGGTGTACTACCAGAGTCTGGCCGGGGTGCCGATCCCGGTCTGGATCTTCCTGCTGGTGGCGGTGGCCGGCGCCGTGCTGCTCAACCGAACCGCCTTTGGCCAGCACGTGCAGGCGATCGGTTCGAACGACCAGGTGGCGCGCTACGCCGCGATCCGGGTCGACCGCGTCAAGCTGCTCACTTACCTGCTGCTGGGGGTGTGCGTGGGCGTGGCCACCATCCTGTACGTGCCGCGCCTGGGCTCGGCCACGCCGACCACCGGCATCCTGTGGGAACTCGAAGCAATCGCCGCCGTGGTGGTCGGCGGCACCTCGCTCAAGGGCGGCGCCGGCCGCATCGTCGGCACCGTGACCGGCGCCATCCTGCTGTCCGTGATCGGCAATATCCTCAACCTGACCAGCATCATCAGCGTGCACCTGAACGCCGCCGTCCAGGGCGTGGTCATCATCACCGTGGCCTACCTGCAGCGCGGGCGCCGATGAACGCTCCCCATCACCCATACACTAACAAAGGAACCAACATGCGCCGACTGACCCGAATCGCCTGCGCCACCCTGCTGGCCCTGGGCGCCAGCGCCGCCACAGTCGCCACCGCCGCCGACAAGATCGTGCTTGGCGTGGCGATACCGACCGCCACCCACGGCTTCACCGGCGGCATCGTCTGGTGGGCCAACCAGGCCAAGAAGGAACTGGAGGCAGCCAACCCCACGCTCAAGATCATCGTCAAGACCGCCGGCAGCGCGCCCGAACAGGCCAACCAGCTGCAGGATCTGCTGGCCGTGAACAAGATCAACACGCTGGTCATCCTGCCGCTCGAATCGGCCTCGCTGACCCAGCCGGTATCGCAGCTCAAGAACAAGGGCGTGTTCGTCACCGTGGTCGATCGCGGCCTCACCAATCCCAATGCGCAGAACGCCTATGTCGCCGGCGACAATACCGCCTTCGGCCGGCTGCCGGCAGAATATCTCGCCAAAAAGCTCGGCGGCAAAGGCAATATCGTGGTCCTGCGCGGCATGCCGAGCACCATCGACAAGGAGCGCGTGGACGCCTTCAATGCCGTGATGGCCGCCAACCCCGGCATCAAGGTCCTCGACGCCAAGTACGGCAACTGGAACCGCGACGACGCCTTCAAGGTGATGCAGGACTACCTCACGCGCTTCAAGCAGATCGACGCCGTGTGGGCGGCCGACGACGACATGGCGATCGGCGTGCTCAAGGCGATCGAGCAAGGCCAAGCGCAGCGACATCAAGGAAGTGTTCGGCGGCGCCGGCGCCAAGACCGCTGTCAAGAAGATCATCGACGGCGACAAGCTGGTTCAAGCCAACGTGTCGTATTCGCCCAAATTCATCTACGACGCGATCAAGCTGACCGCCACCGCGCGCCTGAAGGGTGAAGCGATGCCGGCCAAGACCATCGTGCCATCGGTGCTGATCACGCGCGAGAACGCCGGCCAGTTTTATTTTCCAGCTTCGCCGTACTGAGCGCGCTGCTCCACAAGGATTCGAGCATGAAAACCATCAAGGGGCCAGCCATCTTCCTGGCCCAGTTCATGGGGCCGGAAGCGCCCTTCGACACGCTCGCCGGCCTGGCCGGCTGGGCTGCCGGCATGGGCTACAAAGGCATCCAGCTGCCGTGCGACCGCCGCCTGTTCGACCTCGACCTCGCCGCCGATAGCCAGATCTATTGCGACGAAATCAATGGTCTGCTGGCCCGGCATGGCTTGCAGGTGACCGAACTATCGACCCATTTGCAGGGCCAGCTGGTGGCGGTGCATCCCGCCTATGACGCCTTGCTCGACGGCTTCGCCGCACCGGAAGTGCGCGGCAATCCGCCGGCGCGCACCGAATGGGCCATTGGACAGCTGAAAAACGCGGCGCGCGCGTCGCGCCGGCTTGGCCTCGCCGCGCACGCCACCTTCTCCGGCGCGCTGGCCTGGCCCTACCTGTATCCGTGGCCGCAGCGGCCAAGCGGCCTGGTGGAAGCGGCCTTCGATGAACTGGGGCGCCGCTGGCTACCCATCCTCGATGCCTTTGAAGACGCCGGCGTCGACCTGTGCTACGAGCTGCATCCCGGCGACGACCTGCATGACGGCGTAAGCTTCGAGCGCTTCCTCGACGCCGTCGGCGGCCACCGCCGCGCCAGCATCCTGTACGACCCGAGTCACTTCGTACTCCAGCAGCTCGACTACCTGGCCTTCATCGACATTTATCACGCACGCATCAAGGCTTTCCATGTGAAGGACGCCGAGTTCAGACCGAACGGCCGCCAAGGCGTGTACGGCGGCTACGGCAGCTGGACCGAGCGCGCGGGACGTTTTCGCTCGCTGGGCGACGGACAGATCGACTTCGGCGCCATCTTCTCGAAGCTGGCGCAGTACGATTATCCCGGCTGGGCCGTGCTGGAATGGGAATGCTGCCTGAAGCATCCCGAGGACGGCGCGCGCGAAGGGGCCGACTTCATCACGCGCCACATCATCCGGGTGGCCGAACGCGCCTTCGACGACTTCGCCGCCAGCGGCGCGCAACGCGAACAACTGCAGTCGCTGCTGGGGTTGAGCGCATGAGCGCCATCGCCCCGCGCCGCTTGAGACTCGGCATGGTCGGCGGCGGCGACGGCGCCTTCATCGGCGCCGTGCACCGCATCGCCGCCCGCCTCGACGACTGCTACGAGATCGTCGCCGGCGCGCTGTCGAGCGAACCGGAGAAGGCCAGCGCCAGCGCGGCCGCCATTGGTCTCGATCCCGCCCGCAGCTACAGCGACTATCGCGAGATGGCGCGCCAGGAAGCGCTGCGCGCCGACGGCATCGACGCCGTCGCCATCGTCACGCCCAACTATCTGCACGCGCCGGTCGCCAGCGCCCTCCTCGACGCCGGCATCCACGTCATCTGCGACAAGCCGCTGGCCATCTCGCTGGCCGAAGGCGAAGCGCTGTCGGCGCTGGCCCGCGCGCGCAATCGCGTGTTCGCCCTGACCCACGTGTATGCCGGCTACCCGATGGTGCGCCACGCGCGCAGCATGGTCGAAGCGGGCGAAATCGGCGAAGTGCGGCTGGTGCAGGTGGAATACGCGCAGGACTGGCTGGCCGATGCCGCCAACCAGGGCGACGACTACCAGCGCCACAACTGGCACAACGATCCGCTGCGCGCCGGCCCGACCGGCTGCGTGGGCGACATCGGCACCCATGCTTATCACCTGGCTGGTTTCGTCAGCGGCATGCTGCCCAGTGAAGTGCTGGCCGAGCTGCACGCCTTTACGCCGAACCGCCGGCTCGACGACCACGTGCAGGTCATGCTGCGCTACGCGAACGGCGCGCGCGGCATGCTGTGGTCGAGCCAGATGGCGACTGGCTGCGAAAACGCGCTGCGGCTGCGCGTGTTCGGCAGCAAGGCGAGCATCGCCTTTGACCAGGAAAATCCGAACGAGCTGTGGGTCACGCCACAGGGCGGCTGCGCGCAGCGCATCACGCGGGGGCGCGCCGGCAGCGCGCCGGCCGAGGCGGCGACGCGCGTCCCGTCAGGACATCCGGAGGGGTATATCGAAGCCTTCGCTCAGCTGTACCGGGAAGCGGCGGCGCAGATCCATGCGGTGAACGATGGGCTGCCGGTGCCGGATTCGCTGCGCCTGATGCCGACCGTCGATGATGGCATCGATGGCTTGCGCTTCATCGATGCCGTACTTGACAGCGACCGTCGTGGTTCGGCGTGGGTGCCGGTGCGGCCGGGTCAATCGTAAGCACAGACCGGGGAGCGCCGGCAGCGTACTTTCTGGATGCGATCATCACGGCACCGCAGCCGCTTCCTTGCCCGGCGCGCGCCTTATGGTCGGATAGCTGATGATGATCGACAGCGGCTTTTTACCGAGCTGCTTGATGCCGACATCGGCGCCCCGGTACAGGTAGGCGGTCATGCCTGGCGTGACGCGTCGGGTCACACCGTCCGAAGTCACGTCGCCCTCGCCGGCCACCACGTAATAGACTTCGTCATGGTCGATGACGTGCAAGCCGATCGCCGCGCCCACGTGCAGGTCGCGCCGGCGAAACTCCATTTCGCGAGGGCCCGGCGCCGCGTCGCTGATGCGGTAGGCGGTGGACATGCCGATATTGCCGTGCGGCGGAGGCTCCTCGCGTTTCACATCTTCGTCGCGCACCACCACCATCGCTGGCGCGGCCGCCATCAAAAGTATCGCCAACATCGCTTGTCTCCGGTTGAATGATGAGAATGACAGCGGCAACTATAGCCGAAGATGCCAATGCGACGACAAGGCGCGATGCCCACGTGCGCAGGCACCAGTGGTTTATGCCCGCGCCAGATGGCTTCTTGTAGAATGAAGCCTCCCCGCATGACGAAAGCTCCACCTCCATGACAGATCCGCACGTGATTACCCAACACAGCGACGGCTGGCTCGCGCATGAATTGACGATGACGGTGCTGATGACGCCCGACATGGCCAATTTCTCCGGCAACGTCCATGGCGGCACCATCCTCAAATTCCTCGACAGCGTGGCGTATGCCTGCGCCAGCCGTTACGCCGCCAGCTACGTCGTCACGCTGTCGGTCGACCAAGTGATGTTCCTCCAGCCGATCCACGTCGGCGAGCTGGTGACCTTCCTGGCATCGGTCAACTACACCGGCACCAGCTCGATGGAAATCGGGATTCGGGTGGTGACCGAGAATATCCAGCAGCGCCTGGTGCGCCACGCGAACAGCTGCTATTTCACCATGGTGGCGGTGGACGCCAACCGCAAGCCGGTGCCGGTGCCGCCGCTGGTGTGCACCAGCGACGAGCAGCGCGAACGGTTCAGGAAGGCCGAACTGCGCAAGCAGTCGCGCCTGAGCCTTCGTCCGCGCTAGCGTTCAGGGCGCGCTGTACGCCAGCTTGCCTTCGTAGACAGGCATGCCGACATCGATATGCAGCGTTACCCGCAGCTGGCAGGCCGGCCGCGCGCTAGTGAAATGCGATTCCACGCGCGCCAGCAAGGCGTCGCCCGCGGCCTTCATCTGGGCTGCGGTGCGGCCGGGCGCGATGCGCAGGTTCAGGTAGACGAAGCCGCGCTCCTTTTCGCCGTCACCCACCGCCCAATGCGCAGCCGGACAGGCCAGCACGCGCGTGCCTTCGAGTGGAAACAGCAGGCCGCCCTTGCCATCCTCAATACGGACCAGGGTCAGCGCCAAGTCCTTGCAGAGGGCGTCCATCGCGCCCGGTTCGGCCACGTTGCCGGTGTATTCAATGCGCAGGTGCGGCATGGTGTGTTCTCCTCATATTGTCAGCAGCGCGCAATGTACCACGCAGGCGGGAGGCACATCATCGATCGGAGTTGCTCCAGCTGAAGCGGAACAGCTCCCATGAGGCGACCGGCACGCCGTCCACCTTGGCCGCGACGAAACGGCAGTGCGTCGATCCCTCGATCGCCGCTTCGTCGAGCGGCGCGAATCCGCTCGACCTGACCACGCGCGCGCGCGGCACGCTGCCATCGACATCGATCTTAATGGCTAGCACGACGTCGCCGACCATGTCGAAGCGTCTCGCGGCGATGCCGGTGAGGCGCGGCCGTTCGCATTTGTTCGGGTCGATGATGGCGCGCACCTTGACCGAACCGCCGCCGCCCGCGGCCGCAGTGCCGGCGCCGGTCTTGCCGCTGCCGGCGCTGCCGTTGGCATCGGCTTTGCCGCCTGCGACTTCCACCGGCAAGGCGTTCTCGATGACGGTCGCGACGATCTCGGTTTGCGGCTTGACTTCGATATCGCGCAGCGGCCGGGCGGCTGATTCGCGCAACGGTGACGGCGCCTTGACGGGGTCGGGTTTGGCTTTTGGCGATTCGGGCGGCGGCGGCGGTGGCGGCGGTTTTGGCGCATCGGGCACCAGCACAGCCATGATGCGTGCGTCGACCGGTATCTTGGGCAGGACGATGCGGTCCGCGCCGATGAACAGCGCCAGCACGAGGAGGTGCAAAGCCAGCACGGCGCCGATGCGCGCAAGCGTGCGGCCGGCGTGATCGCGGTGATCAGGGTTAGGTGAGAGACTTAGTTCCAATGGGCGCTCTTGCGGTGATGACCGGTGCTATCGATACTGATAGAAACTCAACACTATCACAGCTAGCCGGTCGCGCATATCTCGACGTATGTACGAATTTAGGGAGGATGGTGGCGAGCGTCTCGCGGCCATCCGTTCCTCGACGGGGAATCATGGCGCCGATTCGCGCACGTGCCATGGATCCCCGCCTGCGCGGGGACGACGCTGAAGACGGTGGGGGCACCACTTTCGCGGGGAGGACGCTGAAGACGGTGGGGGTACCGCCTTCGCGGGGACGACGTTGAATGCGCGGGGATGACGAACACTCACGAGGTCTTAAACAGACCCCGTGCATCAGCCTTCGACGGCGTCCGTGCAAACGTTGTGCGGCAGCCCCGGCGTCGGGCTGCGGAAGGTGAACAGGCCGCCGGCCAGCGGCCACTCGGCCAGCTCCTGCTCCGACATGCCCTTCCAGGCGGTGGTGACGTACACGGTGCGCAGGTCGTCGCCGCCGAAGGCCAGCTTGGTGATGTTCGGTACCGGGAAGGCGACGCTGTCGATCAGCGCGCCGTCCGGCGTGTAGCGGTCGATGCGTGCGCCGCGAAACATCGTCACCCACAACACGCCTTCGGCATCGACCGCCATGCCGTCCGGATTGCCGGGCGCCGCCGGCACCACGAACACGCGCTTGCGTGCCAGGCTGCCATCGTCCAGCGCGTCGAAGGCGTAGATGGTGCGCCGGCGGGTATCGGTGTGGTACAGGGTTTTGCCGTCGGGGCTCAGGGTCGGCCCGTTGGAGATGATGTAGTCGCGGTCGAGGCGTTCGAGCGCGCCCCCAGTCCCGATCCGGTACAGCGAGCCGGTTGGTTCCGATTCACTGTTATCCATCGAACCGAACCAGAGGCTGCCGGCGGCGTCGACGAAGCCGTCGTTGAAGCGATTGCCGGTCAACTCGGACTCGATCGCGCGGATCCGCGTGAACGCGCCGCTCGCGGGGCTGAACTTGTACAAGCCGTCCTCGCCGCCGCACACGAAATCGCCGCCGGCCAGCGGCACGATGAAGCCGACCTGCTGCGGCGCTTGCCAGCTTTGCCGCTCGCCGCCGTCTTCATTGCAGCGGTGGACCAAGTGCTTCTTGATATCGACAAAAAACACCGAACGCGATGGCGCATGCCAGATCGGGCCTTCGCCCAGATGCGCGGCCACGGGCCAGAGACAGGTGGGTTGGATATTGTTCATGCTGGACGCTTGGGAGGCTTTCTTATGGAGAACAATATTGTACCCACGATGCCGCCGGGACGGGTGTCCTTGAGAAGCAAAAATTCGCCTCCGCCAGCCCCGCCTGGCCGCAACGCCGTCCCGGCCTTGGATAATCCGACAATCCGACAATCCGACAATCCGACAGGCCGACCATTCCCCCTTGCCTAACTCCCCGCTGGCCATTTGTAGCGCGGCCCCACCGTCATGTCGCTGCCGGTGACAATCAGCACTTCGCGGTGCGGCAGCATGGCGGTGTCGCAGGGATTGCCGGCGTAGCTTCGTGGTTCATGGACAGCGGCAAATGATCAAGGTAACATCGGCCTCTTTCACGACGAGCACGGACATCCGAGGATGGGAAAAATTCACGCTGGCCGCATGTATGGACGGGCGCTCGCAGCGCTGATTCTTGCCGCCGTGGCGGCATGCGCGCCGCTGCCCTCGTCGCAACCGGGCGCAGCCCGGCAGGGCTTTGTCAGCAGTTGGGGAACGGCATTGATGGTCCCCAACGGCAAGGTGGCGATTCCCGCCGAC
>JBDSTZ010000212.1:0-11093 GCA_039927975.1 Massilia sp. | reverse complement strand
GTCGCCCAGCGCGTCCTGGCGTTGCGGCGCGCGCGCGTCGGCGCCGCCCCAATCGCCGAGCGCGAGCGACATCTTGTTGGCCGCGTCGTTCTTGTCGAGCACGGCGACATTGCTGTCGATGAAATTGTTGACGCGCAGCGTACGCTGCAACACCGCGATCCACTGTTGTTCGGCGGACGCCGCGCCCGGGGCCGGGGCGCCCCCTGGCGCAGCGGCGTCGTCGTGCGCGCTGATGTCGAATCGATAGTCGCGAATGCGTTTCTTGGTGCTCAGTTCGGCGGTCCAATCCGCGCCGTCGCCGGCGGCGACGAGGCGCGGCGGCTGGTCGACCTTGCCGCGAATGAAGACGGCGAACTGGTTGTACAGGTCGGCGTAATATTGCGCCGACATGTTGCCGCCGCAGGACCAGGGCGCCGCGCCGACACCGAAGTAGGCCAGCTTGTAAGGCCGCGCGTGACCGTTCTTCGCGCGCAACTGCGCCAGCGTCGAGGCGCCGTCGGCGACCATGTATTCGACCCACTCGGCCGCTTCGCGCGCCGAGCCGGTACCGATATTGCCGTTCACATAGGCGTCGGCGCCGAGCAGTTCGACCAGCTCGAAGAACTCGTGGGTGCCGAGCGCATTATTGTTGGCGCCGCCTGCACCGCGCGGCAGCAGCGGGGCGGGGCGCCCGTCGCGCGCGCCGACGCCGTCGCGCCAGTCGTACTCCTCGGCCACGCAGCCGGCCGGCCAGCGCAACAGCGGCACGCGCAGCGCCTTGAGCGCGCCGACCACGTCCTTGCGCCAACCCTTGATGTTGGGGATGGTCGAATCGGGGCCGACCCAGATGCCGGCGCCGCTTTGTCCGACGGCCTGGCCGTACAGATGCTTGTTGATGACCGCGCCAGGGCGCCCCGCGTCGATCTCGATGTCCACGGCTGGCGCGGCGCGGACCGACATCGCCGCGCTCAGGGCTGCGGCGAGGAAGAGTAAGTGAAAGTGCTTCAAGGGGGCGGTCCTGGTGTGGTCGGTGAATTCGTTCCGATATTGAAAGGCGACATGCGCGGCCGGGTCCGAAGACCGGGCCGCGCATGCTACCGGTGGCGCCGCCAGGGCTGGCAGACTGGATGCTGCCCGCCATGACGGCGCCACCGTCGCGGTCTCGCCCTTGTCGGGCGGCACCGCGCAGCCGGCCTCGGGGGCGACCGGCTGGAACACTGCAATGGCGCTGCGACTTAGTAGTTGTAGCGCAAGCCGACGCGGAACACGCGGCCGTTGACGAAGCCCTGATTCTGCAGCTCGGTCTCGCGGCTCAGCGCTTGACCGACGTAGCGTTGCGTCGACGTATTGGTGAGGTTCGAGCCGTTCAACGACAGGGTCATGTGCTCGTCGATGTTGTAGTTGAACGCGGCATCGACTTGACCACCCGCCTTGACATAGCTGCCGCCGAACGGTGACTGCCCGCCGACTGCGCCGAGCGCCCACGACGAACGCCAGGTGTACGCCACGCGCGCCGAGACTTTCGTGTCCTCGTAAATGAGCGAGGTGGTGTAGCTGTTTTTCGACACGTTGCCGATCGGGGTGACGAGGATACGCTGCGCTGCTTGGGTGCCCATGTTGATCGGATTCTTGGTGTCGACGTAGGTGTACGAACCGGACACGCCGAAGTTTTTCAGCCAAGGGATCTCTTTATCGAAGAACCATTGGCCGGAAACTTCGACGCCGCGCGCGGAACCCGACTCGCCATTGACCCTGCGCGTCAACAGGTACTGGCCGCCGCCGCAGCCGTTGGCCGCGCCGGCCCAGGCTGGCGCGATACTGGTAGGCAGTGTGCGGCATTCCGCTACGTCGTTGAAGAAGCCCTTGATCTCCTTGTCGAATGCGGCGACCGCCACATAGTTGGTCGGGCTGAAGTAACGCTCGAGCGACAGGTCGAAGGAGTTGGCCGTTTGCGGCGCCAGGTCCGGGTTGCCCTGGAAGGCCGTGCCCCTGCTCGTATCTGCCGTGTAGGCAGGGTTGAGATCGCCCGTCACGGGGCGCGTCAGGCTTTTACCGTAGCCGAAGCGCAACAAGAAATCCTTGCTCAGGTCAAAGGTCGCATTCAACGACGGCAGCGCGTTGGTGTACGAGGACGTTTTGGTAGTCGTGGTTACGGCGCCGGTCGTTTCGGCTATCCACGCCGTGGCGGTCAGCTTGGTGCGTACCACGCGAACCCCGACTGAGCCCTTGAGGCGTTCGTTCAGCGCCGAGAAATCGGTCGAGACATAGCCGGCCAAGGTTTGCTCTTTGATGTTTCTTCGGCTTGGCAAGAATTCCGCGGCGGCGCCCTCGAGCGGCTTGCCGGACAGCGGGAACTGGTCGTTGATCTGGTTGCCCAGCAGGGCGTCCGGCTGGTACTGCACGAAGCCGCCGAGGTAGCCGGCGGTGCCGTTCATGTAGTTGGTCGGCGCCGATTCGGTGTACCCGGACTTGGAGGCGACGTTGATCGCGTTCGACTGATCGGCCGCCAGCGGCTTGCCATCGGTGGTCAGGGAACGGTTGCCAAACGAAGCGTAGTTGCGGTACAGGCTTTTCTGTTCCGCGTAGCGGGTACCGAATTTCACCCGGCTGAACCATCCGCTGTCGAGCGAATAGGTGCCGTCGAATGCCGCGGCGATGCCGCTGTCGTCCCAATTCTGTAACGTTTGGGTCACGTAATTGGAATAGACGAAGTTTCTCGGATCGGACAAGTCCGGACCGTTGAAAGCGAGCTGGTGCGGGTACACGTCGGCCCGGCGCGTCACATCCCACGACACGCCGTTCGCGGTGACCATCTCGACCCGGCGATTGTCCTGCTTGCGGGTGGCGTTGATGTAGGCCACGTCGCCCTTGAGCGAGAGCGCCGGGGTCGGGCTCCATTCCACACCGGTGGCGGTGGTCCAGGTGACAAACGGGCTGTGCTCATCACCGCCAAATGAAGTGGCCGTCGATTTCATGAACGTGCCGCTCGCCATGCGCTGGGTCGTCAGCACGTCGTTGCTGCCGCCATTGTAGTTGCGGTTGGCCAGGTCTTCGGTGATGGTGAACGGCGTCAGCTTGATGTCGCGCACGTTCCCGCCCATGCCAATATTCAGGAAGCGGTAGTTCTGGTTGTACAGGTAGGAGGTGTAGTTGCCTTCCACGTAGAAGCGCAGGGTGTTGCTCACGCGGTAATCGGCGGCCAGGTTCAAGCCTTTGCGCTCGCGCTTGATGGTTTCGATCTGCACGGCCGGGTTGATGGTCGCGATCGAGATGATGTTGCTGATCTGGTCGGCGGTCAGGCCCGTCGTGTCCGGCATGTTCGCCCCGTTGGTGGCCGTCACGCCCGGGACCGACACGGGGCCCAGGAAGGTGATGTCGCTGCGACCGACATAGGTGGACAGCGCCTTGGTCGGGTCGTTGGAGGTGTTGGCAGCAGCCAGGGTGGCATATTCGGCGCTGTCGCCGCGTATCATGCGGCGATAATCCGGACCGCGGCCGACCCCGGTGTTGTCCGCACGGTTCACACCCTTCTGGAAGGCCACCGCGGCCATGACACCGATACGCGAGCCGCCGCCCAGGTCGAAACGGTTGGCGATCAGGCCGAACAGCTCGGGCCGGGCTTTCCCCTCCAGGTCGTTGTACGTCTCGGTGGCGCCGAGCGAGACGGTGAGCTTCTTGAAGTCGCTTGGATTGCGGGTGCGGACATTGATCAGGCCGCCGATACCGCCTTCGATGTGCTCGGCGGACGGGTTCTTGTAGACATCCAGGCCGGCAACCATGCCGGGAATGGCGTCCTCGAGGTTGAATTCGCGGCTGCCGGCGGTGAAGTACGAGCGGCCGTTCAAGTGCGACGAGGTCTGGTTGGACAAGCCGCGAATGGTCACGCCGGAACCAGCGCCGGCCGGGGAGGCGCCCTCGCCGCCGTAGCGGTAGCCCTGGACGCCGGGAATGCGGGTCAGCGTGTCGACCACGTTCGGATCGGGCAGCTTGCCGATGTCGTCGGCGGTGATCGAGTCGACCACTTCCATGGCGTCCTTCTTGATCGTCACCGCCGAGCGGGCGCTGGCGCGCAAGCCCTTCACGACGACCACGGCCGGATCGGCTTCCTGGGCCATGGCGACGGGGGCGAAAGCCTGGCTCACCGCGAGGGCGATGCCGGTGACTTTCAGGGACAGGGTCAGTTTCTTATTCATTTTACTTCGTCTCTCCAATTTGGAATGAAGGGGTGGCTTTGTTGGCCACTCCCGATCGTTTTCATGCTCTCGATGTCAGTACGACTGGTATCGATAACAGTCAGGGTGATTATATTTAATATTCGTAGTCTGTACAGCAAAATATTTTTCAAAAGGGGAAGGAATCGCGTTGTTGTCGTGTGCGCACCACATTTTTTGCGCGCCACGCGACGCGCGTGGCGACGGTGAGCCGTGTGATTGATCCTCGCGCGATGGACGCGACAGATGTCCGCGCGGGGAGTCGAATATCGTTCCGGCGCCGGTCTGGGTGATATTAAAGCGCGCCTTATGGATACAGGCGGCGTTTGGTGGCGATCGATGTTGCGTTGATGCCGTCGATGCGTTTTTTTCACGCCTGGACGATGGCCCGGGAGTGCGCCGAGCGAGGGCGCCGGCGCATGTCAAACGGCTGCTGCGCGGCGCGCAAAACCGCCGCGCGTGAACCACGCCTGCGATGCGCGTTCGATGGCGATGATGCGCCCGCGAGCGTTGTGCGGAAGAGCGTTGTTGGGCGCGAGGGTGGTTCATATCAGGGGCGGATAAGGAAATATGGCAGCCATGTTGGGAGTAATTGCCAATCTGACTAGTAAAATCCGGTATCGATACCATTTCAACTTACGCATTTTGCTAATTCGGCGGCGATTGTGGGGGCGACGGCCTGGCGTCAGCGCCGGCCGCTGATGCGTAACGTTGTCGCGCGATCAGCCATCGACGGCGCAGCGCGCGGTCGAGGCGCGGATCACGAGTTGGCTCGGCAGTTCAATACATGAGTGATGCTGGGGTGAATTCTCGACCCGTGCGATCAATTCCTGCACGCTCGCTTCGGCCAGGCGTTGCAGGGGAGGGCGAATGGTGGTCAAGGGCGGATCGGCTTGCGCGGCCTCCTCGATATCGTCGTAGCCGACAATCGACAACTGCTCGGGCAGGCGCATTCCGGCGGCGCGCGCGGCTTCCATGACACCGAACGCGGTCCTGTCGCTGGCGGCGAAAATCGCGCTCGGGCGCTCGCCCAGCCGCAACAGGCGGGTGGCCGCTTCGAGCCCGGCTTGATGACTGAAATTGCCGGTCTCCAGCCATTCTGGCGCCGGCTCGATTCCCTGTTCGCCCAGCGCCGCCAGATAGCCTTGCAGGCGCTGGTTGTTCTGTCCCGAATTTTGCGTGCCGCCGATGAAGGCGATGCGCCGGTGGCCGAGTTCGAGCAGGTGGCGCACGGCGTCGCGCGAACTGATGAAATTGTCGGCCCGCACCACGGGCAGGCTGGTGGGCGCGCGCCAGAAGTTAACCAGCACTATCGGCTTTGGGTTTTTTTCCAGCACGCGCAGCAGACCGTCGGTGATGCCCTGCAGGACCAGGAAGCCGTCGCACACGCCGCCCAGCAGGTTGACGCTCGAGCCTTCGCGCGGCACCTCGTTGGTGTAGAACATGTTGTAGATCACCAGGTCGCGATTCTGGCCCCGTACCGCCTTGCTGATCTCCATCACGAGGGCGTTGAGGTGGGGCGAGGTCAGGTCGTTGAGCATGACGCCGAGGACATGCGAGCGGGCGCCGCGCATCACGCGGGCCGAAACGTTCGGCACATAGCCGAGCGCGTCGGCCGCCGCCATCACCTTGTCCCTGCTGCGGCCCGACACCGCGCCTTCACCGCTGAGCGCGCGCGAGGCGGTCATCGCCGACACGCCCGCGTGCGCGGCGACGTCGTGCAAGGTGATGGTGCTGGCGGTGGAGGGCGGTTTGGTCTTGGTCATTGGTGCGTCGAGCGATACCGGCGGGTTGCGAACCTGTTAACGTTAGCACGGCTAGCCTTGGCCATCAACAGCAAACTGGCCTTGAAAGGGGTAACGTTACCAATTATAGGCGGATTTTGCCCGCCAGGGCGCACTTCCTGGCGGAAAAAACTGCGCCCTGTGGCCTATTTCGCCCTCAGGTACGGGCGGAACAGGCTTTTCCATTGCGCCCCCGATTAATTCTTGATGGCGTCCTTACAAAAGTGGTATCGTTAACCATCGAGTCTGCGGTCGCTACGGCGGTTGGCGCAAAGACCGCTGACGCGGGCCGTTGCGGCGCGCGACGCCGACGCGCCAGGCTTCACGGCCGATGGCGGGCATGGCGGGCAAGGCCGGCAGATCGCGGCCGCCGTCGAACAAACGGATGTTTCCCTTTACCTTTCCGGCTGGCCTGACAAGGTCCGGTATGAGCGATGACTGATAAACCCAAGCAAATCCTGCCTGACGCGACCCTGTACGATGTGGCGCGCCTGGCCGAGGTGTCACCGATGACCGTTTCGCGGGTGATCAATAACAGCAAGCGCGTCAGCGACGGTACGCGCGATCGCGTCAACGCCGCCATCGCCAAGCTGAAATACGAAGTCAATGTGGCCGCCCGCGCGGCGCGCGTGGGCAGCATGCGCATCGGCCTGCTCTACAGCAATCCGAGCGTCGGCTTCCTGAGCGCCTTCATGATCGGCGCGATGGACGCGTGCGCCTCCAGCGGCGCACAGCTGATCATGGAAAAATGCGAGGGACAGCGCGGTTGGCGCGCGGCCGTCGACCGGCTGGTCGAGAGCGGCGCGAATGGCGTTCTGCTGACGCCGCCACTGTGCGATTCGCGTCCGGTGCTGAACTTGCTGGCCGAGCTAGGGTTGCCGGTGGTGGCGGTGGCGACCGCGCGCCCGGTCAAGGCGACCTCGGCCGTTCATATCGACGATTACCAGGGCGCCATGGCGATGGTGCGCCACCTGCTTGCGCTCGGCCACCGCGACATCGCCTTCATCAAGGGCGATCCCAAGCACACGCCGGCCACGCTGCGCCATCAAGCCTTCCTCGACGCGATGCGCGAAGCCGGCCTGGAGGTGGCGCCCGGTCGGATCGTCGACGGCATGTTCACCTACCGCTCCGGCTTGACGGCGGCGCGCGAATTGCTCGAGCAGGAGTCGCGGCCGAGCGCCATTTTCGCCTGCAACGACGACATGGCGGCGGCGGTGGTGGCGGTGGCCCACGGCCTGCGGCTCGACATTCCGGGCGACCTGGCGGTGTGCGGATTCGACGACACGCCGCTGGCGACGACGGTGTGGCCGAACCTGACCACCGTGCACCAGCCGATCGGCGAGATGGGGCAGGTGGCGATCGAGCTGATGTACAAGCAGATCGTCCGACTGCGCAAGCAGCAGCCGGGCGTGGTCGAACACCGGCTGCTGCCGCACAAGGTGGTGCCGCGCCTGTCCTCGTCGACGGGCGCGAGGGCGAGCGCGTGAACGTGATTGCTTAGTCGGCCGCCGCGCGCGGCTTCAGCGGCCGGTCGGCGCGACGCTGGCGCCGGCGGCGGAGATCTCGGCCGGTGTGTCTTCGAGAACCCACACCGACAGGATCAGGAACACCAGGCCGATGGCCGCCAGCGACAGATACACTCCCTGAAAGCCAATCAGGTCGTAGCACTGGCCGATCAGCGGGGAGAGCAGGACCAGGCAGATCGAATGGCCGAAGCTCCAGCCCACCATGTAGACGGTGGAAGCGAGGCGGTGCTCGAAGTGGCAGGCGATGTAGCGGAACACCGACACCAGGATGATCGGCATCTCGACCGAGTGCAGCAAGCGCATGCAGGAGATCGACACCGGGCCGACCGACAGGCCGGCGCCGGCGATCCGGATCAGCATGACGGCGCCGGCAAGCAGCAGGCCGTTCTTGGCGCCGATGCGCCTGACCAGCAGCGGCGCCAGGAACAGCCCGAGCGCCTCGAGGAAGATCTGCACCGAATTGAGATAGCCGTACATGGCCGCGCCTTCCTCCCTGGTCGGGAACAGCGAGGCGAAATAGGCGGCGAACTGCAGTTCGAACACCAGGTAGACATTCGTCACCGTCAGCACGAAAAACATGAAGCGCCAGAAGTGCTTGTCGCGCAGGACGCCGAGGGCGTCCACCGTGCGCACGCGCGGCGGCTCGACGGCGGGCGTGGCCGTCGCCGGCGCCCGCCACAGCGCCAGCAGCGCCACCAGCGCCAGGCCGGCGGCCGAGGCGAGGTAGAAGTTGATGCCCGGGTCGGCGTTGAACAGGCGCCCGCTGAAGCTGGCGGCGGTGGCGAAGCCGAGCGAGCCGAACATGCGCACCCGGCTGTACTCGAAGCCGTGCGCGCGGCTGATCCTGTCGACATACGATTCGACCGCGTAACCGCCGGAGATGTAGGTGATGCCGAGATAGATGGCGCCCAGCGTCGCGCCCAGCATCAGGTGGTGGCGCAGCAGCGGACTGTAGACGTGCACCAGGAAGGGCCCGGACAGCAGGGTCAGGATCGCCACGGTCCACAGGATATGCTTGCGCATGCCGACCTTGTCGGATATCAGGCCGTAGAGCGGCTGCGAACAGATGGCGGCCGCGAAGTTGGCGGCGAATACGATGCCGGTGTCAGCCCCGTTCAGGTGCAGGATGTCGCGCAGCCACAGGGCCAGTAGCGACACGCTCATCGCTTGGGCGAAAAAATACCCGAACATGTAGCTGCACAGGAAACTGTAATGGAACTGCTTGCTGGTCATAGTGGCCTGTTAGCGGCGCGAGCGCGGATGGCGGCTATCGAACGCGGTGCGGCCCCGCAGGCATTCGCCCGACGCTTGTAACAGTACAGTGTTTACAAGGGCTTGGAAAGATCGCCGGGGCCGCCCGGGATAACGGCAAACTGGGGTAGAATGTAAGATATCGATATCACTTGGCCGCCCGGCCTTGACCTCCCCAACCTCCGGCCCTATGGAAAACAACGAGAACGAACGCGGCAGTACAACCTTGTATGACGTGGCGCGCGAGGCCGGCGTCTCGCCCATGACGGTGTCGCGGGTCATCAACGGGCGCAACCATGTCAGTCCGACCACGCGCGCCAAGGTCCTGCTGGTGATGGAACGCATGAACTACCAGGTCAACGTGGCCGCGCGCGCGGCGCGCATCGGCGCGCTGCGCGTGGGTCTGTTGTACAGCAACCCGAGCGCGGCGTTTCAAAGCGCCTTCCTGGCCGGCGCCACCGCGCAATGCAGTTTGAACGGGGCCGAGCTGGTGATGGCGCACTGCGAGGACATGGGAAGTCAGCGCGCCACCATCGACAAGTTGATCGCCCTCGGCGTCGACGGCGTGCTGGTGCCGCCGCCGCTGTGCGATTCGCCGCCCGCGCTCAAGCACCTCGAACAGCTGGCGATGCCGTTCGTGGCGGTGGCGACGGCGCGCCCGGCGAGCAGCGTGTCGGCCGTGCGGATCGACGATTACGCGGGCGCGCGCACCATGACCGAGTACCTGATCTCGCTCGGCCACACGGACATCGGCTTCATCAAGGGCGACCCGGAGCACACGCCGGCCCAGTTGCGCTACAAGGCCTTCAGGGATGTCATGGAGGAGGCCAAACTGCCGGTGTCGGTGGACCGCATCGCGCACGGCATGTTCACCTACCGCTCGGGCCTGATGGCGGCGCGCGAACTGCTGTCGCAGCCGACCCGTCCCACCGCGATCTTCGCCAGCAACGACGACATGGCGGCTGCCGCGGTGGCGGTGGCGCACGGGCTGCACCTGCATTTGCCGGACGACCTGGCGATCTGCGGCTTCGACGATACGCCGGTGGCGACAACGGTGTGGCCGGAACTGACCACCATCCGCCAGCCCATTTCCGACCTGGCGCGTAATGCGGTCGACATGGTGCTTGAACAGATCCGCGAGCGCCGCGCCGGGCGGGCGCCGCAGCCCCAACACCGCTTGATGCCTTACACGCTCGAAGTGCGCGACTCGACCGGGCCGCTGGGTTAAAGGGTATCGGGCTTAAACGTAACTCGTCATACAAGTATGACTGAACGCCAGCCGCCGTTGAAAAACTCGCTTCCGTTCCATGACTTGCCGGCAATCGGATCGACGGCTTGGACAGCAACAGAATTCGCACAACGCGACCTGGTCGATGCGCGCCTGAATTGGCGAGCGAGGACTGATGGAGAGCATGGCGACAGCATCGGCGGTCAGCGTGCCCAAGGCAGCAATGGATGGGGCGAGATGATGGCAGCGTACCGCTTCTTCGACAACGCCAGCGTGGATTGGCGCGCAATTCTTTAGTCACGTTGGCAACAGATAACGCAAAGAATGGCGGCGCAAGCGGTCATTATGTGCCTGCAGGATACGATCAAACTGAATTGGCGGGCGGCAGGCGATGGGCTCGGACCGATCAGGCGGATCGACGCAACACTATCACAGTGTCGATCCACCCTTGGCCTCAATCAGAAGATTGCCGGGTTACCGCATTCCGGACAAGAAATCGCTTCGGTGTGAAGCTGGTCAATTATTAGAGCGCCCCCAGATAGTAGTCGGAATAATAGGTAATCGTGCCGTTGGAACAGTATAGACTCTTGATTCCGTAGCCATCCCAGGAGTAATAGGTTTGGTTATCGTAGATCACGTCATTATCGTAATAATCGCTGTATGGCATATACCAGCGGCTTGCGCCGCAACCGACCTTCTGGACGCCATTTTCCGTGTAAGTGTATGGGTGATACAGGGTACTGGCACTCGCCGCGCCGCTCAAGCCAATCAGGGCAGTGCACAGCAGGAATTTCAGGTTTTTCAAGTTGCTTCCCTCCTTAAATTATTATAAACAAAAGGTCTGGTGACCAAGACAAGTCAGACAATAACTTCGGTGTCCAACTCAAGGAAAAGTGTACCCTGTTATCGTTAACAAGAATGACGAAATTTTGTCTTTTACGCAAAATTTCATGGGTGAATCAGGGATACCGATATCCTGGATATCACTTAGGGAAACACTGATTTATTCGCCCACCTCAGTTCCCGCCAGCGGGCCGACCTGAGACAATATCGGTACGTTCACCGCCTGCCATCGATCATGCAAAAGAGTTTCTCCGACCTCGAATACGCCGCC
>JBDSTZ010000211.1:0-10304 GCA_039927975.1 Massilia sp. | reverse complement strand
CCATTCACGCCGCTAGTCACCATGGACGGTGGCGTCATCAGCGTCAAGGCGAAGATCGCCAACTACCTGTCGCTGGCCGGCGACGATCTGTATGTGCTGACCTATCTGAGTTCACTCAAGTACGCCGCCATCACCACGGCGCTGTGCCTGTTCATCGGCTATCCGTTCGCCTACTTCATGGCGCGCGCCAAAGCGTCGGTGCGCCCGGCCTTGCTGATGCTGGTGATGCTGCCGTTCTGGACCTCCTTCCTGCTGCGCATCTATGCCTGGAAGGGCATCCTCGCCAACAACGGCCTGCTCAATTCCTTCCTGCTGAAAGCTGGCTTGATCGACGCGCCGCTGCACCTGATGAACACCCCGTTCTCGCTGGTGATCGGCATGGTCTACGCCTATCTGCCCTTCATGATCTTGCCGCTGTACGCCAACCTGGTGAAGATGGACCTGCGCTTTCTGGAAGCTGCCGCCGACCTGGGCGCCACGCCGATGGAAGCCTTCTGGCGCATCACAGTGCCGCTGTCGAAGTCCGGCATCATCGCCGGCGCCATGCTGGTGTTCATTCCGGCGGTCGGCGAATACGTGATCCCCGAACTGCTGGGCGGGCCGACCACCCTGATGATCGGCAAGGTGTTGTGGGACGAGTTCTTCACCAATAACGACTGGCCGCTGGCCTCGGCGGTGACGGTGGTGGTGATCCTGCTGATCCTGGTGCCGATGGCGGTGTTCAACCATTACCAGGCCCAGCAGCAGCGGCAAGGAGCGCGCGCATGAACGGCCACACTTTCCTGCAGCGCTGGTTCGGCCGCGGCTGGCTCTCGCTCGGCTACCTGTTCCTTTACCTGCCGATCCTGGTGCTGGTGGTGTTTTCCTTCAACAGCTCGCGCCAGGACATGGTGTGGACCGGTTTCTCGCTGCAGTGGTACGCCCAGCTGGCCCAGGACGCCGAGATCGTCAACGGTTTCCTGCTGTCGTTCAAGATCGCCTTGATGAGCGCGACCTCGGCGCTGCTGCTCGGCACCATGGCCGCCTTCGTGCTCAACCGCTACCAGCGCTTCCGTGGCCGGGTGCTGTTTGCCGGCATGCTCAGCGCGCCGCTGGTGATGCCCGAGGTGATCATCGGCCTGTCGCTCTTGCTGATGCTGGTGTCGGTGCAAAAAGTGTTCGGCTTTCCCGAGCGCGGCATGCTGACCATCTGGATCGGCCACACCCTGCTCGGCATGGCCTACGCCGCCGTGGTGGTGCAGTCGCGCCTGCAGGAAATGAACAAGTCGCTCGAAGAGGCCGCGATGGACCTCGGCTGCCGGCCGCACCAGGTGTTCTTCCTGGTGACCCTGCCCAACATCACCCAGGCGCTGGCCTCGGCCTGGCTGCTGACCTTCACCCTCTCGCTCGACGACGTGGTGCTGTCGGCCTTCCTGTCGGGCCCGGGTTCCTCGACCATGCCGATCGTGATTTTTTCGCGCGCCCGCCTGGGGCTGGACCCGCGCGTGAACGCGGTCGCCACCCTCACCATCCTGGTGGTGTCGGTCGGCGTGATCGCCGCCACGCTGCTCAACGCGCGGGCCGAACGGCGCCGCCGGCCGGGGCTGTAACCTGCGGCTGTCACTCGGGGGCTGTAACCCGGGGGCTGTAACCCGGGGCGGAGGGAGGCGGAGACCCCCCGATTCGTTTGAATACTTGCATTTGTCACAAATTGTAAAGGAAAGATATAATCTGGAAGACACAATTATGCGCAGCGCATGGCGTCGCCGCGTAGCATTGGCGTGAGCAAACAACTCTGATCAGCATGCATGGATAAACACCACGACCAGCGGCCGCCTCCGCTTCGAGACGCATTCACGGGTAATGGCGCGGCACGGCCGCCCGACCCGCGCGAGGACTTGCTGCAGCCCTGGCTGCGCCTGTCGACGCGACTGAGTGCGCTCATCGGCGACAGCGGCTTTTGCGCCCTGTACGGCAGGACGGCGCGGCTGGTCGGGCCGCAATTCGACTGGTTGCCCGACGGGCAATCCTGCAAGAGCATCCAGCACCTGCTGTCCACCCTGCGCGAGCACTTCGCCGCCGCCGACGCCGAGCTGGCGGACCAGGCCAACGCGGTTTTACTCAACACCTTTACCAAGCTGCTTTCCACCCTGATCGGGGAAGCGCTTACGATTCGGCTTCTCGCCTCTGCTGGGCCCGGCGAAGACGAGCATAAGAATGCACAGGAGCACATGTAAATGAGCGACAAAGTCACCCTTGGAAAGCTGCAGACGGGCGTGGCGGGACTCGACGTCCTGCTCGGCGGCGGTCTGAGCGAGTTTTCCTTTAACCTGATCGCCGGCGCGCCGGGCAGCGGCAAGACCACCCTCGCGCACCAAATCATGTTTTCGCTGGCCGGCCCCGAGCGCCGCGCGCTGTTCTTCACGGTGCTCGGCGAGCCGCCGCTCAAGATGCTGCGCTACCAGCAGCAATACGGCTTTTTCGATCTCGACAAGGTCGGCAGCGCGATCCGCTACGTCAACCTGGCCGAGGACTTGCGCGCCGGCGACTTCAGCGGCGTGCTCGAACGCATCATGGCCGAGGTGGCCGCCTTCGGCCCCAGCCTGGTGTTCGTCGATTCCTTCCGCTCGGTGGTGCAGACCGGCAAGAGCGGCCAGGAAGGCGTGGCCGACCTGCAATTCTTCATCCAGGAACTGGGCACCCGCATGACCAGCTGGCAGGCCACCACCTTCCTGATCGGCGAATACGCCCACGCCGACACCGAGGCCAATCCGATCATGACAGTGGCCGACGGCGTGTTGGCGCTGTCGCAATCGGTCGAGCAGAGCTCGGTGGTGCGCAAGATCCGCATCGTCAAGATGCGCGGCCAGGCCCACCTTGCCGGCTGGCACACCTTCCGCATCACCGGCGACGGCGTGCGCATCTATCCGCGCCTGTTGCCGCCGCTGGCGGCCGACCACCATGGCGACGCCGTGGTCGACCGCGATCCGCGCCGCATCGCCACCGGCGTGCCCGGACTCGACGCGCTGATGAACGGTGGCTTGCCGCAGGGGCATTCAATGCTGATCGTCGGCCCCTCGGGCGCCGGCAAGACCATCCTTGCCACCCTGTTTCTGCGGGAGGGCGCGCGCCGGGGCGAGAAAGGGGTGGCGGTGTACTTCGAGAAGGGCACCGCGCGCCTGCGCAACGCCGAACTGGCCGAGCTGGTGCGCGCCGGCGCGGTCGAGGTGGTCGAGAGCCGCTCGCTCGACCTCACCGTCGAAGAGCTGCTCGACGACCTGGAGGCGGCCATCGAGCGCACCGGCGCGACCCGGGTGGTGATCGATTCGCTGTCCGAGCTGGGCTTGTACCTGGCGCCGGAATTTCGCCAGGATCTGCGGCTGGCGGTGTTCCGCGTGCTCTCGAGCCTGGCCAAGCGCGGCGTCACGGTGGTCGTCACCATCGGCCTGGAGGACCGCTTCACCGAACTGCGCTTCAGCCAGGCCGACATCTCCTTCCTGACCGACGCCATCGTGGCGATGCGCTACGCCGAACTCGACGGCCGCCTGTGCAAGCTGCTCTCGGTGGTCAAGGTGCGCGGCAGCGCCCACAGCAGCGAGCTGCGCGAATACGGCATCACCGACGCCGGCATCGAGGTCGACGGGCGGCCCCTGCGCTTCGACGGCATGCTGTCGGGCCACCCCTCGGCGCGCGCGCCGGCCAACTGAGGAGCGCGCATGGGAACGTTGCAGGAATCACACACCGGCTCGCTCCAGCGTTCCCTTGACGACGAGGCGCTCGCCGCCACCCTGCCGCATGGGCAGGCGGCGGCACTGCGCGAGGAGCTGGCCCAGCTGCGCCGCGAGCAGGCCGAGCGCGAGGACATGCTGGCGCAGCTGCGCGAAGCCAACCAGCACCTGGTGCTGGCGGCGGTCAACGCGCAAACCCTGCGCGACGACGCCGAGGCGACCAACCGCCGCCAGAACGAATTCCTGGCCATGCTGGCGCACGAGCTGCGCAACCCGCTGGCCCCCATCAGCATGGCCGCCGCGCTGCTCGAACGCACCCCGGACGCCTCGCGCCAGGCGCTCAACCTGACCCGCGTGATCGGCCGCCAGGTCGACCACATGGCCCACCTGCTCGACGACCTGCTCGACGCGGCCCGCATCAGCAGCGGCAAGATCACCCTGACGGTCGAGCCGGTGCTGCTGTGGGATGTCATTGAACAGGCGCTCGAAACGATCCAGCCGCGCGTGAAGGAACGCCAGCAGCGCCTGACGTTCGCGCTGCCCGAACAGGCGGTGGTGATGGAAGGCGACCGCGTGCGCCTGACCCAGGTGTTTTCCAACCTCTTGGGCAACGCCTCGAAATACACCGGCGACTTCGGCAGCATCAGCCTGTCGGCCGAGCTGCGCGGCGGCGAGATCGCCGTCGCCATCGAGGACGACGGCGCCGGCATCGCGGCCGAAGTGCTGCCGCACATTTTCGACCTGTTCACCCAGGGACCGCGCTCGCTGGCCCGTTCCGAGGGCGGCCTCGGGGTCGGCCTGAACGTGGTGCGCAACCTGGTCGGCATGCATGCCGGCAGGGTCGAGGCGGCCAGCGACGGGATCGGCGCCGGCAGCCGCTTCGTCGTCACCTTGCCGGTATCGGCGCAAAGCGTGCCGGCGCGGCCGCCGGCCCTGCTGGCGGCGGCCGCCAGCCGCGCCTGCGACATCTTGCTGATCGAAGACAATGTCGACGCTTGCCACACGCTGGAAAAATTCCTCGCGCTCGAAGGCCACCGGGTCGCCTCGGCCCACGACGGCGTCAGCGGCCTGCGCGCCGCGCTGGCCGGCCGCCACGACGTGGTGATCTGCGATATCGGCCTGCCCGGCCTGAACGGCTTCGACGTCGTGCGGCGCCTGCGCCAGACGCCGGGCGGCGCGCGGCCGTTCGCCATCGCGCTGTCGGGCTATTGCCAGAACGAAGACCGCGAGCGCGCGCTGGAGGCCGGCTTCGACCATTATTTCGTCAAGCCCCTGTCGCCCGACGCGCTGCTGGCGCTGATCGCCTCGGCGCCGTGCCAGCAACGGCGCAGCTGAGCGCCGGCCGGCGCGTATGATGGCGCACCGACCACTTCCCCGCAGGCCCCGATGAACAAGACCCTCGCGCCCGGCCGCTTTCCGGCCATGGCCAGCAGCCTGCGCGCCGAAACCTTGCTGGTGCTGCTGGACGGCGCCGACATGACCGGCGTCGAAAGCCTGTTCGAGCACCGCAAGATCGCTCTGTCGACTGTCATGCGTGCCCTGGTGCGCAAGTACGGCTGGCCGATCGCGCGCCATGATTTTCCCACCAATACGGCCGACGGCCGCGCCGCCTGGGCCTCGGTCTACAGCCTGCCCGACGAGGTGATCGCCGCCGCGCTGGGCAATGGCGGCGCCGACTGGATCGCCGGCGTCAAGGCGGCGCGCCGGGCCCGCGCGCGGCGCTAAGGTGCAGCGACGCAACAAGAAGTGAGATTTTGAAAGAATTGGTCACCGCTAGCATTCGCTGCGCGTAAAATAGGCAGCAACAAGACCAAGCGGCCACCGAGACGCACCATGAGCAGCCCCGCATTCCCACTGCGCAGCCGAGCGGCGATGCGCGCCGCTTTCCTCGGGGCGCTGGTGGCACTCGGCGCGTCGGTCATGTTCGGCTGGATCCTGCGTGTGCCCCTGATGTTTCGCTTCCATCCCGCGCTGCTGCCGGTGGTGTTCAATACCGGCCTCGGTTTCGCGCTGCTTGGATTGGCCATGTCCCTCGCGGCGCGCACCGCGCGCGCCGCAGTCCTGCTGCGCCGTTCTCTGGCGTTGCTCGTCGCACTCGGCGCCGTGCTGTCCCTGCTCGAAATCCTGAGCGACCGCAGCCTGGGCATCGACCTGGCCGGCCTGCACAGCTGGCACGATTACGCGAACATCCGTCCCGGCCGCATGGCGCCAAACACCGCCTTCGGCCTCTTGCTGATCGCCGCTGCGATCCTGTGCGCCGAACGGGTCGAACGCAAGGCCGCCGCGCTGGCCGTGGTGGTGCTGACCTTTTGCGTGATGGGGGTGGGCCTGACTGGCCTGGTCGGCTACAGCCTGGGCCCGGATCTGCTGTTCGGCTGGGCCCGCTCGGCCAGGATGGCCGTGCCGACCGCCATCGGCATGATCGTGGCCGCCGCCGCGCTCTGGCTCGACTGGTCCGATCGCCCCTGGTATCGCAGCCGCCGTTATTTCCGCGAAGACGCCAAGATCCGCTTTCTCGGCGTCGCCATCCTGCTCGTGGTGGCCGTCACGATCGGCCTGGTCGGCTTCGTGCTGCTGCAATCGAGCCTGCAAAGGACGCTTGAACGCGACCTTGAAAGCATCGTGCGCAGCCGCACGCCGTGGTTTCACGGCGCCGTCGAGCGCGCCGCCGGTTACGCCCGCGCGGCGCTGACGCTGTCCGGGATCGAGCGCGCCGGGGCGTCGCTGCTGGCGGCGCCCTCGGCCGTCGCTACCGGCCATTTCGACGAGCTCGCCGCGCGCCTGGTGGCGGCCGGCTTTCGCGGTGTCTCGTTGCGCAATGCGCGCGGCGAGACGGTCGGCCGCGCCGGCGTCGTCGGGCCGCAAGCCGAGATCGACGCGCCGCTCGACGCCGACGGCGCGTCCGAACTGGTCTGGGACGGCCAGCTGTTATTGCGTAACCACCTGCCGGTGCGCGGCCCGGACGGGCGTGCCGGCGACATCGTTCTCGACCAGGCCGTGCCGGCGCTGTTCCCGGCGCTGTTCAACGCCACGCGGCTGGGCCGCACCGGCGAAATCGCCGTCTGCCGGCTGCGCGCCGACACCTTGCTCTGTTTTCCGGACAATAAGCACGCCCATCCCTATTCGATGGCGCGCGACGGCCGCTTCGGCAAGCCAACCCCGGCGGCGATGGCGATTCGCGGCGAAAGCGGCTTGATCCACACAATCGACCAGCATGGCCACAACGTGGTGGCGGCCTACCGCCCGCTCGGTCCCGGCCTTGGTTTCACGGTGCAGCAGGACACCGCCGAGGTCTACGGGGTGATCCGCGCCGCCCTCGCACTGGGCACGCCGCTCATTTTGCTGATCGCCTGCATCGGCGCGGTGCTGCTGTACGGCCAGCTCAACCCGCTGAGCAGGGCGATGCTCGCCGCCGAACTGGCCGCCGCCGACAAGGAACTGGAAATGCGCGCCATCATGGGCGCGGCCGGCGACGGCATCGTCACCGTCGACCAGCGCGGCGTGATCGAGTCGCTCAACGAAGCCGCCTGCCGCATATTCGGCTACCGCCAGGACCAGCTGGTCGGGCGCGCGTTCACCGTGTTGATGCCGGCCGTGCTGTGCCGGCGGCAGCTGGGCCGGATGGCGCGCACATTGCGCGGCCGGGCGGCGCCAATGGCCGGCGCCGTCAACCTGGAAATCGAGGGCCTGTGCATGAACGGCGAGCGCATCCCGCTCGAACTGAGCATCAACGAAGTGCCGCTGACGGGCAAGCGCCTGTTCGTCGGGGTGATGCGCAACATCAGCAAGCGCAAGGAGGTCGAGCAGAAGCTGTCGGACCTGGCGCAATACGACTTCCTGACCGGCCTGCCAAACCGCGCGCTGTGCATGGACCGCCTGCAGGCCGCGCTGCTGCGGGCCGACCGTTCGTCCGCCACCATGGCGGTGATGTTTCTCGACCTCGACGGTTTCAAGCAGATCAACGACAGCCATGGCCACCAGGCCGGCGACGAACTGCTGATCGAGTTCGCGCTGCGGCTGGTGGCGAGCGTGCGCGCCTCCGACACGGTGGCGCGCCTGGCCGGCGACGAATTCACCGTGGTACTCGAAGGCTTGAGCGAGCCCGAGCGCGAGGCGGCGGCGGTGGCCGCCAAGATCCTCGTCTGCATGCGCAAGCCTTTCGAGGTCGCCGGGCACGCGCTTGCCGTCACCGTCAGCATCGGCATGGTGCTGCACCATCCCGGCCGCGGCGGCACCGATCCGCGCGCGCTGCTCAAGCGCGCCGACCAGCAGATGTACGCCGTCAAGCGGGCCGGCAAGAACGCCTTCCTGGGCGACTGAATCGGCGGCGCGACGGCGCCGCGAATCACGTTATGATGGCTGTCTGGACGACTTATCGGGGAGCGCGGCATGGCGGGCGATCAATGGCATGAACGGGCGGCGGCGCTGGCAATCGACGGCCGCGCCTTCATCGACGGGCAGCGCGTGTGGGCGCGTGCCGAACAGCGCTTCGACAAGCATTCGCCGATCGACGGCCGGCTGCTCGCGCCGGTGGCGCGCTGCGACGGCGCCGACGTCGACGCGGCGGTGGCGGCGGCGCGCGCCGCCTTCGACGACCGCCGCTGGGCCGGCAAGGCGCCGGCCGCGCGCAAGCGCATCCTTATCAAGTTCGCCGACCTGATCGTCGAACACGGCGCCGAGCTGGCCCTGCTCGAGACGCTCGACATGGGCAAGCCGATCAAGTACAGCCAGAGCGTCGACGTGGCCTCGGCCGCCAACTGCATCCGCTGGTACGGCGAGGCGGTCGACAAGATCTACGACCAGGTCGCGCCGACCGACGCGCGCAGCCTGGCGCTGATCACCCGCGAGCCGGTCGGCGTGGTGGCCGCCATCGTGCCGTGGAACTACCCGCTGATCATGGCCGCCTGGAAGATCGCGCCGGCGCTCGCGGCCGGCAACAGCGTGGTCCTCAAGCCGTCCGAAAAAAGTCCCTTGTCGGCGCTGCGGCTGGCCGAGCTGGCGCTGCAGGCCGGGGTGCCGGCCGGCGTCTTCAACGTGGTGCCGGGCTTCGGCCAGGAAGCCGGCGCCGCGCTGGCGCTGCACATGGATGTCGACTGCATCGGCTTTACCGGCTCGACCCGCACCGGCAAGCAGATCCTGCAAATGGCCGGCCAGTCCAACCTCAAGCGTGCCTGGACCGAGTTGGGCGGAAAGTCGGCCAACATCGTCTGCGCCGACTGTCCCGACCTCGACGCCGCCGTCGGCGCGGCCATCGGTGCGATTTACTTCAACCAGGGCGAGAGCTGCAACGCGCCTTCGCGCCTGTTTGTCGAGGCGTCGATCAAGGATGCCTTTCTCGACAAAGCGCTGGCGCTGATGCCGCGCTACCAGCCGGGCGACCCGCTCGACGGCGACACCGTGATGGGCGCGATCGTCGACGACATCCAGATGCGCACCGTGATGGGCTATATCGCGGCCGGCAAGGAGGAGGGCGCGGCGCTGCTGGCTGGCGGCGAGGCCGCGCGCACCGACAGCGGCGGTTTTTACGTCGCGCCGACCCTGTTCGACCAGGTCGACAGCGGCATGCGCATCGCGCGCGAAGAGATCTTCGGACCGGTGCTGTCGGTGCTGGCGTTTACCGATCTGCACGAGGCGGTGAGGCAGGCCAACGCGAGCGACTACGGCCTGCAGGCGGCGGTGTGGACGCGCGACATGAGCAAGGCCATCCAGACCGCGCGCGCGCTGCGGGCCGGCACCGTGCACGTGAACCAGTACGACAACGACGACATCACGGTGCCTTTTGGGGGCGTCAAGCAGAGCGGCAACGGGCGCGACAAATCGCTGCACGCGTTCGACAAGTACACCGAACTGAAGACGACCTGGATCCAGATCGGCTGAGTGCGTCGCGGGCGGCCCCGCCTACTGCGGCACCAGCCGGTAGCCGACCGCCGTTTCGGTCAGCAGGTGCCGCGGCTGGGCCGGATCGTCTTCCAGCTTCTGGCGCAGGTGGCCCATGTAGATGCGCAGGTAGTGGCCGTTCTCGCTGTTCGATGGCCCCCACACTTCGCGCAGCAGCTGCGGGTTGGTCACCACGCGCCCGACATTGGCCACCAGCGCGGCGAGCAGCTTGTATTCGGTCGGCGTCAGGTGCACCGGCTTGCCGGCCTTTTCCACCAGGCGGTTGCGGATGTCGACCGTGATGTCGCCGCAGCGCACCACGCCGTCGGTATCGGCCTCCTGGGGACGCTGGCGGCGCAGAGTCGCGCGCACGCGCGCCAGCAGCTCGCCCACGCCGAACGGCTTGGTGAGGTAGTCGTCGGCGCCGGCGTCGAGCGCGCCGATCTTGTCGGCTTCGTCGGTGCGCGCCGACAGCACGATCACCGGCACGTTCGACCAGGCGCGCAAGTCGCCGATGAAATCCTTGCCGTCGCCGTCGGGCAGGCCGAGGTCGAGGATGATCAGGTCGGGCTGGCGGGTGCCCGCTTCGATCAGCCCGCGTTTCAGCGCGGCCGCCTCGAACACTTGCCAGCCTTCGCTCTCGAGCGCCATGCGCACAAAGCGGCGGATCTGCGGTTCGTCTTCGACCAGCAGGGCGACCGGCGGCGTTTCTCTCATTGC
>JBDSTZ010000210.1:0-3261 GCA_039927975.1 Massilia sp. | reverse complement strand
CGCTGCGTGAGGGCGCCGGCGCCTAGTTCGTCACGCCCAGTTTCGCCAGCACCGCCCGCGCCGCTTCGACGGTGGCCGCCAATTCGGCGCGTGCCCGCTCGATCAGCGCGGCGGCGCCGTCGTCCCGCTCGCGCAGCGCATGCTCGGCCGCCAGGCAGGCTTCGACAAAGCGTTGCGCCCCCATCGCGCCGACCGCGCCGCGCAGCGAATGCAAGGTGCCGGCCGCGTCCTCGGCCCGGCCCTCGTCCCAGGCTGCGCGCGCGCCGGCCAGCTCGAGCGGCGCGCTGCGCGTCATGTTGGCGATCAGGCGCAGCAGGTTGTCGCGCTGGGCCGGCGAGTGTGCGCTGACCATCAGCAGCTTGTCGATATCGAATACCGCCGCCACCGAACCGAGCGCTTCGTCCGGCCGGGCGGCCTGCGCGTCGGCCGCGGGCCGCGCCAGGTGGCGCTTGATCAGGCCGAGCATCTGGTCGACGTCGACCGGTTTGCTGATAAAGCCATTCATGCCGCATTCGATGCAGCGTTCGCGCTCGTCCTCCATCACCCCGGCCGTCATGGCCAGGATCGGCAGCGACAACTGCAGCTCGCGGCGGATCGCGCGGGTGGCGGCGAAGCCGTCCATCACCGGCATCTGCACGTCCATCAGCACCAGCGCGAAGCCGCGCGGCTCGGCGCGCAGCCGTTCGACCGCCTGCAGGCCGTCGGCGCACACCGTCACGTTGGCGCCGGTGTGTTCAAGGATGCCGCTGGCGACCAGCTGGTTGAAGGGGTTGTCCTCGACCAGCAGGATGTTGACGCCGTCGAATTGGTAATGCTGGCCCGGCGCGCCGCGCAGGCCCGGCATCGGTTCGCCGATGGCGTCGGCCAGCGCCGTGTGCAAGGTGTCGAACAGGGTAGAGCTGGTCACCGGCTTGAGCAGCACTGCGTCGCCGCTGGCGGCCGGGCCGGCGGTGGCGCGCTCGTAAGGGTTGAGCAGCTGGACGATGGCGGTCGCGCGGGCTGCCCCGGACGCGCGCAGCGCCGCTTCGCGCACGACGTCGAAGTCGGCCAGTTGGGCGTCGATCAGCACGGCGTCGTACGGCTCGCCCTCCTGCGCCAGCAACGCCAGCGCGGCGCCGCCGTCGGCGGCGTCGGCGGCGTGCCAGCCCCAGCGCGCAATGGCCTGGGCAATGAACTGACGGCTGGTGGCGTTGTCGTCGACCACCAGGATCCGCATGCGCGCCGGCAGGCCGACCGGCGCCGCCTGCGGCACGTCCTCGTGGATCGCCAGCAGCGGCAGACGCACCGCGAAACGGCTGCCGTGTTGTTCGATCGAGTCGACTTCGATGTCGCCGCCCATCAGGTCGACCAGGCGGCGCGAGATCGTCAGCCCCAGGCCGGTGCCGCCGAAGCGCCGCGTCATCGACGAATCGCCTTGCGAAAACGGCGCGAACAGGCGTTGCAGCTGGGCCGGCGAAATGCCGATGCCCGAATCGCGCACCACGAAGCGCAGCTGTACCAGCTTGCCTTCGCGGGCGATCTGTTCGACCAGCAGCGACACCTCGCCGTGGGCAGTAAACTTGAGGGCGTTGCCGACGATGTTGGTGAGCACCTGCTCAAGCCGCAGGGCGTCGCCGATGAATTCGCGCGGCAGCATCGGATCGATGCCGATCGCCAGCTCGATCGGCTTGGCGCCGCCGCTCACCGACATCAAGGTCGCCACCGCGTCCACCACCGCGGTCAGCTTGAACGGTTCGCTCACCAGCTCGAGCCGGCCCGCCTCGATCTTCGAGAAATCGAGCACGTCGTTCAGGATGCGCAGCAGCGACACGCCCGACTGGCGGATCATCTCGAGGTATTTGCGCTGGTCGGCCGCCATCGGCGTGGCCGCCAGCAGCTGGGCGATGCCGAGCACCGCGTTCATCGGCGTGCGGATCTCATGGCTCATGTTGGCGACGAATTCGGTCTTGGCCTGACTGGCCGCCTCGGCCCGGCGTTCGCTCTCGGCCTGGCGGATTTCCGCCTTCTTGCGCGCCGTGATGTCCATCACCATGATGTAGAAGCCGGCCACTTGGCCATCGTCGCCGAAGTCGGGAATATAGTCGGTCATGAAGTGGCTGATGCCGCCGCGTGCCGGCCGCTCCTGCTCGTAATGCACGGCTTCGCCGCCGAGCACCAACGCGATCTGCGGCGCCAGCAGGGCGTAGGTGTCGGGTCCGAGCGCCTCGGCGATGGTCTTGCCGAGCATGGCGGCATGGTCGATGCCGAGAATCGCGTGGTAGGAGGCGTTGGCGAACAGGTAGCGCTGGTCGCGGTCGACGTAGGCGATCAAGGCCGGAATATTGTCGGTCACGGTGCGCAGGAAGCGCTCCTTCTCGACCAGCTGGCGCTCGCTCGCCTTGCGCGCGCTGATGTCGCGCACGAACGCGTTCGAGGCGTAGCCCTCGCCCTCGTGGTAGCCGGTGATCGACAGCTCGACCGGAAACTCGCTGCCGTCGCGCCGCATCGCCGTCAGTTCGACCTGGCGGTTGGCGACCCGGCCCTGGCCGCTGACGGCGAAGCGCGCCAGCGCCTCGTTGTGGGCGCGGCGCTGGTTCGGCGGGATCACCAGCTCGGCCAGCGGCCGGCCCAGCACTTCCTGCTGGGTCCAGCCGAACATGCGCTCGGCCTGGGAATTCCAGTCGGTCACGTTGCCATCGACGTCGAGCGCAATGAAGGCGTCGTGCGAGTTGTCGAGAATGAGGCGGTTGCGGGTCTGCTCGCCGAGCAGGCGGGTCAGCAGCGGCCGCACCTGGAAGCGCAGCGCCACCGCGCCCAGCGCGATGATCAACAACACCACGCCGGCGAATTCGATCAGGCGCTTGCGCAGCGGCGCGAACACCGCCGACTCGTCGATCTTGACCACCATCCCGAGCCCGAAGCCGGGGATCGGCGCGTAGCCGGCCAGCACCGGCACCCCGCGCAGGTCGGGCGTGCGGCTGGTGCCGGTCTCGTTGATCAGGGCGCGGTTGATCGGCAAATTGATGCGGCCGTCCGGCAGGTACATCGGAATCCGCTTGGACTGGGCGTACAGGCGGCTCGGCGCGCACACCGCGTCGTCGCGCTCGCGTCCGCAAATGAGCACGTCGGCCGAGGGGCTGCTCTTGTGGATGTCGCTGATCATCCTCTCGAAGGCGCGCAGCGGCTGTTCGGTGCGCAGCACGCCGACCAGTTTGCCGTTGTCGAACACCCGGTGTTCCACCTGCAGGAAGTAGCCGTCGCGCCAGACCAGCGCGGCGTTGG
>JBDSTZ010000209.1:0-3408 GCA_039927975.1 Massilia sp. | reverse complement strand
CAGAACGTGCTGGCCGACCTGGCGCTTGAATCGGAGGCGGCGGGCGCCTTCGCGCTGCGGCTGGCGCGCTGCTTCGACGAAGCGGGCGATCCGGCCCAGGTGCTGCTTGGCCGGATCCTCACGCCGGCCGGTAAATACTGGATCTGCAGGCGCGCGCCGGCACTGTGCTGTGAAGCGATGGAGGTCATGGGCGGCAATGGCTATGTCGAGGAAGGTCCGCTGGCGCGCCTGTATCGCGAGGCGCCGGTCAACTCGATCTGGGAAGGTTCGGGCAATGTGATGTGCCTCGACCTGCTGCGCGCGCTCGGTAAAAGCCCGGCCGCGCGCGACGCGCTCGACGCCGAACTGCGGCTGGCCGGCGACCACTGCGCGCCGTACACGGCCTATGTGGATGGGCTGATGGCGTCGGTCGTCAGCGCTGCCGACGAATACGGCGCGCGCCTGCTGGCCGAGCGGATCGTGCTGGCGGTGCAGGCCGGCCTTCTGCTGCGCCACGCGCCGCCGTTTGTCGCCGACGCCTTCATCGGCTCGCGCATCGCGCGCGACGTGGGCGGCGCATTCGGCCGGCTGCCGGCGGGTGTCGACTGCGCGGCGATCCTCGCGCGTGCGCTGCCGAAGCTCTCCTGATATGCGCGGCCAGGTATGCCAACTATTTGGCAAAAAAAGTCACAGTCGAGGCCAATGGCTGGGATAATGGCGAACACGCCACTTTGATGACAATACAACGCCATGAGACAAGACTCGCGTTTCCCCAATCTGTTCATCCTGGACCATCCGCTGATCCAGCATAAGCTCAGCCACATGCGCGAGCGCGACACCTCGACCCGCACCTTCCGCGAGCTGCTCAAGGAGATCACGCTGCTGATGGGGTACGAAATCACCCGCTCGCTGCCGCTGACCACGCGCCGTATCGAGACCCCGCTCGAAACCATCGACGCCCCCGTCATCGCCGGCAAGAAGCTGGCGATCGTGCCGATCCTGCGCGCCGGTATCGGCATGAGCGACGGCCTGCTCGAACTGGTGCCGTCGGCGCGCGTGGGCCACATCGGCGTGTTCCGCGACCCGGCCACCCACAAGCCGGTCGAGTACCTGGTGCGCCTGCCCGACACCAGCGACCGCGTGTTCATCCTGTGCGACCCGATGGTCGCCACCGGCAATTCGGCGGTGTACGCGATCGACGTGCTCAAGAATCGCGGCGTGAGCGACGAGCAGATCATCTTCCTCGCGCTGGTGGCCGCGCCCGAAGGCGTGACGGTGTTCCAGGAGGCGCACCCGAACGTCAAGCTGTACGTCGCCTCGCTCGACTCGCACTTGAACGACCATGCCTACATCGTGCCTGGCCTGGGCGACGCTGGCGATCGCATTTTTGGAACGAAGTAAACACGGCGGAGACAATGGCAACACCGATTGACCTGGAATTTTTTGCCCGGCTGCGTCAACTGAACGACAAGTTCGCCGCCAGCATTCCCACCACGCTGGATCGCTTGCGCGCGCTGCGCGCGGCGTTCGACCCGGAGCAGCCCGATCCGCAGATCGTCACCGATTTGCACCAGCTGCTGCACACCATCGCCGGCTCGGCCGCCACGTTCGGCTTTCGCGGCTTCGGCCAGCAATCGCGCTCGCTCGAACAGCGCCTGCGGGTGCTGATGGCCTTCGAGGTGATCGCCGCGCGCGACTGGCGCAATTGGCTCGACAGTCTCGACCAGATGATCGTCTGGGCCTCGATCGATCCGCGCGCCGACTTTGTCGACGGCCCGGTCGGCGGCGGGTGAGCGAGCGAGGCCGTGAGGACAGATCGTTTGATCTAGCGCAAACTTCATGGGCATCGATAGCATATATTTGACTCACTACCGCTTTAAAACAGGTCCGCAAAGTTGATAGCTGGAATCGTCACAGGACCGGCGCACGTTAATTTCGCTGAATACGTGCTTTTTTTGTTTTATTGGGTATAATGCGGGATCGTTGGATTCGAGGTAGTGGTGCAGTTTGTCTGTCATTTCTTTCTTGCTTCTTTAAACGATCTAAAACGGGCGCAAGCCCAACTTAACTGAAATAGGAAATTGTAATGGCAACTGGCATCGTAAAATGGTTCAATGATTCGAAGGGTTTCGGCTTTATCACCCCTGACGAAGGCGGCGAAGATCTGTTCGCTCACTTCTCGGCTATCCAGTCGAACGGCTTCAAATCGTTGCAAGAGAACCAGCGCGTCTCTTTCGAAGTAACCGCTGGTCCTAAGGGCAAGCAAGCTTCGAACATTCAGCCGCTGTAATAGCTGAGTCAACGACAAAAAATCCTCGGTTTCCGGGGATTTTTTTTCGCCTGTTGGTTTTGCGAGTGCGCTTGCAAAACGGAGAAATCAGGCCTTCCTGGCCTCCCTGAGATGGCCGCGCCGCTTATCCTGCGAATATTGCCAGGGTCGTCTGCAGGCCTGCACTGACCGGCTTCGCGGGCCGCCTGCCGCCCGAAGTGATCATCATTGATGTCGCGTCTGGCGCACGCAGTGTGCTCATCACCGGCGATACCGCGTCTGGCGCGCGCTACGCGCTCGCTCACATTTCCCCCAGCCTTGCGGCGACATCACACCTTGCGCCAATAGTCGGGCTGCGCATAACTGTGGCGTAGAAAATCGACCAGCGCGCGTATCCGCAGCGGCAAATGGCGGCGTTGGGCGAACACCGCGTAGATATCGTTGCCCGGCGCGGCGAACTGGTCCAGCACCGTGCACAGGCTGCCGGCTTCGATTTCCTTTCCCACTTCCCACATCGACCGCCACGCCAGTCCTCGGCCGGCCAGCGCCCAGTCGTGCAGCACCTCGCCGTCGTTGCACACCATATTGCCCGCGACCTTCAACGTCACTTGCTTGCCCTGGTCGAGAAAGGTCCAGCCGCGCTGACTGCCGTCGCTGCTGATCGCCAGGCAATTGTGCTTTGCCAGCTCGGCCAGCGAGCGCGGCGTGCCGTGCCGCTTCAAGTAAGCCGGCGAGGCCACCACCACGCGCTGATTGTCGGCCAGCTTCACGCCCACCAGGCTTGAATCGCTCAGGCTGGCGATGCGGATGGCGACGTCGACGCTCTCGCCGATGACGTCGACCAGCCGGTCGTTCAAATTGAGGTCGACCGTCACGTCGCGATGCTCGGCGAGGAAGGAGGGCAGCAGTGGCGCGACATGCTGGCGGCCAAAGCCGGCCGGCGCCGAAATGAGCAGGTGGCCGCTGGCGCGCGCGCTGCGCTCGGCCACGGCCGATTCGGCGTCGGCCAGTTCGGCCAGGATGCGCTGGCAATCTTCGAGGAAGGCGGCGCCCTCGTTGGTCAGCACCAGCTTGCGGGTGGTGCGTTGCATCAATTTGACGCCGAGCCGCGCTTCGAGCGCGTCGAGGCGCCTGCCGATCATGGCCGGCGCGATGCCCTC
>JBDSTZ010000208.1:0-29432 GCA_039927975.1 Massilia sp. | reverse complement strand
GTACGCGCGCGCCGTCTCGCTCAACCGGCTGTACCTGGCGATGCGGGCGAGCGGCTTTTCGCGCATCGCGGTCTACACCGGCGGCAAGCTCAGCCACGCGGTCGCCGACACCCAGGCCGGCATGATGGTCCAGCGCGGCATGGCGCCGGCACAATGGATCAGCACCCCGGTCGGCAACGGCGCCATCGTCGACTTCATGGGCTGGCCGGCATGGCGCGCGCAGGCGCCGCCGCCGCTGGCGCTGATGCTCGATGCGCCACGCCGGCCGACGGTGTCATTCGTGTTTCCCGCCGCGCAGCAGGGCGCGATCGAAATCGCGGTGCCGGTCGAAGGCGCCTTCGAGCAGCGCCTGAGCGACTTCATCCAGCCGGTATTCCGGCTGGTGTCGGACCTGACGATCGCCGAAGCGGACGGCGCGCGCGAAGGCGGCCGCGCCGAACCCAAGTCGACCGTCGCAATGGTGGTGTTCGACAAGCGCATCGACCGCGCCATGCTCGACGCGCTGGCGGCGCGCAGCGGCAAGCTGCCGCTGCTGCTCTCGCCCGACGGCGCCCACCAGCTGCGCCTGACCGCCGCCGACCTGCTGCCGCGCGCCCTGCTGCGGCGCGCCCTGGCCGGCGCCGGCAATCCGCATGTGCTCGAACAAACCGTGGCCGGCGCCGGCGGCGGCGAATTCTACGTGGCCCTGCTGCCATGGCAGTACGAGCGCCAGCCGCGCCTGATCCTGGGCATGGCCGCCTCGCGCGAGCCGACCTTGCGCAACATCGGCCAGACCGTCGGCGCGATCCTGCTGACGGCCAGCCTGATCATGGCGCTGTGCATTGGCGTGGGGATCTTCTGGGTCGGCCGCTTCATCGATCCGATCGTCGCCCTGACCCGCGCGGTCAAGCAGATCGGCGTGCAGCGCGGCCTGGGCGGCGCGCCGGACGCGCCGCGCCAGGCCCCAATCGCCGTCAGCGCGCCCGACGAAATCGGCGAACTGGGCGCGGCCTTCAACGTCATGACGGCCGAGCTGCGCCGCGCCTTCGACACGCTCGAGCAGCGCGTCCAGCACCGCACCGCCGAACTGCGCCAGCAGACGCGCTACCTGCGCACCCTGATCGACACCCTGCCGCTGTCGGTCTGGCTCAAGGACACCGAGGGCCGCTACCTGGCCACCAACCAGGCCAACGCCGACGCCTGCGGTCACCCGGTCGCGCAGATGGTGGGCCACACCGACGAACAGCTGTGGCCGGCCGCGCTGGCCGCGCGCTACGACGCCGACGACCGCGAAGTGCTGCGCACGCGCCAGCGCAAGACGGTCGAGGAAGCGCTGCCCGGCCCCGGCGGCCTGGCCTGGATCGAGACCTGGCGCGCGCCGGTGCTCGACGAGGACGGCAGCGCGCTCGGCACGGTGGGGGTGGCGCGCAACGTCAGCGAACGCAAATGGGCCGAGCAGGCGCGCGAGGCCGCGCTGGCCGAGGCGGTGCGGCTGGCGCGCATGCGCAGCGAATTTCTCGCCCAGATGAGCCACGAACTGCGCACCCCGCTCAACGCCATCATGGGCTACGCCCAACTGCTGCGGCGCGACAGCGCGCTCAGCGAGCGCCAGGCCAGCGGCCTGGCGACGATCCACGCCAGCGGCCAGCACCTGCTCACCCTCATCAACGACATCCTCGACCTGGCGCGGATCGAGGCTGGCAAGCTTACGCTGCACCCGGGCGTGGTCGATCTGGCCAATTTCATGCGCGTGGTGGTCGACATCATGCGCGTGAAGGCCGAGGAAAAGAGCTTGCGCTTTTGCTACCGCGCCGGCGCCGGCCTGCCGGAGGCGGTGCTGATGGACGACAAGCGGCTGCGCCAGGTACTGCTCAATTTGCTGGGCAACGCGGTCAAGTTCACCGACCGCGGCCGGGTCGAGCTGCGCCTGCTGGCGCTGCCGCCGGCCGCCGATGCGGCGCCCGGGCCGGCCATCGCCAGGCTGCGCGTCGAAGTCGAAGACAGCGGCATCGGCATGAGCGACGAGCAGGTGGCGCGCATCTTCCAGCCCTTCGAGCAGGTGGCCGATATGGGGCGGCGCGAGGGCGGCACCGGCCTCGGCCTGGCGATCAGCCAGCAGCTGATCGGCCTGATGGGCGGGCGCATCGAGGTCGCCACCGAGAGCGGGCGCGGCAGCCTGTTCTGGTTCACCCTCGCACTGCCGCTGGCCAGCGCGCCGCTGGCGCTGGCGGCGCCGGCCGACACCGTGATCGGCTACCAGGGCGCGCGCAAGACGGTGCTGGTGGTCGACGACGTGCCGCAAAACCGCGCGATGCTGATGGACACCCTCGATGCGCTCGGCTTCGCGGTGGCCGACGCCGCCAACGGCGAGGAATGCCTGGCCCTGCTCGAGCAGGTGCGGCCCGACCTGATCGTCATGGATGTGATGATGCCGGTGATGGACGGCGTCGAGGCGACCCGGCGGATCCGCGCCTCGGCCCGCTTTGGCAGCGTGCCGGTCATTGTGGTGACCGCCAGCGCCGCGCGCGAAGACGAACTGAAAAGCCTGGCGGCCGGCGCCAACGCCTTCCTTGCCAAACCGATCGAGCACGACGCGCTGCTGGCGGCAATCGGCGCGGTCCTGTCGCTGCAGTGGATCGGCGCCGGCAGCGCGGCGGCGCCGGCGCCGGCCGGCCCCCAGGAGGCGGCGCTGGTGGCGCCGCCGGCGTCGGAGATCGCCACGCTCAGGCAGCTCGCACGCCTGGGCAATATGCAAAAGATCAGTGAACGGGCCGACTACCTGCTGGCGCTCGACGCGCGTTACGCGCAGTTCGCGCGCCGCCTGCGCGAACTGGCGCGCGACTACCAGTCGCAAGCCATCGCCGCGCTGGTGGAACGCTACGGCAGCGAGCCGGCGGCGGCGTCCGGCGACCCCGAGCCGGCGTCACCCGCTTCCTAGTGCGGGGCGACGGCGCCACGCCGAGCTCCCCGGGCACGCGTGGCCGGATGGCTGAATCGCCGCCGGCCTGGCGCGCCGCCCGGCTGTGCGAGGGCGCATCGATCGGCAGGATGCGAATCGATCAGCAGGGCGCGTGGGCGGCGCCGGTGCGCGACAGCAGTTCGGTGAACGCCTCCGGCGCCACCGCGCGGCTGTAGTAAAACCCCTGCGCCGACGAGCAGCCATGCTCCATCAGGAAATCCGCCTGTTGCGGCGTCTCGACGCCTTCGGCCAGGATGTCGAGCCCGAGGCTCTGGCCCATCACGATGATCGCGCTCACCAGCGCGCGGTCGTTGGCGTTGTCAGTCAGCGCGCCGACGAAGGACTGGTCGATCTTGATGCCGTTGATCGGGTAGCGCTGCAGATACGCCAGGCTGGAATAGCCGGTGCCGAAATCGTCGACCGACAAATGGATGCCCATCTCGCTCAGGCGGCGCAGGGTGGCGATGTTGTCGCTGTTTCGGTGCAGCAGGATGCCCTCGGTGATCTCGAGGTCGAGCGAGGTGGGATCGAGCCCGGTTTCCTCCAGCACCCGGGCGACCATGCCCGGCAGGTCGGGCTGGTAGAACTGGCGCGGCGACAGGTTGACGGCGACCCGCAGCGCGGGGTGGCCGAGCGCGTGCCAGGCCTTGAGCTGGCGGCACGCCTGGCGCAAGGCCCATTCGCCGATCGGCACGATCAGGCCGGTCTTTTCCGCGGTGGCGATGAACTCGCCGCAGGAAATCGGCGCCTGGCCGGGCCGCAGCCAGCGCAGCAAGGCTTCGGAGGAAAAGATCTGGCCGTTGTGCATGTCGATCTGCGGCTGGAAGTACAGGGCGAACTCGTCGCCCGCCAGCGCCTGGCGCAAGCGGTTCTCCAGCGCCAGGCGCTGGTGCACCGCTTCGTTGAGCGCCGGCGTGAAGAACTGGTAGTTGTTGCGCCCGCTTTCCTTGGCGTGGTACATCGCGGTGTCGGCCGTGCGCATCAGCGTTTCGACGTCGGCGCCGTCATCCGGGAACAGGCTGATGCCGATGCTGCTGCTCACGTGCAGCGAATGGTTGTCGATCAGGAAGGGTTCCTTGAGCAGGTCCAGCACCTTGTGCGCAACCACGGCGGCGTCGTTGCCGTCGGCCAGGGCGGCCAGGGTGAGCACGAATTCGTCGCCGCCCAGCCTGGCGATGCTGTCGCCGTCGCGCAGGCACGATTGCAGCCGCGCCGCGACCAGCTGCAAGAGGCGGTCGCCGATCTCGTGGCCGAGCGAATCGTTGATGCGCTTGAAGTCGTCGAGATCGATGAACAGCAGCGCGACCTGGCTGCCGGCGCGGCGCCCGAGGGCGATCGCCTGCGCCATGCGGTCCTGCAGCAGCAGGCGGTTGGGCAGGCCGGTCAGGGCGTCGTGATGCGCCATGTGGCGGATGCGCGCCTCGGCCTGGCGGCGCGCGCTCAGGTCGAGCACGAAAGCGAGGCCATTGCTGCGCGACTGCTCGAAGATGGCGGCGCCGATGAGGATTGGCACGCGGCTGCAATCCTTGCGGAAGAATTCCTTTTCGTACGAGGCGCAGACCCCGCGTTCGGCGATCTCGCCCAGCGCGCGGCGGTCGGCGGCGCGGAACTCGGGCGGGGTGAGGTTGCGCCACTCGAGCAGGCCGGCGTCGAGGTCGGCGCGCGAATAGCCGATGATCTGCAGGAAAGCGTCGTTGGCGAAGGTGATTTCGCCGTACTGGCTCCAGAAGAAAATGCCGATGATGTTCGACTCGACCAGGCGGCGGATGCGTCCTTCGCGCTCCTGCAGTTCCTCCTGCATGCGGCGGCGTTCGTCGATCTCGGCGGTCAGGCTGGCGTTGGCCTGCGCCAGTTCGGCGGTGCGCTGCGCGACCCGCTCTTCGAGCTCGTCGCGCGCACGCTGCAGGGCCGCCTCGGCCTGCAGCCGCACCGTCACCTCGCAGCGCAGGCGCTGGTTTTGCGCCGCCAGCTGGCGCCGCATGGCTTGCAAGGCCAGGTGGGTGTTGACGCGCGCCAGCACTTCCTCCAGTTGGAAGGGTTTGGTGATGTAGTCGACCCCGCCGGCGGTGAAACCGCTGATCTTGTCCTCGGGGTCGGACAGCGCGGTCATGAAGATGACGGAATCTCGCGGGTGCTGCGGTCGGACTTGAGGTGGCGGCAAGTGTCGAAACCGTTCATGCCGGGCATCATCACGTCGAGCAGGATCAGGTCGGGCAGGGCGAAGCGCGCGCGCTCGACCGCCTCCTCGCCGGCCTGCGCGACGACGACGGTGAAGCCGTGCGCGGCGAGATAGTCGACCATAACGACGAGGTTGGCGGCCGTGTCGTCCACCACCAAAATCACGGGCGCGGTTTCACGCTGGGCGGCAGCGTCGTTGGCGATGGGTTGGTTCATTATTTCCCGGCGCAGTGCATCTGGTGTGTGGGTCATTTGACCCGCCTCCACTGTTAGATTCGCCACGCTCGGTCAAGTTCCCGTTCCGGATCGGTCATCGGCGGGTTCCCGGCGCAGAACAAAGCGATCACCCTATCACACGGCCCGGCCCTCAATGCAGGAGGCGGGGATGCCAAGTGCGAAGTGGATCGGGCCAGTGCTGTGAAAACGCGCTTGCATCGCCATTCAAAGCGGCCCACAATGAATGCATCGCATTTGCACTGCAAACGAGTTTCCAATGAAAACCTCTACCATTCCTTCCCTCCGTGTCGCCCCTGAACTCAGAGCCGCCGCTGAAGCGGTACTCGAAGCGGGTGAAACCTTGTCGAGTTTCGTGGAGCTGTCACTACGTCTACACATCGAGCGCCGTGTCACTCAGCGCGACTTCATCGCACGCGGTTTGGCCTCGCGCGATGAAGCCAAACATACGGGTGAATACTACGACGCGGACGACGTTCTGGCAGAGCTCGACACGCTGCTGGACGAGCCGGAACACCAGGCGAAAAAATGAGTTTTCGGGTGCGCTATACAAGGGCAGCGCGCGACGATCTGCGCCGGCTTCAGGCGCATCTGGCAGCACACGATCCCGCACTTGCCCGGCGAGCGCGCGACGCCATATCAAAGGCCGTGTCGCTACTCAAGGATTTTCCCTTCACATGCCGAAAGGCGACCGGCCATCTGGCGTTCTTGCGCGAACTTGTCATTCCATTTGGCGGCGCAGGATACGTCATGTTGTTCGAGATCGAGGGCGCCGCTACCGTGACCATTCTCGCTGTTCGGCACCAACGCCAGGACGACTACTTCTGAGCAAACGAGCGGCGTGCCCTGGCATCCGGCGACACTGCGGGCCGTCGATGGAGCGGAGCGCACAGAACCTCGTGACGCCACCGCGGACCCCCTCGTTCAATGCAGTATGCGCGCCAGGAACTCTCTGGCCCGCTCGGCGCGCGGGCTGTCGAAAAACGCGTCCTTTGGACTGTCCTCGACGATCTTGCCGTGGTCCATAAAGACGATGTGGTCGGCCACCTTGCGCGCAAAGCCCATCTCGTGGGTGACCACCATCATCGTCATGCCGTCCTGCGCCAGGCCGACCATCACGTCGAGCACCTCGGTGATCATCTCCGGGTCGAGCGCCGAGGTGGGTTCGTCGAACAGCATGGCGACCGGGTCCATCGACAGCGCGCGCGCGATCGCCACGCGCTGCTGCTGGCCGCCCGAGAGCTGGTTCGGGTACTTGTCCTGCTGCCCCAGCACGCCGACCCGGTCGAGATAGGCCAGGCCGCGCGCGGTCGCTTCGTCCTCGCTGCGGCCGAGCACCTTCACTTGCGCCAGCGTCAAGTTGCGGCGCACCGACAGATGGGGGAACAGCTCAAAATTCTGGAACACCATGCCGATCCGCGCGCGCAGCGCCGGCAGGTTGGTGGCCGGGTCGCCGACCGCGATGCCGTCGACCCGGATCGCGCCCTGCTGGAACGGTTCGAGACCGTTGACGGTCTTGATCAGGGTCGACTTGCCCGAGCCGGACGGCCCGCAGACGACCACCACGTCGCCCTTGGCCACCCGGGTGGTGCAGGCGTCGAGCACCTGGAAGGCGCCGTACCATTTGCTGACGTTGTCGAGTTCGATCATTGCTGCGGGTCCTGTCAATAAGGATGGGCAATCGTGCGAGGCGTGCAAGCTTGACATCACCATGATTGCTTAGGATACTGCAAATCATGCCACTACCCGTGGCATGCACGGCTGGCGGCTCACCACATGCCGATATTGGCCGACGGCGGCGACGCGCGGCACGCGCCGATGGCTCCACTCCCCTGATCGACCCTATCACAGGATGCGCTGCACATGAACAATCGAAACCGCCTGACCGTCTACATCCTCGTCGCCCTGGTGCTCGGCATCGTCGCCGGCTACATCGCCAACCTCAATCTGAGCAACCCCGCCGGCTTCGCCGACGGCATGTCGCGCATCACCACGGTCTTCCTCCGGCTGATCAAGATGATCATCGCGCCGCTGGTGTTCTCCACCCTGGTGGTCGGCATCGCCAAGATGGGCGACGTCAACGAGGTCGGGCGCATCGGCATCAAGGCGCTGGGCTGGTTCGTGATCGCCTCGATCCTCTCGCTCTCGCTCGGCCTGGTGCTGGTCAACCTGTTCCGTCCCGGCGACGCGATGGCGCTGTCGAACATTGTGCCGAAGGCCGGCACCGCCACCGGCCTGGTGACGTCCGGCCTCACGCTCAAGGAATTCGTCACCCACCTGGTGCCCGCCTCGATCGTCGACGGCATGGCGAAAAACGAGATCCTGCAGATCGTGATTTTCTCGATTTTCTTCGGCACGGCGGCGGCCGCCGTGGGCGAGCGCAGCGAGGTGGTGATCGAAGCGATCGACGGGGTCGCCCACATCATGCTCAAGCTGACCGGCTACGTCATGAACTTCGCGCCGATCGCGGTGTTCGCCGCCGTCTCCGGCATCATCGCCAAGAGCGGGCTGGGGGTGCTGACGACCTATGGCGTCTTCATGGGCGAATTCTATTTCGCCATCTTGATGCTGTGGGTGATGCTGACGATCCTCGGCTTTATCTTCCTCGGGCCGCGCGTTCTGAACCTGCTGGCCGAACTGCGCGGCCCCACCCTGCTGGCGTTTTCGACCGCGTCGTCGGAAGCGGCGTTTCCAAAGACGCTCGAAGGACTCGAGCGCTTCGGCGTGCGCAACCGGATCGCCGCCTTCGTGCTGCCGATCGGTTACTCCTTCAATCTCGACGGCTCGATGATGTACTGTACTTTCGCCAGCGTCTTCATCGCCCAGGCCTACGGCATCGAGCTGGCGCTGTCGACCCAGATCAGCATGATGCTGGTGCTGATGCTCACCTCGAAAGGCATGGCCGGCGTGCCGCGCGCCTCGCTGGTGGTGATCGCCGCGACCCTGAACCAGTTCAACATTCCGGAAGCGGGCCTGCTGCTCCTGCTCGGCATCGACCACTTCCTCGACATGGCGCGCTCGGCCACCAACGTGATCGGCAACGGCATCGCCACGGCGGTGGTCGCCAAGTGGGAAGGCGAACTGCTGCCGGCGCCGCTCAAGCAGGATGTCGCCGTCGCCGAACTGCCCTGACCACCGCCGTCCTCGAGGAGGTAGCATGCTCAATTCACGCCATCCGCGCGCCCTGTGCGCCCTGTGCGCGCTCTGCCTGTTCGCATTGTGCGCGGCAGCCCAGGCGGCCGAGGCCAAGCTGGCCAACGTCGTGATTCTGGCGACTGGCGGCACCGTCGCCGGCACCGGCGCCACCAGCACCACCACGGTCGGCTACACCGCCGCCACGGTGGGCGTGCAAAGCCTGATCAAGGCGGTGCCGGAACTGGCCAAGGTGGCCAATGTGACGGGCGAACAGGTGTTCCAGATCGCCAGCGAGAACATGAGCAACGAGCACTGGCTGACGCTGGCGAAACGCGTCAACACGCTGCTGGCGCAGCCCAATGTCGACGGCGTCGTGATCACCCACGGCACCGACACGCTGGAGGAAACCGACTACTTTCTCGACCTGACCGTCAAGAGCGGCAAGCCGGTGGTGCTGGTGGGTGCGATGCGGCCGTCGACGGCGCTGTCGGCCGACGGCCCGATCAATCTGTACAACGCGGTGCTGCTGGCGGCCAGCGCCGAAGCGGTCGGCAAGGGCGTGCTGGTGGCGATGAACGACCAGATCCAGTCGGCGCGCGATGTCACCAAATCCAACACCTCGACGCTTGACGCGTTCCGCACGGCGGAGCTGGGCATGCTCGGCTATATCCAGGGCGGCAAGCCGTATTTCTACCGGCTGCCGATCCGCAAGCACACGGTCGACACCGAGTTCGACGTCGGCGCGCTGCAGGCGCTGCCGCAGGTTGACATCGTGTACGGCTATGCCAACATGGGGCCGGTGGCGGTGGACGCGTTCGTCGCGGCCGGCAGCAAGGGCATCATCCACGCCGGCGTGGGCGACGGCAGCCTCGCGGCGAAGGTGGTGCCGGCGTTGAAGGCGGCGCGCCAGAAAGGCGTGATCATCGTGCGCGCCAGCCGCGTGGGCCAGGGCATCCTGGCGCGCAATGGCGAGGCCAACGACGACGAGCTCGATTTCGTCGCGGCCGATACGCTCAATCCGCAAAAGGCGCGGATCCTGCTGATGCTGGCGCTGACCAGGACCAGCGCCACCGGCGAGATTCAGCGGATGTTCAGAACCTACTAGCCGTTGCGCGCTATTCTTCCAGCGCCAGCGCCGGCGAGGCCAGATCCTCATCCTGCCTGGCTTGCTGGCGTTCCCACATCTGCGCGTACAGGCCGTTGGCCGCCAGCAGCGCCTGGTGAGTGCCGCGTTCGACGATGCGGCCATGGTCGAGCACCAGGATCTGCTGGGCGTCGGCCACGGTCGACAGGCGGTGCGCGATCACCAGCGTGGTGCGGTTGCGCGCGATGTCCTTCAACTGGGCCTGGATGGCCTGTTCGGCTTTTGAATCGAGCGCCGAGGTCGCCTCGTCGAAAATCAGGATCGCCGGATTCTTGAGCAGGGTGCGGGCGATCGCCACGCGCTGCTTTTCGCCGCCCGACAATTTGAGGCCGCGCTCGCCGACCATCGTCGCGTAACCGTCCGGCAGCGATTCGATGAAGTCGTGGATCGACGCCGCGCGCGCCGCCGCCACGATGGCGTCCTTGCCGGCGCCCGGCTTGCCGTAGGCGATGTTGTATTCGATGGTGTCGTTGAACAGCACCGTATCCTGCGGCACGATGCCGATCGCGTTGCGCAGCGATTCCTGGCTCACCGCGCGCAAGTCCTGGTCGTCGATGGTAATGGCGCCGCCATTAACCTCGCTCACGTCGTAAAAACGGAACAGCAGCCGCGACAAGGTCGACTTGCCCGAGCCGCTGTGGCCGACCACGGCGGTGGTGGTGCCGGCCGGGATGGTGAAGTCGACATCGAACAGGATCTGGCGCTTGGTCTCGTAGCTGAAGTCGACGTGCTTGAAGACGACCCGCGCGCCGTGCGTGACGAGCGGCTTGGCGTCGGACGCGTCGGCCACTTCGCGGTTCTGGTTCAAGAGGCCGAACAGGCGCTCAATGTCGGCCAGGCTCTGGGTGATTTCGCGGTAGATCACGCCGAGGAAGTTAAGCGGAATGTACAGCTGGATCATGAAGGAGTTGACCAGCACCAGGTCGCCCACCGTCATGCTGCCGTTGATGACGCCGAGGGTGGCGCGCCACAGGATCAGGGTGACGGCGCTGGCGATGATCAACGATTGTCCGCTGTTGAGGAGCGACAGCGAGGTCTGCGACTTGACCGCCGCGCTCTCGAAGTTCTTCAAGCCCTCGTCGTAGCGCCTGGCCTCGTAGTCCTCGTTGCCGAAGTACTTGACGGTCTCGTAGTTGATCAGCGAGTCGATGGCCTTGGTGTTGGCCTTCGAATCGAGCTCGTTCATGGTGCGCCGGAAGTGGGTGCGCCAGTTGGTGACGATGACGGTGAAGCTGATGTAGAGCACCAGCGCGGTGGCAGTGATGGCGCTGAACCAGATGTCGTAATGGGTGACCAGGTAGGCCAGCACCAGGGTAATCTCGACCAGCGTGGGCAGGATATTAAACAGGGTGTAGGAAATGAGCGAGCTGACGCCGCGCGTGCCGCGTTCGATATCACGCGTCATGCCGCCTGTCTGGCGGTTCAGGTGAAAGCGCAGCGACAGCGCGTGCAGGTGGCGAAACACCTTGAGCGCGATCGAGCGCACCGCGCGCTGGGTCACGCGGGCGAACAAAAACTCGCGCAGCTCGGTGAACAAGGTGGTCGACAGGCGCAGCGCGCCGTAAGCGACCAGCGCGGCGAGCGGCAGCACCATCATCGCGCGCGGATTGGCCGGGCTGATCGACAGGTGGTCGATCAGGTTCTTGAGCACCAGCGGCACGCCGACGTTGGCCAGCTTGGCGCCGACCAGACAGCCGAGCGCGGCGAGCACGCGCCACTTGTAGACCCACAGGTAGGGCAACAGGGTCTTGAGGGTGGCCCAATCGCTGCGGGTGCGCGCTTGGGGGTCGTTAGGCGGAGGTGGCGGACTGGTGGAATTGCGGCGCATGGCGTAGCTCGGTAATTTATGGTTCAATTCTGGACGATTGTAGCCTTTCACGGAATTTCAAGATGACGACGCCAGAAAATGCAGCAGACCTCTCCACGCCGCGCGGCCTTCCTCCAGGAAAGATGCCGCAACTGCGGGTGATGCCGGCGCCGTCCGACGCGAATATCCACGGCGACGTGTTCGGCGGCTGGATCATGGCCCAGGTCGACATCGCCGGTTCATTGCCGGCCACCCGGCGCGCCAACGGCCGGGTCGCCACGGTGGCGGTCAATTCCTTCCTGTTCAAGCATCCGGTGTTCGTCGGCGACTTGCTGTCGTTCTACGCCGACATCGTCAAGGTCGGCACCACCTCGGTGACGGTGTATGTCGAGGTGTATGCCGAGCGCAACCGCCTGCAGGCCAACATTGTCAAGGTGACCGAAGCGACGCTGACCTATGTCGCGACCGGCAACGACCGCAAGCCGCGTCCCCTGCCGCCGCTCGATTCACTGATCTCGAGCCTGTAGCGCTGTTCGCATGATGCCGGCGCGCCGCGATGTATTGCTGACCGCCGCGCGGCTGGCGGCGCTGGCGGCCGGCTGCGGCGCCGGCATCGCGCGCGGCGCCGGCGCCGCCTATCCTTTCAGCCTGGGCGTGGCGTCCGGCTCGCCGCTGCCCGATTCCGTCATCCTGTGGACCCGCATCCTGGCCGACCCGCTCGGTCCCGGCCCGGGCGCGCTGGCGCTCACGGTGCGCTGGGAAGTGGCGCACGACGAAGCCTTCACCCGCATCGCCGCCAAAGGCAGCGCGCCAGCCGTGCCGGCGCTGGCGCACAGCGTGCACGTCGACGTCAAGGGTCTCGCGCCCGGCCGCTGGTACTGGTACCGGTACCGCTTCATGCTGGGCGACGCGGTCAGCCCGGCCGGGCGCACCCGCACCGCGCCGGCGCCGGGCGAGATGCCGCCGCTGCTCAAGCTGGCCGTGGCCTCCTGCCAGCACTGGGAGTTCGGCAGCTACGCGGCGCACCGCCACATCGCCGCCGCCGCGCCCGACCTGGTGGCCTTCCTGGGCGACTATATCTACGAATGGGGCGCGTACCGGCTGACCCATCCCGAGCGCGCGGTGCGCAGCGACGAATCGTTCACGCTGGCGCAGTACCGCGCCCGCTACGCCCAGTACAAGAGCGACCCGGACCTGCAGGCGGCGCACCTGGCGGCGCCGTGGATCGCCACCTGGGACGACCACGAAGTGGCCAACGACTATGCCGGCATCAGCGACGAGCGGCGCGATCCGCAATTCGCGCTGCGCCGCGCGGCCGCCTACCAGGCCTTCTACGAACACATGCCGCTGCGCCTGGCGCGCCCCGACCGTTTCGACAGCGTGCGCATGTTCCAGCGCTACGACTGGGGACGGTTGGCGCGCTTTCACGTGCTTGACGACCGCCAGTACCGCGCCCCGCACGCCTGCGGGCCGGCCACGCGCGGCGGCTCAAGTTCAGTGCTGCGGCGCGCCTGCGCGGCCTTGCGCGACCCGGCGCGCAGCATGCTCGGCGCCGAACAGGAAGCCTGGCTGGCCGACGGCCTGGCGTCGTCGCGCGCGCGCTGGAACATCATCGCCCAGCAAACCCTGATGGCCCAATCTAGCCAGGTGAAGATCGTCACGCCCACCGACGGCCGCTTCTGGACCGATGGCTGGGACGGCTATCCGGTGGCGCGCCAGCGCCTGCTGGGCGCCCTGCGTTCGAGCGGCGCCGCCAACCCGCTGGTGCTGTCGGGCGATGTGCACACCTTCTACGCGGCCGATCTGCGCGCCGATTTCGACCGCCCGGTATCGAACGCCAATCCGCTCGTCGCCACCGAATTTTGCGGCACCTCAGTCACCTCGAGTTCGCGCCCGCAGCAGCGCACCCTCGACTACCTCGACATCAATCCGCACATCGGCTACGGCCGCAGCGACAAGCGCGGCTTCATGCTGATGGAGCTCACGCCGGCCGCCACCACGACTTGTTTCATGGGGCTCGACAATGTGCGCGACCCCGCCTCGAACCTCGCCACGCTGGCCGCCTTCCTGGTCGCCGACGGCAAGCCGGGCGCCGAGCGGAGTGCCTGAGGCGCTTGCCAATTTCATTGTTTTGATGCAACATGACAAGTTGATCAAGCTGCCCGCGTCCGCGCGCCGCGCCTCAAGCACACGCACACGCACACACACGCACACACACTCACAAGGACAGGTATGCCGATTTTTGGTCTGGGGATCCACGTCCTCGTCGCGATCTTTTTCGCCATCCACGCGATCCGCGCCGGGCGCGAACTGTATTGGCTGGTCATCCTGTTCATGTTCCCCATGCTGGGCAGCGTGGTCTACTTCTTCGCCATCTTCCTGCCCGCATCGCGCATGGAACGCGGCCTGCGCACGGCCGGCAAAGCCCTCGAAAGAACGATCAACCCCGGACGCGCGCTGCGCGAGGCGCAGGCGGCATTCGACCTGACGCCGACCGCGCACAACCAGATGCGGCTGGCGCGCGCGATGCTCGACGGCGGCATGGTGGCGCAGGCGGTGGCGCAGTTCGACGCCTTCCTGGCCGGCCCGTTCGCCAACGATCCGGAAATCGGCATGAGCGCCGGCGAGGCCAAGCTGGCCAACCAGCAGCCGCAGGAGGCGCTCAAGGTGCTGGCGGCGGTGCGCGCGAACTCGCCCGGCTTTCGACCCGAGCAGGTGGGCCTGCTGACGGCCAGGGCCCACGCGCAGGCCGGCAACGCCGCCGAGGCGGGCGCCGAATTCGCCGCGCTGGCGGCGCGCTTTTCCAGCGTCGAGGCGCGCGCCGAATACGCGATCTGGGCGATCGGCCGCGGCGACCGGGCCACCGCCGAACGCGAGCTGGCCGAAGTCGACCACGCGCGCAAGCACATGACCAAGCACACCCGCAGCCTGCACCAGGCGCTGTTCCAGCGGCTCGACGCGGCGCGCAGCGCGCTCGGCCGCAGCTAGCAAACCTGCTCGCCGCGCCGTCCGCGCTGCTGGCGCGGATGGCGGCGCAAAAGGGTTACGCCACCACCGGCTTATCGTCGCGCAGCGCGCGCCGCAGGATCTTGCCCACATTACTCTTTGGCAGACTGTCGCGGAACTCGATGTGCTTGGGCTTCTTGTAGGAGGTCAGCTGGGCCTTGCAGAACTCCATCAGCGCCTCCTTGGTCAGCGCCGGGTCCTTGCGCACCACGAATACCTTGACCGCCTCGCCCGAATTCTGGTCCGGCACGCCGATGCAGCAGCATTCGAGCACGCCCGGATGGGCCGCCACCACTTCCTCGATCTCGTTCGGATAGACGTTGAAGCCGGAGACCAGGATCATGTCCTTCTTGCGGTCGACGATCTTGGTGTAGCCGCGCGCGTCCATGATGCCGACGTCGCCGGTCTTGAAGAAGCCGTCGGCGGTCATGACCTTGGCCGTCTCGTCGTCGCGCTGCCAGTAGCCGGCCATCACCTGCGGGCCGCGGATGGCGATCTCGCCCGCCTCGCCCAGCGCCACCGGATTGCCGGCGTCGTCGAGGATCCGGATCTCGGTCGACGGCAGCGGCAGGCCGATGGTGTTGGTGAACTCGGTGATGTCGCAGCGGTTGGCGGTGGCCACCGGCGAGGTCTCCGACAGGCCGTAGCCCTGCACGATCGGCACCCCGGTCAGCTTGAGCCAGCGGTCGGCCACCGACTGTTGCACCGCCATGCCGCCGCCGTTGCAGACCCGGTAGCTGGAAAAATCGAGCTTGCCGAATTCGGGATTGTTGAGCAGCCCGTTGTAGAGGGTGTTCACCGCCGGCAAGATGTTGATGCGATATTTGGACAGCTGCTTGACGAAGCCGGCCATGTCGCGCGGGTTCGGAATGAGCAGGTTCATGCCGCCAAGGCGCATCGCCATCAGGGCGCACACCGTGAGCGCGTAGATGTGATACAGCGGCAGCGCGCAGGCGAACTGCAGCTGCTGGCCAGCCGGCATGGAGGCCAGCGTCGGTTGCAGCCAGGCTTCGTTCTGCAGCACGTTGGCGATCACGTTCCGGTGCAGCAGCACGGCGCCTTTCGAGACGCCGGTGGTGCCGCCGGTGTACTGCAGGAAGGCGATGTCGTCCTGGCCGATCTTGACCGGCTTGAAGGCCAGCCGCGCGCCTTCGGCCAGCATCTTGTTGAAGCTGATCGAGGTGGGCAGCGAATACGCCGGAACGAGCTTTTTGAAGCGCCGCACCACCAGGTTGACCAGCATGCCCTTGAAGCTGCCGAGCAGGTCGCCCATGCTGGCGACGATCACGTGCTTGACGGCGGTCTTGGCCAGTACCTGTTCGAGCGTGGTGGCGAAGTTCTCGAGCACGATGATCGCCTCGGCGCCCGAGTCGGTGAGCTGATGCTGCAGTTCGCGCGGGGTGTAGAGCGGGTTGACGTTGACGATGGTGTAGCCGGCGCGCAGGATGGCGGCCATCGCCACCGGATACTGCAGCACATTTGGCAGCATGATCGCCACCCGCGCGCCGGGCTTCAAGCCCTTGTCCTGCAGCCAGGCGGCCATCTGCTGCGACAGGCGGTCAAGCTCGGCGTAGCTGATCGCCGTGTCCATGCAGGCGTAGGCCGGACGGTCGGCGTACTTGCGGAAGGCTTCCTCGAGCAGATGGGTCAGCGAGCGGTACTGGGTCCAGTCGATGTCCGGCGGAACGCCGGCTTGATACGATGTGAGCCAAAACTTGTCCATCGATTCCTCTGTCAGATTGGGATACCACGATTGGTATAAAAACGGTGGGGCCGCACACGCGGCCGCGAAAACAAAAGCCGCCCGCATGCGGGCGGCCGGGAGCCGGGGGCGCCGCTACACGGTGGCGGGCTTCTCGTCGCGCAGTACGCGGCGCAGGATCTTGCCGACGTTGGTCTTCGGCAGTTCGGTGCGAAACTCAATGTACTTCGGCTTCTTGTAGCCGGTCAGCTGCGTGCGGCAGTAGTCCATCAACTGCTCGGCCGTCAGGTCCGGGTCGCGCCGCACCACGAAGACCTTGACCGCCTCGCCGGAATGCTCGTCCGGCACGCCGACCACCGCGCATTCGAGCACGCCGGGATGGGCGGCGATCACTTCTTCGAGTTCGTTGGGGTAGACGTTGAAGCCCGAGACCAGGATCATGTCCTTCTTGCGGTCGACGATCTTGGTGTAGCCGCCCGCGTCCATGATGCCGATGTCGCCCGACTTGAAGAAGCCGTCGGCGGTCATCACCTTGGCCGTTTCGTCGGGCCGGTTCCAGTAGCCGGCCATGACCTGCGGGCCGCGGATGGCGATTTCGCCGCGCTCGCCGAGCGGCAGCGCGACGCCGTCGTCGTCGAGAATGGCGATCTCGGTGGACGGCACCGGCAGGCCAATGGTGCCGGTGAAGTCGAGCAGGTCGGAGCGGTTGCAGGTGGCCACCGGCGAGGTTTCCGACAGGCCGTAGCCTTCGATGATGCAGGTGCCGGTCAGCGCCTTCCACTTGTCGTTGACGGCTTTTTGCACCGCCATGCCGCCGCCGTTGCAGATGCGCAGGCTGGAGAAATCGAGGGCGGCGAAATCGGGATGGTTGAGCAGGCCGTTGTACAGGGTGTTCACGGCCGGCAGCATGTTGAACGGGTACTTGGCCAGTTCCTTGATGAAGCCGCCGATGTCGCGCGGGTTCGGAATCAGGATGTTGAGCGCACCGACCCGCGTGCCCCACATCGCGCAGCAGGTCAGCGCGAAGATGTGGTACAGCGGCAGCGCGCAGACGATGGTGAGCTGTTCGGCCACCGGCGGCCTGGCCAGGCCCGGCCCGGCCCAGGCTTCGCTTTGCAGCAGGTTGGCGATGATGTTGCGGTGCGTGAGCGTTGCGCCTTTGGCGACCCCGGTGGTGCCGCCGGTGTACTGCAGGAAGGCGACGTCGGACGGTCCCAGCTCGGCCGCCGTGAACGGCATGCGCGCGCCCTGCGCCAGCGCGTCCTTGAAGCTGACGGTGTTGGGCAGGGTGAAGGCCGGCACCAGCTTCTTGACGTGGCGGACCACGGCGTTGACCAGCATGCCCTTCAAGCCTCCCAGCAGTTCGCCCATGCTGGCGACGACGATGTGGCGGACCTGGGTGTTGCGCAGCACCTGTTCGAGCACGTGGGCGAAGTTTTCCAGCACGATGATCGCTTCGCTGCCCGAGTCCTTGAGCTGGTGTTCGAGCTCGCGCGGGGTGTACAGCGGATTGACGTTGACCACCGTGTAGCCGGCGCGCAGGATGGCGGCGATCGCGATCGGGTACTGCAGCACGTTGGGCATCATGATGGCCACGCGCGCGCCTTTTTTCAGGCCGCGGCTTTGCAGCCAGGCGGCCATCCGGCGCGAGGCCTGGTCGACCTCGGCGTAGCTCATGAATTTATCCATGCAGACGTAGGCGGGCCGCGCGGCGAACTTCTGGAACGACTCGTCGAACAGCTGGACCAGCGACGCGTACTGGTCGGGGTCGATGTCGGCCGGTACGCCATCGGGATACGACTTCAGCCAGATTTTTTCCATCGGGGGCCCCCTGCCTCAGTGTGCTTGTCGTTGGGTGATCGGGCGCGCTGGCGCAGTGCCTCTCCAGCGCCGCCGTACCGCACGATGCTAGCGGGGGCGCCGGTTCGACGCAAGCGCTTTTGCTGTTATTCGAGCAAGTCCTCTACGTGCTTTTTTGATGCGGCGCAGCAATATCGGCCGGCCGCACGGGGCTGCGCGGGGCTGCGCGGGGTAGCGGCGCGTTCAGGGCGCCAGCAATTTGAGCTGGCGATGGCGCTCGGTGCGGTCGAGGTCGGCCAGCTTGCGCGCCGCCTGGTAGTAGCGCGGGAAGGTGAGCGACTTGTCGAGCAGGGCGCGGAAGGCCGGTACGAAGTCGCTGTAGGTGGCCACCGAGGCCAGGTGGGCGTTCGACAGTGGCTCGGCAAAGAAGCGGTCGTAGCCGGCGTAGCCGCCCCAGCTCTGCTTGAGGACCTGGTAGTCGTCCTGCAGCTGCTGGAACAGGCGCGCCTTGGTGGCGCGCTTCTCGGCCACCGACGCCTTCGAGGCGTAGTTCACTTCCAGGCCGCGCCGGCACTTGAGCAGCAGCTTGAGGAATTCCTGCTTCCTCTCGGTGTACTTGAGAAAGGTCTCGCGCATGGCCGGGTTGCCGAATTTTTCCAGCCACTTCTCGACGCCGACTTCCTCGACCGCGCTGGCGAAGGATTCATTGAACTGCGAATCGCCGGCCACGTAGACCACCTGGTGGGCCAGCTCGTGGAAGATCAGGCGCGCCAGTTCGGCGTCGGGGTAGTTGATGAAGGTCGAAATGAGCGGGTCGTTGAACCAGCCCAGGGTCGAATAGGCCGGCACGCCGCCGACCTGGACGTCGTCGCCCTCGGCACGCAGCTCCCTGGCGTATTCCTGCGCCGCCTCCTTGCTGTAGTAGCCGCGGTAGCTCACGCAGCCAGCCACCGGGAAGCACCACTGCAGGGGCTTGAGCGACAGTTCGGGCGTGGCGACGACGTTCCACAGCACGTAGGGACGGCTCAATGCCGCGTAGTTCTTGTAGCTCTGGTTGTCGGGCAGGCCAAGCTGCTGGACGGCGAACAGGCGGATCTGACGCGCCGTTTCGAGCCGCACCTTGAGCTTGGGATTGGTGGCCGGATCGGCCAGCCAGTCGTCGATGGAGCGGGCGCCCGAGAGCAGCGAGAGCTGGCCTTCGGCGGCCTGGGTGTAGTAGTTCAGGCCCGAGCAACTGGCCAAGAGGCCTGCGGCCATGGCGCACAGCAGCACGGTCTTGGCGGCGCGATTGATCTTGAGGCGTTTCATGCGTTGTCGATTATGCGTGTCGGGTGGGTCCGGGGGCGCGGGTCCGGGTGGCGATGGCGATGGTGGCAATGGTGGCAATCGCTCATGCCGCGACCTTTTCCACTTCGACCAAGGTGTCGTAGAAAGTCGGCGCGCGGCCCATGTCGGTCAGGCGGTCGCTGGTCACTTCGTTGGCGTTCTTGCCATCGCTGGCGAGCTTTTTCCACCACACCGACAAGCCCACCACCAGCCCGCGCCTGGCCTTGTCGGTGACGCGGGCGCGCGCCACGAAGCTGCCGCGCTCATTGAAGATGCGGACCATTTCGCCGTTTTCAACGCCGCGCGCGGCGCTGTCGGCCGGATGGATGTCGAGGTGCGGCTCGCCTTCGGTGCCGCGCAGGCTATTGACGTTCACGAAAGTCGAGTTGAGGAAGTTGCGCGCCGGCGGCGAGATCATCGCCAGCGGATAGCGCGCCGCCAGCGCCGGATTGGAGGCCACCGATTCGTAGTTCGGCAGGTGCTGCGGCAGCGGGTCGAGGCCGTCGGCAAGCATGGTCGCGGAATAGAATTCGCACTTGCCCGAGGGGGTGGGAAAGCCGCCATCGGCGAATGGCGCGGCCGGCATCTCCAGCTTCTGCCAGCCGCGCCGCTTGAGCGAGTCCCAGTCGAAATGCACGGCGCGCGGGTGGCGCTTGTCGAAGGCCTGGGCCGCGAGCTGGTCGTCGGTCTCGGCGAAGCAGGGATCGTCGAAGCCCATGCGCGCGGCCAGCAGGCGGAAAATCTCGGTGTTCGGCTTGGCCTCGCCGACCGGCGCGATGGCGGGGTTATTGGCCATCATGTAGAGGTGGCCGTAAGCGAGATGGACGTCGGCGTGTTCGAGCTGGGTGGTGGCCGGCAGCAGGATGTCGGCGTAGTCGGCGCTGTCGGTCTGGAAGTGTTCGAGCACCACGGTGAACAGGTCTTCGCGGGCGAAACCGCGCATCACCTTGTCGGAGTCCGGCGCGATCGCCAGCGGGTTGGCGTTGTAGACGATTACCGCTTCGATTTTCGGGCCGAATTCGGCCGAGCTGTCCTTGAGCAGGTCGGCGCCGATGGTGGTCATGTTGATGGTGCGCGAAGGCTGGCGCAGCAGATCGGGGCGTTGCAAGGCCGCCTTGTCGGTCGGGAAGGAGCCCGACGAGGACAGCTGGACGCCGCCGGCCGGGTGGCGCCAGGCGCCCACCAACGCCGGCAAGAGGGCGATGGTGCGCACCGCCATGCCGCCGCCGCGCACGCGCTGCACGCCGTAGTTGGTGCGGATCGCCACCGGCTCGCCGCGCCGCGCGGTGTGGCCGTATTCGCGCGCCAGGCCGGTGACCTCGCCGGCCGTGATGCCGCAGGTGGCGGCGACGCGCTCGGGCGGCCATTCGGCGGCGCGTTCCTTCAATTGTTCGAAGCCGAGCGTGTGGCGGGCGATGTAGTCGTGGTCGAGCAGGTCTTCGGCGATCAGCACGTGCATCAGGCCGAGCGCGAGCGCGGTGTCGGTGCCGGGCAGCAGGGCGATGTGCTGATGGCACTTCTCGGCCGTCAGCGAGCGGTAGGGATCGATCGCGATCAGGCGCGCGCCGCGCCGCTTGGCTTCCTGCGCGCGCATCCAGAAATGCAGGTTCGAAGCGATCGGGTTGCCGCCCCAGATGATGATCAGGCGGGCGTCCTGGAAGTGCTCGATGTCGGTGCCGATGGTGGCGCCGATGCTGTACTTGTAGCCGGTGAAGCCGGCGTTGGCGCAGATGGTGCGGTCGAGCAGCGAGGCGCCGATCCGGTTGAAGAAGCGCATCGCCATCGATTCGCCCTGCACCAGGCCCATGGTGCCGGCGTAGCTGTAGGGCAGGATGGCTTGCGGCGCGCGCGCGGCGATCGGCCGCAGGCGTTCGGCGATGGCGTCGATCGCCTGGTCCCAGCTGATGCGCTCGAATTTGCCTTCGCCTTTTTTGCCGACCCGGCGCATCGGATGCAGCAGGCGCTCCGGGTGGTAGGTGCGCTCGGCGTAGCGGGAGACCTTGGTGCACAGCACGCCGGCGGTGGTCGGATGGTCGGGGTCGCCCTTGACCTCGGTGGCGACGCCGTCTTCGACTGTGATCAACAGGGCGCAGGTGTCGGGGCAATCATGCGGGCAGGTGGCGCGCACTTGGGTGGTGGTCATGGTGGTGTCCGGGTTGACGCGGCAGACTACGGTTGCTGCCACATGTGCACGCCGCTCCGGTCTTGGCGGAATCGACGCTCTCTTTTCGGGCCGGCGCGATAGTCGCTGGCTTTTCAAGGAGAAGCCCCTACTTTATACGATTCCAGCCGAGAATTGTTCGCGCTGTCGTGGCGTGGCGAAGCTGACAAGGAGAAGCGCTACAATAGTTATAACTACTTATTTGAATGCCAGTGTTTCAGGGCATCCGTGGAGAATCACAATGAAGCTTATCGAACCTATCATCGCTTTCCAGGCCGACCTGGAACATATCCGGCGCGATCTGCACGCTCACCCGGAACTCTGCTATGAAGAAGTGCGCACCGCCGACGTGGTGGCGGCCCGCCTGACCGAATGGGGCATACCCATCGTGCGCGGGCTGGGCCTGACCGGGGTGGTCGGCATTCTCAAGAACGGCAATTCGCCGCGCGCGATCGGCCTGCGCGCCGACATGGACGCGCTGCCGATGCAGGAAGTGAACACCTTCGCCCACGCGTCCAGGCACGCCGGCAAGATGCACGCCTGCGGCCATGACGGCCACACCGCGATGCTGCTGGGCGCGGCGCACTATCTGTCCACCCACCGCAATTTCGACGGCACCGTCTACCTGATCTTCCAGCCGGCCGAGGAAGGCGGCGGCGGCGCGCGGCGCATGATGGACGACGGCCTGTTCGAGCAGTTTCCGATGGAAGCGGTGTACGGCATGCACAACTGGCCGGGCCTTGAGGTGGGCAGTTTCGGCGTGGTGGCCGGGCCGATGATGGCGTCGAGTAATGAATTCCGTGTGGTGGTCAAGGGCAAGGGCGCCCACGCGGCCCAGCCGCACAAGGGCGTCGACCCGGTGATGATCGCGGTGCACATCGCCCAGGGTTGGCAGACCATCCTGTCGCGCGAAAAGAATCCGCTCGACACGGCCGTGCTGTCGATCACCCAGATCCATGCCGGCAGCGCGACCAATGTGATTCCCGACGAGGCGGTGCTGATCGGCACCGTGCGCACCTTCACCACCGAGGTGCTGGACCTGATCGAGACGCGCATGGGCGAGATCGCGCGGCACACGGCGGCGACCTACAACGCGACGGTCGATTTCGGCTTCAAGCGCAACTACCCGCCGCTGGTCAATCATGCGCGGGAAACCGCCTACGCGGTCGAGGCGATGACGGCGGTGGCCGGCGCCGAACGGGTCAACAGCAATGTCGAACCGACCATGGGGGCCGAGGACTTCGCGTTTATCTTGCAGGAAAAGCCGGGCTGCTATGTGTTCATCGGCAATGGCGAAGGGGCGCATCGCGCGGGGGGCCACGGGCTCGGGCCGTGCCAGTTGCACAACGGCAGCTACGATTTCAACGATGCGCTGCTGCCGATCGGCGCCAGCTACTGGGTGCGGCTGGCCGAGATGCGGCTGGCGCCGCGCTAGCCGGGCCGCGCCGCCCTGCGGCGCGCGCCGGGCCGGCGCGATCGCGGAAAAAGGAACTCAGCGACAGGCGGCATGTCTGACAGATCGGTACAATAGGCTGGTTTTGCAAGTCCAAAACAACCACCTCTTGAAAGCGATTCCTGTTTATGACGATGAAGATTTGGAAGCCCCTGTTGCAACGCGCCTGCGTGCTGTTCGCCTTGCTGGCCGGCGCCCAGTGCGCCCACGCGGCCGACCAGCTGGTCGACTCCGCCTCGGTCGAATTTGGCACCGGCAGCAAGGTGCAGATGGTGCGCGTGAGCGCGCAATCGGACTGGAGCGCGCGCTGGTTCGCCTCGAACGGCACCCACCTGTCCGGCTACTGGGACGCCAACCTGGCGCAGTGGCGCGGCAACGCCTACCAGAACAAGCCGGGCCAGCACGAGAACATCACGGTGATTGGCTTCACGCCGGTATTCCGCTTCCAGGCCGACAACAAAAAGGGCTGGTATGGCGAAGGCGGCATCGGCCTGACGCTGCTCTCCAAGCTGTACGACAACGACGACAACCGTCTGTCGACCCACTTCCAGTTCGGCGACCACATCGGCGCAGGCTACGTGTTCGACAACAAATGGGAACTCGGCGCGAAGATCCAGCATTACTCCAACGGCGGCTACAAGAAGCCCAACAGCGGCGTCAACTGGCTGGTCGTCAAGGCAGCCTACCACTTCTGAACCGCCGTCGCGCCATCGGCGCGGGGCGCGTCCGCCTGACTTCGCCCGTCGGCGATTTGTGACACAATCGGTTCGGGCCCGCGCTCCTGCGGGCCTTTTAACCGATGAGCGATGAATAGTTCCACCGCGAAAACCTATCTCCCCTGGCTGGTCGCTGCCGCCCTGTTCATGGAGCAGCTCGACGCGACCATCGTCAATACCGCCGTGCCGAGCATCGCGGCCAGTCTGCAAGTGACGCCGCTGAGCCTCAAGTCGGTGGTCTCAAGCTACATTCTCAGCCTGGCGGTCGGCATTCCCGTCAGTGGCTGGATGGCCGACCGTTTCGGCACGCGCAAGGTGTTCGCCTCGGCCATCGCCGTGTTCACCCTCGCTTCCCTGCTGTGCGGCCTGTCGCTCAACGCGCCCATGATGGTGGCCGCGCGCATGCTGCAAGGGCTGGGCGGGGCGATGATGATGCCGGTCGGACGGCTGGCGATCATCCGCACCTTCCCCAAGTCCGAACTGTTGACGGCGATGAATTTCGTCATCATTCCCGCGCTGATCGGACCGCTGTTGGGGCCGACGCTGGGCGGCCTGATCGTGCACTGGATGTCGTGGCGCGCGATCTTCTTCGTCAATCTGCCGTTTGGCCTGCTGGCCCTGTTCCTCGCCTGGCGCGCCATGCCCGACTACCGCGCCAGCGAACCGCGTCCGCTCGATGTGATCGGCCTGATTTTGTTCAGCAGCGGCACGGCGCTGCTGTCGTGGCTGCTGGAAGTGTTCGGCGAGCACACCCTCGATCCGACCACGGCGGTGGTCATGCTGGCGCTGTCGCTGTTGCTGCTGGCCGCGTATGGCTGGCATGCCAGCGGCCATGATTTCCCGCTGCTCAAGCTGAGCTTGTTCAAGGTGCGCACCTTCCGCGTGTCGGTGCTGGGCGGCTTCATCACCCGGCTCGGCGTGGGCGGCCTGCCCTTCCTGCTGCCGCTGCTTTACCAGCTCGGGCTCGGCTTGCCGGCGTGGAAATCCGGCCTCTTGATGATGCCGACCGCGCTCGGCGCGATGGGCATGAAGTTCATTTCGACCCGCGTGCTGGGCCGCTTCGGTTATCGCCAGGTGCTGATCGTCAATACGGTCTTCATCGGCCTGACCATCGGCTTGTTTGCGATGGTCAAGCCGGGTGTCCCGCTGGTCCTGATCGCCGTGATCGGCTTCATGCAAGGCTTGTTCAATTCCCTGCAGTTTTCCAGCATGAACTCGCTCGCCTACGCCGACATTCCGGAACGCGACGCCAGCATGGCCAGCACGATATCGAGCTCCTTCCAGCAACTGTCGATGAGCTTCGGGCTGGCGGCCGGCTCGATCATCACCGCCCTGTTTCTGGGCAGCGTGTCGCAGACCGACCAGGCAATGGTCACCAACGCCCTGCACAACGCCTTTGTCGCCCTGTCGGTGGTGACCATCCTGTCCTCGCTGACGTTCTGGTCGATGCGGCGCGAGGATGGTGAAAGCATGAGCAAGGGAAAGGTGAGCACCGAGGCGGCCGATCCGCTGGCGCAAACGTAGTGTCCTGAGTTGCAGATTCAACGAACTTACAACTCAGGACACTAGGACCGGGCTGCCGATGGGCTAATATATTGCTCCAGACGAATAACCTGTCGATGCAGCCGTCCATGAAACGCTTGCTGATTCTCGCCTTGCTGATTCCGATGTCGCTCGATGCCGCCGCAGCCCCCTGCTCGACCGCCTGCGCGAACATGGAGCGAATACGCGACGCGTCGTGAACGCGGTCGCGGCAGTTTTCGGCGGCCAGCCGCCAGCACCTGCGTGATAAGATCGCCGGATTCATATTCACAGCCGGGTAATCACGATGACACTGCATGCCATTGCAGATTTTTTCCCATCCCCCGATGAATTGAAGGCGAAGATTGTTTCCCTCGCCGGCGCACTGCGCAAGGACCTCCGTTCGATGCTGCCGCCCTGGCTTGATGACGCCAACGGCGACTTCTTCCGGCGCCGCCGCTTTATCGCCTGCGGCCCGCTCGGCTACAAGGATATCCGGGTCCTGTCGTCGATGGGCGAGGTGGTGGCGGTTGTCGACGACCGGCTGGCCGCCATTGGCGAACCGCTGTTTGGCATCCCCGTCATCAGCACCGGCGCCTGGATCGATCAGGTCAAGGCGGACCGCGACATCGTGTCGGTATTGCTGGCGGTGACCATGCATGAGAGCCGGCATTTCATCATGCAATGCGTCCAGCACGACATGAAGCTCATCACGCCGATCCAGTATCTGCTGCTGTTGCGGCTTGCCGGCTTCCGGGCCGCCGATACCGAAGGACGGATCTTCCGCTATGGCTGGGATTATTTCGACATTACCCTGAACAATGTCGAAGAACACTTCGCGGTGGCCGACCTGTTTTCGGATCATTATTCGAAAATCGCGTATCTCAACCTGATGCTGTACCGGCTGACCCTCAATCCCATGTATCTGGAGCAGTATGCGGTCGGGCGCGGCGGCTATTACGATTACAACACTTACTTGTTCGAGAAGACCTTCATTGCGCTAGGCGAGCAGGAAGTGTATGTCGACGCCGGAGCGTTCGATGGCGACTCGCTCACCGCATTCCTGTTCGCCGTAAAGGGCAAGTACCGCCATATCTACACCTTCGAACCCGGGCCGGAAAGCAATCGCCAAATCAGGGCGCGCCTCGCGGGGCTGGAAAGCGAGTACGGCAAGCCGCTGGGCAAATCGATCACCTTGATCGAAAAAGGCGTTTGGAGTTCGACCACCACCCTCAAATTCAGCCCGAATTTCACCTATGAAGACGCGAATACGCGCAGCTCGCCGCTGGGCGGCCACCTGCTCGAATCGGGCTTGCGCAGCGCCATCGACCAATCGAGCATCGATGACAGCCAGCTGCATGAGGTGCCGGTGACGACCATCGACGAGGCGACCAACCAGGACGCCACCTTTATCAAATACGAAGTCGAGGGCAGCGAGTTGCAGGGGCTGATGGGGGCGCGCCGGACGATTGAAAGAAACCGGCCGCGCCTGGCGGTCGCCGTGTACCACAAGCCGGAAGACCTGCTGGTCCTGCCGCGTTATGTGCGCGATATGGGCATGGATTACAAGATCGGCTTTCGCCAGCACGACCGCGGCACGCCGGACGCGACGTACATTTATTGTTATTGAGGGCGGAGTGCATCGCGCGATCCAATGCGGTGCCATGGTCAGTGTCCGCCGATTGAAAAACCTTGATGACCGCCGCATCGGCATGGCACACTCGATGCGCGGCGGCCATGAGTGCGGGTCCTCGCCGAGGCCGTCGCGGTCCCGGAAACTTAGCTTTGCACTATCAGTGGAGAATGCACGCATGACGAACAACAAGCAGGGGCAGCCGGCGGGAACTGTCGACTTCAAGGAACTGGCGGCCTGTTCGGCATTGGAATTCGCCGACCTGGCGGCGTTCGACAAGATCTATTTTCTGGGCGACCGTACCTCCAGCTTCGCCAACCGGGCAGCGTCTATCGCCCATCAGTTGCCCAATTTTGCCGGCATCCTCGTTTTCGGCGTCTCGCCCGAAAAACGCATCCGGATATCGTCGCTACTGGCCCATTGCGGAAACTGGGGGTTCATCACCTTCGATGAACTTGCTCAGCAAAACAATGCCGGAGATGGCAAGATCCTGGTGGTCGATTTTAACGATGACCTGGCCGGCAAGCACATCGTGCAGGGACTGCGCGCCGACGGTGTCGAGGTGGTCGATTTCCTGTTCGCGATGCACCAGCTGCAAATGACTCACACCTATCTGACGCTCAAGCAAGAGCGCGACTACCTGGTCGAGCATCTGGCCGATTTCGAGGCGGTCGCCGAACGGCTGGGCGACTTGCGCTCGCGGCAAACCTTGCACGCGCGCCTGAAGGCGATCCTCACGCTCGACAGGACACCGCTGATTTCCGTGAACTATCCACTTGAAATGTTCATCAACAATTCATCGCCGACCTCCGGCCTGGTCATTCGTCCGGATGAGGTGTTTGTGGATGTGGGCGCCGCCTACGGGGATACTGTCGGACATTTTTTCCATACCAGTCGCGGACAGTATCGCGCCATGCACGCCTTTGAGCCCGACTCGTCGCAGTTCGTCACGCTGGAGAAATTGAGCCGTTATCTGCCCAACGTGACGCCGTATTTCAGCGGCGTTGGCGAAGAGGACAGCGTTGTCGACTTCTACGAGTCGCCGCAAAACCGGTTCGGCAGCAATTTCATCGAGAAATCGGATGTCAACCAAGTACGCAAATCCGGCATGAAGATTGTCAAGCTGGACTCGGTACTGCATGAGGCCACGCTGATCAAGATCGACGTCGAGGGCTGGGAAGCGCAAGTGCTACGCGGCGCGGCGCGCCTGATCAGCGGGCAGCGCCCCAATTTGACGGTGTCGGCATACCACTACGGCCAGGATATCCCGAACATCCTGGCGACGGTCGATAAGATTCATCGCTATGCCTACGTGGGATTGCGGCACCACTCGGCCACCATCTACGATACGCAGATGCTGTTTTCGGATACGCAGCAATTCAACTAGTCCAGGTTCGGCACCGCCTGAGGCGGTGGCCGTCCGGCTCGCTTCGCCCTCCTTCTCCCCGGCATCACGTTCTGCTTGCCGGCGATTCGATCACCCTGCCGACCATCCATCTTTCGCAAGCAGATATTCAGGCGTGAGGGCGCGCTCCTGATGTGCAATGCGCGCCAGATCAAGACCGGGCTTGAAAGTCCGCTCGATTCGCCTGAGCTTGCGCTGCCCCCTAGCTGTCCTCCGCCTGACCTCGCTACAGTCGAAGTTCCCGCTGCTTCCATGCGCCAGATCTAACTTTCCGTTCAAAAAGTTTCACTTGCTTGGAGAAATCGCATGCCTAGAGAAAACATACTCGTGATACGCGATCGCGCCACGATCGCACGCTGGCGCCGCCAGCTGCGCCGCACCTTGCAGCCGAGCAGACTGCCGCGGGCGCAGATCCTGTTACCGGAGCTGACCATTTTCGAGAACGACGATTTGTCGGAACAGGCTCAGGGTTTGCGTCAGGGGCGCGGCAATACATTGGGGCGCATGCTGATGAGCCTCATGATCCTGCTGCTGCCCTCGCTCTACTTCATCGAGGGTGGCAGTGTCTCCCAGCTGACGCGCTTGCATCTGCTGCAGGCCGCCGGCGGGGTCGCGCTTGCCGGCCTTGTGGGCAAGACGCTGGGTTTGCTATCGGCGCGGTGGCGCTTGCTGTCCCTGGCGGCCCGTCTTCATCGGCGCGTCCTGCGCGGATGAGTTTTTTGTTGGAACCGCGACGTGCATGGCTGGTCCTTGCATGCACGTCTCCCACATCAAAGGAGAAACATCATGTTGAAACCAAAACGCCTGGCACTGTTGATTCTGTCTGTCGCTTTAGCTTCCAGCGCATGCGCTACCGGCATGTCGGGCAACAGCGATGATTTTGGCAGCGCGGTAGCGGACAGCGCGGCGGAACGGTCCATCACCATCACCTCGTCGACCCGGTACGTGAATGTCGTCAATGGCCAGACGGTGAAGTTCATCCTCGGCGGCCAGAGTTTCACCTGGCATTTCGATACCTGGCCGAGCATCAGCGTCATCGACTTCGCCAGGATCGCGCCGGCAAATGTGCAAACGGGCGCCATCAAGGTGTACGTGGAACCGAGCCCGCGCTATCTGGGGACCTGAGTTCGGCTGAGGCCAATTTCAGGACGAAAAAAAACCCCGCAAGCACAATGGCTCACGGGGTTTTTCTCTTATAACTAGCCTGACGATAACCTACTTTCACACTGGTTGCAGCACTATCATCGGCGTAAGCTCGTTTCACGGTCCTGTT
>JBDSTZ010000207.1:0-5909 GCA_039927975.1 Massilia sp. | reverse complement strand
CCGCCAGCGGGCCGGCCGGCCCGACCCCGACATCGGCGACGTACTCCTTGAAGCGTGGCTCGAGCGAGCGCAGGCCGATGCTGCCGCGGGTCGACGGCGCGTTCGGCTGCTGCTGCAGTTCGCGCAGGCGCTCGTTCATCAGGCGGGCGAACAGGCGCTCGAGCCAGCGCTCGCGCAGGTCGCCCAGCACGCTGTCGAGCTTCGGTTCGAACGGCGCATAGTGCAGTTGCAGGAAGTGCGCCGCGTTCTTGTTGTTGAGCGAGACCAGGCTGTCGTCGGCGCCGCGCCGCGGCAGCCGGGTGGTGACCGGCGCGCGCGGGTTGGGCGGATTGGCCAGGTGGCCGAAATGGGCGGCGACCGCCTTTTCCAGCTGCGCCGGTTCGATGTCGCCGACCGCCACCACCGCCATCAGCTCGGGCCGGTACCAGTCGCGGTAGAAGCGCCGCGCCGCTTCCGGCGCGAAGCGCTTGAGCAGCGCCTCGTCGCCGATCGGCAGGCGCGCCGGCAGGTTCGAGCCGCGGTAGATCTTGCCGCGCAAGATGGTGTTGGAAGCCTCGTCGGAACGCCGCCGCACGCGCATTTCCTCGAGCACGATGGCGCGCTCGCGCTCGATGTCGGCGTCGGCCAGCGTCATGCCGCCGGCCCAGTCCTCCAGCACTGTCAAGCCCTTCTCGACATTGTCCGGCTGGTCGGTCGGGATCGACAGGATGTAGATGGTGCGTTCGAACGAGGTGTTGGCATTGAGATCGGCGCCCATCTTGACGCCGGTCGATTCAAGAAACGACACCAGCTCGCTGCGCTTGAAATGGGTCGAGCCGTTAAAGCCCATGTGTTCGACCAGGTGGGCCAGGCCCTGCTGGTCGTCGTCCTCGTCGAGCGAGCCGGCCTTGACCACCAGACGCAGTTCGAGCATCCGCGCCGGCCTGGCGTTTTTCTGGATGTAGTAAGTGAGCCCGTTGGGCAGGGTGCCGGCCTTGACCTGCGGGTTGAGCGGAATCGGATCGCTCATCACCAGCTCGGCGCGCGCGCCGCAGGCGGCGGCCAGCAGCAGCGCCGCCGCGCCGACCTGCGCTAAACGCGCTAAACGGGGAAATCGGGAAAAGTCGCAAAATCGGGATGTCGCCATTGTCTCCTGCCTGCCTGTATGTGTGTGGCGCTATTTGCCGGCCGGGCGGCCGGGCAACTGCACCATCTGTACGTAATTGTCCATATCAAAAGAACGCCGCGCCGCCTGCCTGACTTCCTCGGCGCCCAGCGCGGCCATCGCGCGTTCGTCCTCGCCCAGCGTGGCGGCCGGATCGGTGCCGCGCAGCGCCGCCTGCTGCAGCTGGGCGAGCCAGAAACCGTTTTCGCGCAGCGCCTTGGCGCGAGCCTGCTGCCAGCCCAGCTTGATCTTGTCGAGTTCGGCGGCGCCGGGGCCTTCCTCCTTGAGGCGCGCGATCTCGGCGAACATCGCCTCGCGCAGCCTGTCCACGCTGGCCGGCGCGCTCGGCAGGTAGACGCTCAGCGTGTAGTGCTCGTAGGGCAGGCGGCGCAGGGCGCCGCTGATGCCGCTCGTGTACACCAGGCCGAGCCGGTGGCGCAGCACCTCGGTCATGCGCAGCTCCATCACTTCGACCAGCGCCTGCATGGCCAGCTCGGCGGGGCGCGAATACGGCGCGGCGCCGCTAAAGCTCAGCGTCATCAAGGCCTTGTCGGCCTGGCCGATCCGCAGCTCCTCGCGCACCACCCCGCGCACCGGGCGCAGGCCGACGTCGCGGTAGCCGCTCGCCGCCTCGCCCACCGGCAGGCTGGCCAGGTAGCTCGCCAGCAGCGGCTTGACCGCCGCCACCTCGAAGGCGCCGACCAGGATGAAGGTGTAGCCGCGCGCGCTGCCGAAGTGGCCGCGGTAGACCTCGATCACCCGATCGAGCGAAATCCTGGCGACGTCGTCGGCGCGCGGCACCCGCTCGGCCCACGGATGATCGCCGTACAGCGCGGCCAGGGTGCGGTCGGCCAGCACCAGCGCCGGCTGGTCGAGCATGTTGCGGGTGACCTCGGTGACGCGCTCGAGGGCGGCGCGGAACAGCTCCTCGTCGCGCCGCACCCCGCTCATGCGCAGGTACAGCAGCTGGAACAGGGTTTCGAGGTCGTCGGCCGTGCAGGTGCCGGCGAAGCCCTCGGTGTACAGGTCCATATTGGCGCTCAGGCGCGCCGAATTGCCGGCCAGCACCCGCGCCAGGTCGAGCGGGCGCAGGCCGCCCGGGGCCTCGCTGTTCAACCCCATGCCGGCGACGATGCCGCTGGCGTAGCGCGCGCTGGCCAGGTCGGCCGCCTCGACCTGCGAATGGCCGCCGTAGCGGCGCGCGCTGAGGGTCACGCCGGCGTTGCTGAAGTCGGTCGGTTTGAGGATCACCTCGACCCCGTTCGACAGCGTCAGCCGGGTCAGGCCGAGCGCCGCGTCGACCGTTTCGCCGACGATCGTCCCGGCCGCCGGCGGCGCCGCCATCAGGCCGGCCGCCAGCGCCCGTTCCTGGTAGGGCGCGGCCGGCTTACTTTCCGCCTCGGCGATGGCGGCGATCAGCTGGCGCGCGCTCGGCCGCATGGCGGCATCCTTGTTGACACCGCTGTAGAGCACCAGCTTGGGCGCGCCGACCGCGATCAACTGGCGCGCCGCCAGCAGCACCTCGTCGGGCCCGATCGGCGCCAGTATCTCCTCAAGATAGCGCCAGTGCTGCTCGGCGCCGACGATCGAACCGCGCTCGAGGAAATGGCCGACGAACTGCTCGGCCAGCTGGGCCGAGACGCGCCGCTCGCGCTCGTCGCGCGCGATGCGGGCCGCGCGCAGCAAGGTCTTCTTGGCGCGCGCCAGTTCGGCCGCGCCAAAGCCAAGCTGGCGCGCGCGCTCGGTCTCGCCCACCAGTGCGGCGATGGCGCGCGCCGGGCCGTCGCGTCCGAGCACCACATGGGTCGACAGGAAGCGCTGCCCGCTCGTCAGGTTGCGCAGCAGCGCGGCGCCGCCGACATACGGCGCGTGCGCCGGCTCGGTCTGCGCCACGATGCGCTCGTTGAGCATGGCCAGCACCAGCTGCTCCTCGACCGTCGCGCGCAGGTCGCCGACGGTGGCCATCGGGCGCCGCTCTTGCAGCGGGTACATCAGCTCGACCCGGTTGCTGCTCGCCTCGGCGTCCGACAAGATGATCACGTCATTGTCGGCGCGCCGCGGCACAGTAATCGGCGCCAGCGGGCGCGGTTGGGCCTGGTTGGCCAGGCCGCCGAAATGGGCGGCGATCAGTTTTTCGGCCGCCGCCGGCTCGATGTCGCCGACCACCACCAGCGCCATCAGGTCGGGCCGGTACCAGTCGCGGTAGAAGCGCCGCACCGCCTCCGGCGTGAACGAGGTGACCGATTGCTCGCTGCCGATCGGATAGCGCTCGACGAACTTGCTGCCCTTGTACTGGCGCGGCAGCAGGTTCAGGAAGCCGCGCTCGGCGGCGCTGTGACGCAGCCGCATTTCCTCGAGCACCACCGCGCGCTCCTTGTCGATGTCGGCGTCGGCCAGCGTGATCCCGCCGGCCCAGTCGGCAAGCACGGTGAAGCCCTTCTCGATATTGTCCGGCTGGTCGGTCTGGATCGGCAGGATGTAGATGGTGCGCTCGAACGAGGTGTTGGCGTTGAGGTCGGGGCCGAATTTGACGCCGGTCGATTCCAGGTAGGAGATCAACTCGTGCTTCTTGAAATGGGTCGAGCCGTTGAAGGCCAGGTGTTCGAGCATGTGGGCGACGCCGCGCTGGTCGTCGTCCTCCTCCAGCGAGCCGGCCTTGACCACCAGCCGCAGTTCGAGCTTTTTCTCGGGGCGGGCGTTTTTCTGGATGTAGTACGTCAGGCCGTTGGGCAGGCGCCCAAGGGTCAGTTCGGCCTCGTGCGGCAGCGGATCGGCCGGATTCGGCGCGGCGCCCGCACCCTGGCTGGCAAGGCACAGCAGCGCGCACAGGGCCAGCGACGGCAGGGAGTGCGGATTCGACCAGGAACGCAGGAACATTGAAAGAAAAGCGGGCGCGATAAATGAACGTCAATTTTACCTTTAGCCAATTGCGATCGGTAAACCTTTAACCGGTGATCGCCGTGGAAAATTACCGGTATCGGCGGCCGCGACGGCCGGTGGCGCGCGGCGCGCCCGCGTGCGCCTTCCCCGCTCAGTGACCCGGTGTGCGCCTTTCCAGCTCAATTGCGCCGGGCATCGCACGCTCGCGCCGGAACCCGGACGCTTTCGGCGCCCCTTTGCCCGTTCTTGCGCGTTTTGCCGGCCCGCCAGTTTGACCGATACCCAACACACGCTCGTGCCGGAGGCGGGGTGCTTTCGACGTCCGTCTGCTTGCTCTTGCTCCTCTTGCCGGCCCGCCAGCTTGACCGATACCCAACCCACGCTCGTGCCGGAGGCGGGGTGCTTTCGACGTCCGTTTGCTCGTTCGTGCTCCTTTTGCCGCCCCGACAGCTTGCCCTGATCCATTTCACACGCTCGCGCCGCACCGAGGGATGCTTTCGGCGCCTTTCGCCTCATTCTTGCTCGTGTTGCCAGCCCGGCAACTTTCCCTAACCGCCTTCATACGTTCGCGCCGGAGCGGGGCTTCTTTCTTCGCCCTTCTGCTCATTCTTGCTCCTTTTGCCGCCCCCACAGTTTGCCTCATGCACATCAAACGCTCGCGCCGGAGCGTGGGGATGCTTTCGCCTCCCCCTCTTCTCGTTTCTGCTCGTTGTCGACTTTACCGCGCACAGCATAACGACCAGGAAAACAGCGCGACCAGGAACACAGCGCGACCACGGAACTCTGCAGGCAGCGCGCTGTCAAATTGTTATCGGCTGCCACTTTCAGGCGCCGCTCACCCTCGGAGCGCGAGCATGAACAAGCATATGGCCGTCAAACTAAACCACGCCACCTATCGCGCCGTGCTCAACATGCTTAGCGCCAATGGCGACGCGCGCTCTGTCGCTGACGTTGCCGATGAGGCGGCCAGGGATTGGCTGGCCGACATGGCGCGGACCAGTCCGGCGGCGGCCGTCGAGGCGGCGCGCGGCTATCAATGGAAAAGTCTTTTCCTGCCAGACGGCACCTTGCTGCGCGCCCAGTATCACGGCGAGTTCTACTATGCTCAGGTGCGCGGCGACCACATCGAATACCACGGCAGACAATATTCGCCGCGCCAGTTCGTCATGCACCTGATGGGCAGTGTGCGCAATGCCTGGCGGGAGCTGTGGATTCTCAGTCCGGGCGACGCCCTGTGGCATCTGGCCGACACGCGCCGCCGCATCCTGCGCCGCGACTTCGCTGCGCCGGCGAACGCCATGCCGGCCGCCTTGCCATTTCCCGATGAGCGAAAAGATTTGCGCGCGAATCGAAAAATCGGCGCACCGGAGGACGACAGCGCGGCCCTGTTTCAAATTCCCTGGATCAAGGCCCTGTACGACGTCGATGGCGCCTTCATCGGGCCGGTTGATGCGTTTGTGAGCGAAGATTACGACGATCCCATGGAATTGGCCGAATGGGCCGTCACCCGCACTGCGGACATGCCGGACACCGGGGTCGGTATCGCCTCGGACAAGCTGCAGCTGATCGACTGCGCCGCGGCGCCCGACAGCGCACCCGCCGCCGCGCCACCGGCGCCGTCGATCGCATCAGTAACGGCGTCGGCCTGCGCACCCGCCACCTGTTCGCCCGCTGCGCAAGTATCCGCTGTGGCCAGCCCCGGCGCTACGGGACCGGACAGCGCATCCGCCCACCGCTCGCCCGCACCACCAGCGCCCACTGTGGCCACAACAGTAGCCATGGGGCCGGAAAGCGCATCGGTCAACCGCTTGCCCGCTGGACGGGCAGCCGCTGCCGCCACCCCTGCAGCCATGGAACCGGGGGCTCCATCTGCCACCTGCTCGCC
>JBDSTZ010000206.1:0-5582 GCA_039927975.1 Massilia sp. | reverse complement strand
CGCCGTCTGCCGCGCCGCTAGCCGATGATCGGGGGCGCTGCTAGGCGAGCGCCCCGTTGAACAGCGGCGCCACCAGCCGGGCGGCGCCATCGAAATCGAGCGCCTGCATGCGGCTCTCGAGCGTTTGCATGGCGCTGTCGCCAAGCGCGCCGCGCAAGCCGGCGCGCAGCAACTGGAAGTCGTCGCAGGCTTCGATGTCGCGCTCGGCGAGCAGGCGCGCGAAGCGAACCAGCCCGGCCTGATCGAGCGCGCCGTCGCTGACCGGCGCCATGCCGGCAGTGTGAGCGGCAAGCCAGTCGGCCGCCGCCGCGCGCTCCAGATCGAGGTCGGCGCGCAAGGCGTCGAAGCTGGCAGTCAGGTCGTGACGGCCGTGCTGCGTCAGCGCTGCCTCCAGCGCCAGCGATCCGGCGCAAAAACTACGCGCGCCAAGTATGCCGACCGAGCCGCGCATGGCATGCAGCACGCGACCCGCGCGCACAGGATCGCCGTCGTGCCACGCCTGCCTGGCGCTTGCCAGGTCGTGTGGCGCCTGCGCCACCAGGCGGGTGATCGCCTCGATCAGGCTGGCCGCCTGCAGGGGCTTGCCGGCGTTCAGGGCAAGCAGGCGGTTCAAATTCTCACCGATGTCGGGCACGGCCGCCGGAATGCCCGGCGCGGCCGGCGCCGCAGCCGCCTGTGCAGGCCCGAGCTGGCGCACGATGCTGGCCACCATCTCGTCCGGATTGATCGGCTTGGCGATGAAGTCGGCCATGCCGGCCACTCTGCACTGTTCACGCTCGCCGGCGGTCACCCCGGCGCTCATCGCCACTACCGGCGCCGTCACGGCCAGTTCGCTGCGAAGGCGGCGGGTCGCCTCGATGCCGTCGATGCCGGGCATTTGCACATCCATCAGGATCAGCGCGAAGCGCGCCGCGTCCTCGCGCAGCAAGGCCAGTGCCTCGGCGCCGCTGGCCGCCGTCTCCACGCTGGCGCCGGCGAATTCGAGCATGCGCTGCGCCACCATCGCATTGAGCGCATTGTCCTCGACCAGCAGCAGGCGGCGGCCAGCCAGCCGGCCGGCGGGGGCGGCGATGCCGGCCGTTGCGAGCGCGCCGCCGGTGGGACTGCCCGTGTCGGCGCCAGACAGGCCGGCGCCGCCGACCGCGCTCAAGATCGCCGCGCCGGTCACCGGCTTGAGCAGTATGGTCTCGCGCTCGTGCGCGCCGTGGGTGCGCAGGTAATCGAGCCGCTCGAAGGTGCTCATCATCAGAATCATCTGGGTCGCACTGGCGGCCAGCTGGACGCGCAGCGCCGCCGTGCATTCGACGCCTTGCGCCATACACGACTGCCAGTTGATCAGCACCAGATCCGGCAGCTGGCCGCCTTCCCGCAAATCGTTCAGCATGGCCGTGCCCTCGGCCAGCGAGCCGGCGCGGGCCAGCGCCCAGCCCCAGCGCGCCATCGCCTGCTGGCAATAGCTGTCTTGCTGCGCGCCGGCGTCGATCAGCAGGACGCGGCGCGGCGCCGGCGCCGCCTCGCCCGAATCCTCGGCGCTCGCGCGCAGCGCCACGTCGACACTGAACACGCTGCCGCTGCCGGGCGTGCTGGCGATGCCTATCTCGCCGCCCATCAGGTCGACGATGCGGCGGCAGATCGTCAAACCCAGGCCGGTGCCGCCGAAGCGCCGCGAGGTGCTGGCCTCGGCCTGGGCGAACGGTGTGAACAGGCCGTCCTGTTCGGCCGCCGAGATGCCGATGCCGGTGTCGCTGACGGTAAACCGCAGGCTGACCAGGTTGCCCAGCCGCGCCAGCTGGCGCACCTGCAGCGTCACTTCGCCGTGATCGGTAAATTTGATGGCGTTGCCGGCCAGGTTGGTGAGCACTTGGCGCAGGCGCTGGGCGTCGCCGATCAGCACCGCCGGCAGCGCCGGGTCGAGCGCCACTTGAAGCGAGAGCGCCTTGGCGCCGGCGTTGACGGTCATGAAACCGGCCACCGCGTCGACCACTTCGCCGAGCGCGAACGGCTCGGCCACCAGCGCCATGCGGCCGGCCTCGATCTTGGAAAAATCGAGCACTTCGTCGAGCACATGCAGCAGCGAGGTACCGGCTTGGCTGACCAGCTCGACGTAATGGCGCTGCTCGGGCGAGAGCGCGGTCTCGCCGAGCAGGTGGGCGATGCCGAGCACGCCGTTGAGCGGGGTGCGGATCTCGTGGCTCATGTTGGCGACGAATTTGCTCTTGGCCCGGCTCGCGGCCTGGGCCTGGCGCTCGCCGTCGGCCATGCGCAGTTCGGCCAGCTTGCGCTCGGTGATGTCCATGACCAGGGTGTGGAAGCCGGCCACCCGGCCGTCGCGCCCGATGTCCGGAATGAAGTGGGCGACGTAATGCACGCCTTCCTTGCCGGGCACGGTGTCGGGCTCGAATCTGACGGTGTGGCCAGCCAGCGCCGCGGCGATATTGTCCCTCAAGACCGCGTACTGCGGCTCGCCGAGCACCTCGCGCACGGTCTTGCCGAGCATCGAGGCCGGCTCCATTCCCAGCATTTCCTTGAAGCCGGCGTTGGTGAAGCGGTAGCGCTCGTCCTGGTCGATGTAGGCGATCAGCGCCGGCATGGCGTCGGCGATGGTGCGCGCGCGCTTCTCGCTGGCGGCGATCGCCTCCTCGAAGGCGATGCGCCCGGTGGCGTCGCGCAGGAAGGCGGTGGCGATCATCTCGTTGCCGTGGGCGACGATGCCGAGCGAGCGGTCGACCGGCACCAGGTGGCCGTCGCGGTGCATGGTGATCACGCGGGCCTGGGTGCCCACGCTGGGCAGCCCTTCGCCGCGGGCGAATTGCGCCATCGAGGCGCGGTAGGCTTCGCGCATTGAGGCTGGCACGATCAGCTGCTCGATATCGGCGCCGATCGCTTCTTCGCGGGTCCAGCCGAAGGTGCGCTCGGCGCTGGCGTTCCATTGCAACACCGTGCCGGCGCGGTTGACGCTGACAAAGGCGTCCGGCGCGTGTTCGAGGATGCTGCTGATGAGCGACTCGCGCGCCAGCGCCTGCACCTGGGCCGCCTGGCGCTCGGTCACCAGCTGGTAGATCGCCTCGCCCAGTTCACCCACTTCGTCGTGCTGGCCGCGCTGCAGTTCGCCGATGTTGCTGGCCCCGGCGCGCACGAGCTGCGTCTGCTGGCGCAGGCGTGCGAGAGGGCGCAGCAAGCCGTTGATCGCCAGCCAGCCGGCCAGCCCGGCGAGGCCGGCGAACAGCGCCGAAAAAAGCAGCACCCGCTGGTGCAGCGCGCGTATCGGCGCGAACGCTTCGTCGCTCGGAAAGCGCGAAGCGACGATCCAGTTGGTCACGTGCAGGCGCTTGTAAGCGTAGATGCCGGGGCTGCCGTCCTTGTTGTCGGCTTCGAGCCAGCCTTCAAAGCCGCCCAGCGCGCGCTCGGTGCCGACGTTGAGGCCGCGCCGGTTGTTGATATGTTCGAGCACGCGCGCGCGGTTCGGGTGGCTGACCAGGATGCCGTCGGTGGTCATGATGAACATGAAACCGGTGGCGCCGGGCTGCTCGGCGACGCTATGGTCGAACAGGTCGACGCTGTCCAGATTGATCGCGCCGGCGATCAGATAGGACAGTTCGCCCTTGCTGTTGTTGACCGGCTGGGTGATCAACAGCAGCGGGCGGCCGCTGACGGCGCCCTTGATCGGCGCCGAGATCACCCCTTCGCCGCGGGTGACAGTGTCGACGAAATAGGGGCGCTCGCGGATCGTCTGGGCCGGCGCGGCGGCGATCGCGCGCAGCGTCAGCAACTGGTTGCCGCGCAAGTCGAAGGCGCTGATGTTGGAGAACTGCTTGCGCACATTGCTGCGGCTCATCAGGAAAGCGTGCAGCAGGGACGGGTCGTCGCGCACCGCCGCCGGCAGGTCGTCGACCATCGCGCGCAATTGCTGCTGGCGGGCCGCCAGCTTGTCCTCGACCACGCGGGCCGAGGCGAGCAACTGGGCGTACTGCTGGCTGCCAATCACGGCGCGCATGTTGCGCTCGACCAACGACAGCACCAGCGAGGTCAGCAACAACGTTGCACATAGCACAAGAACCACCACGACGGCGGTCATGCGCAACTTGAGGGAGCCCTTGAAGGAGCCGAATGGGTTCATGGTGGGCGCGCTGTTCTCGTCGGGGTTCAGGAAGGCGCGGCAGCGGAATTCATTGCGCGCCACCGGTTCAGTTGGTAGCATAGTGCCATACCTGCGGGCAACTGTATGCAAGGCCCGCGCCGTGCCCTGATTTTTTTGCCGGTTCGCGCCGGCTTTGCCACACTTTGTCTAGAATGCGCTTAATCAATGGAAACCCAGTTGTCGAACCCTGCGATGGATGAGTCGGCCGACACCGAGCTGATTTTGATCATCGACGATTCGGTCGACGCGATTCGCCTGCTCAGCACGATGCTGCGCGACCAGGCCAGCATCATCTTCGCCACCGACGGCGCGGCCGGCATCGTGCTGGCGCGCCAGCGGCGCCCGCAACTGATCCTGCTCGACGTGCAGATGCAGGCGATGGACGGCCACGAGGTGTGCCGCCAGCTCAAGGCCGACCCCGACCTGCGCGACATCGCCGTCATCTTCGCCACCGGCAGTTCCGGCATCGACAGCGAGGTCGACGCGCTCGAAGCGGGCGCGGTCGACTTCATCACCAAGCCGTTCAACCAGGCGGTGGTGCGGGCGCGCGTGCGCACCCATCTGAAACTGCAGCGCGCGCTCGCCGCGCTCGAGCGGCTGGCCAATGTCGACCAGTTGACGGGCCTGTGCAACCGCCGCATGTTCGACACCCAGCTGGCCAGCGAATTCGCGCGCCACCGCCGCCAGGCGCTCTCGCTCGGCCTGATCTTCATCGACATCGATTATTTCAAGGCCTACAACGACCTCGACGGCCACCAGGCCGGCGACGCCTGCCTGCGCGCGGTGGGCCGCCTGATCGAGTCGGCCACCAAGCGGCCGTCCGAGCTGGTGGCGCGTTACGGCGGCGAGGAATTCGTGGTGATCCTGCCGTACACCTCCGAGACCGAGGCGCTGGCCTACGCCGAGCGGCTGTGCGCCATCGTGCGCGAGGCCGCGCTGGCGCACCGCGGCTCGGCCATCGCCGACATCGTCACCATCAGCATCGGCGTGGCCGCGCGCGTGCCGGGACCCGAGGCGACGGCGGCCGAGCTGCTGCGCGCCGCCGACGAGGCGCTCTACCTGGCCAAGGCCTGCGGCCGCGACAGGGTGTGCAGCATCGCCCGGCAAGAAGCCTGACATGGGCCGGCCGGCGCGCTTGGTCCGGTTGTGCGCCGAGATCACCTTGCTGGCCTTGCTGTACTACTTCGGCGCGCGCTGCGGTCTGCTGCTGGCCTTTGCCGACACCAACGCCACGCCGGTGTGGCCGCCGTCCGGCCTCGCGGTCGGCGCGCTGGTGCTGTTCGGCATGCGCCTGTGGCCCGGCATCCTGCTCGGCGCCCTGGCCGCCAATCTGGCAGTCTTTAGCGCCCACCATGGCGCCATCACCCCGCAGTTCGTCTTCGTTTCGCTCGGCATCGCCTGCGGCAATACGCTTGAAGCGCTGAGCGGCGCCTGGCTGCTGCGG
>JBDSTZ010000205.1:0-4057 GCA_039927975.1 Massilia sp. | reverse complement strand
TGGCCGGAGATCAAGGAGTCGCTCATGACCGGGCGGATCCAGGCTGGCTACATGCTGGCGCCGCTCGTGATGGACCTGGCCGATCAGGGCATTCCGGTCAAGATTGTTTCGCTCGGCCACCGCTCGGGCGCGGTGATCATGGTGCGCACCGATTCGCCCTACAAAACCTTCAAGCAGCTGGCCGGCAAGCGCATCGCCATCCCGAGCCGCTTCGCGGTCGACTTCCTGTTCCTGCGAAAAATGCTGGCGCGCGAGAACATGTCGCCCAAGGATATCCAGATCATCGAGATGCCGCCGCCGGACATGCCGGCTGCGCTGTACGCCAATTCGGTCGACGCCTATTGCACCGGCGAGCCGTTCGGCGCCGCGGCCCAGAAGGCCGGTTACGCGCGTCCGCTGGCGATGACGCGCGACGAGTGGCGCAACTACATCTGCTGCGTGCTGACGGTGCGCGAAGAGCTGATCAAGGAAAATCGGCCGCTGGTGCAGGAGCTGGTCAATCACGTGCAGTCGGCCGGCCAGTGGCTCGACGCCGGCGCGGCCAACCGCGACAAGGCGGTGGCGATCGCCGCCAACCGCAAGTTCTTCAACCAGGACCCGAAGATCCTCAAGTTCGTGATGGACACTCCGCACGACCGCGTCACCTATGGCGACCTGCGCATGATCCGCGCCGAATTCGACGAGCTGATGAAGCTGTCGATCGAGGCCGGCACCCTCAAGCGGCCGGTCGCCTACGAGACCTATCTGGACGAGAGCTTCGTCAAGAACTTGCGGCCAGTGCCGATTCTGCTGTGATGCGCGCGCGCCTGTTCGCTGGCCTGGCCTTGTCGCTGCTGACGAGCTTCGGCGCGGCCGGCGCCGCGCCGATCGCCGGCCTCAAGTCCGGCCTGTTCGAGCCGCCGCGCGCCGCGCCCGAGATCGCGCTGCCGTCGACCGCCGGCGCCTTCAAGCTCAGTCAATTGCGCGGCAAGGTGGTGGTGCTCGAATTCGGCTACACCAATTGCGGCAATGTTTGCCCGGTGTCGCTCGCTTCGCTGGCGCAAGCGCGCAAGACGCTGGGCGCGGCTGCGACCGACGTGCAGGTGGTGTTCGTCACGGTCGACCCGGCGCGCGACACGGCGGCGCGCCTGAAAACCTACCTGGCCGCGTTCGACCCCGGCTTCATCGGCGTGACCGGCACCGAAGCCCAGATCGGCGCCGTGCTGGCCGCCTACGGCATCAGCGCGACCAAGCTGAAAGTGGCAGGCAGCGCCACCGACTACACCATGCACCATTCGTCCTACCTGTACTTCATCGACCGCCACGGCATGCAGCGCGCGCTGATGCCCTTCGGCCGGCCGTCGGCCGACATCGCCAACGACCTTGGCCTGCTGCTCAAGCAATAACATGCGGATCTTGCGACGTTTCTGGCCCCTCTGGCTGCTGGGTGCGGCGCTCGCCGCCGCCATCCTGTGGGGCGCGCTGGCGCCCCTGCGCAGCGATTCGCGCGAGAAGCTGTTCGCCATCCCCGACGGCACCTTCAAGCGCCGCATGGCCGGCGACAAGGTCGACATCCTGCCGCCGACCATCACCCTGACGCTGGGTGTGCGCGACGTGCTGCTGCTTCGAAACGACGACAGCGTGCCGCAGCAGTTCGGCCCGGTGCTGATCATGCCGGGACAATCGTTCCGCCTGCCGTTCGAGCAGGAATCGGAAAACCAGTTCGACTGCGCCGCCCATGTGAGCGGCAAGATGACCGTGCTGGTCGAAGCGCCGCCGGCGCCGGGTTTTGCGCGGCTGCGCTGGCGCTGGCGCGAACTGACCGGCAAGTCCACTTGACGCGACCGATTAACCCAAGCAATCAACCCAAGCAATCAACCCAAGCAATCAGCGCGACCAATTTTTTAAGGAACACAACCCCGGTGGAAAAACTCAAACGCACGCTGCCGCCGCTGTTGCTGCTGGCGGCCATCGTCGCCTTCTGGTGGTGGATCGTGGTCCGCACCGAAAGCCTGTTCTTTCCGACCCCGCTGCAAGTGGTGCTGGGCGCGCGCGAACTGGCCGAGGACGGCACCTTGTGGGAACACATCGGCGCCTCGCTGTTCCGGGTCGGCACCGGCTTCGTCATCGCGGTGCTGGTCGCCGTGCCGCTCGGCCTGTGGATGGGGAGGGTGGCGGCGGCTTACCGCACGCTCAATCCGATCTTCCAGATCATGCGGCCGATTTCGCCGATCGCCTGGATTCCGCTGGCGATTCTGTGGTTCGGGGTGGGCGAGGTGTCGCCAATCTTCCTGATCTTCATCGCCGCCGTGTTCCCGATGATTCTGCAAACCGCCTCCGGCGTGCACGCCATCGAGCGGCGCTACCTCGACGCGGCGCAGAACTTCGGCGTCTCGCGCGCGACCTTGTTTCGCCAGGTGATCCTGCCGGCCGTGCTGCCGGAGATCGTTGTCGGCATGCGCATCAGCCTGGGCGTGGCCTGGCTGGTGGTGGTGGCGGCCGAAATGATCGCCCTGCGTTCGGGTCTCGGTTACCTGATCATCGATTCGCGCAACGCGGGCAACCGTTACGACCTGGTGATCGCCGGCATGATCATCATCGGCGTGATCGGCCTGCTGCTCGACGCCCTGATGCGCCAGTTTGAACGACTCAATTCGGTAAGGTGGCGCTATGGACGTTAAAACAAGGGACGCGCAAGTGATGCCAGCGAAGATCGTCGTCGACAACATCAAGAAGCAGTTTGGCAGGGGCGCGGGTGCGCTGCCGGTGGTTGGCGGCGTCTCGCTGAGCGTGGCCGACGGCGAATTTGTCGCCATCGTCGGCCCTTCCGGTTGCGGCAAGTCGACCCTGATGAAGATGATCTCCGGCTTCGAGGGGCCCGACACGGGCAGTGTCAGCATCGACGGCGCGCCGCATTTGCGCGCGGGGCCGAAGGGCATCGTCATTTCGCAGCATGGCTCGGTGTTTCCGTGGCTGACGGTGCAGCAGAACCTGATGTTCGGCCTGAACGGCGACGGCCATGGCGACAAGGCTGCGGTCGCCGACCATTACGCCGCGCTGGTCGGCTTGAAGGGGTTTGAAAACAGTTATCCGCGCCAGCTCTCGGGCGGCATGCTCAAGCGGGTCGAGATCGCCCGCGCGCTGGCGGTCAAGCCGGAAATCCTCTACATGGACGAGCCGTTCTCGGCGCTCGACGCGCTGATGAACCTCAAGATGCGCAACGAGCTGCTGCGCATTTTGCAGGAGGAGCGCCACACCGTCATCCTGATCACCCACGATGTCGAGGAAGCGATCTACCTGGCCGACCGTATTCTGGTGTTGTCGCCAAGACCGGCGGTGATCCAGGCCAGTTTCCAGGTCGAGCACGCGCATCCGCGCAAGCTCTCGCATCCCGACTTGCAACAATTGAAGGACGATATCCTGGCGCAGCTGGGCTTGTAGTTCGTTCGCGCCGGCCGCCAGGGCGGACGGGGCGGCGTCTACTGTCCCAGCAGCAGGAACACCGTCGGCTTCTTGTGAAAATCCGGCGCCTTGCCGGCCGCCAGCAGCGCCTTCCACTTGCTCGCCGCCATGGTCTGGATCGATTCGCTCGCCAGGCTCAGATCGGTCGCCACCGACACAAGCGTGTTGCCCTGGCAACCCGCCACCAGCGCAGCCAGCATGGCCTCGTTGCGGTACGGCGTTTCGATCAGCAACTGGGTCTGCTTCTCGTTGCGCGAGCGCGTCTCGAGCTCCTTGATGCGTTTGGTGCGCAACGCGGCGTCGGTCGGCAGGTAGCCGTTAAAGGCGAAACTCTGGCCGTTCAGCCCGCTTGCCATCACCGCCAGCAGCAGCGACGACGGCCCGATCAGCGGTCGCACCCGGATGCCGTGCTGATGCGCCAGGCGCACCAGGTCGGCGCCCGGATCGGCCACCGCCGGCACGCCCGCTTCCGACACCAGGCCGGCGTCGCGCCCGGCCAACAGCGGACCCAGCAAGCCGTTCAGCGCGGCCGCCGGCGTATTCACGTTCAGTTCGGCGATCTCGATTTCCTGCAGCGGCCTGGCCAGCGGGTGGCCGGCGCCGATCAGTTTCAGGA
>JBDSTZ010000204.1:0-6910 GCA_039927975.1 Massilia sp. | reverse complement strand
CAGCCGCCGCCAGCCCCACACCCTCCGTCAGCCTCGCCTGGCCCAATCGCTGCTGGCCATGGCCAGCGCCGGCATGCCGCTATTGAGCGCCGCGCAGACCGCGCCGGCCCAGCCGCAAACGCTGCCGGCGATCCAGGTCACGGCCGACGCGGTCGGCTACAAGGCCGAGACCAGCAACCCGAAGCTGACCGCGCCGCTGGTGGACACGCCGCAAACCATCACCGTCATCACCAGGGAAGTACTGCAGGAACAAGGCGCGATCAGCCTGTTGGAGGCGCTGCGCAACACCCCGGGCATCACTTTGCAGCTGGGCGAAAACGGCAACACCAGCGCCGGCGACACCTTCCAGATGCGCGGCTTCGCGACCCAGTCGTCGATCTTCATCGACGGCATGCGCGACCTCGGCGCGGTCTCGCGCGACGTCTTCAACGTGGAGCAGATCGAAGTGTCGAAAGGCCCGTCGGGCGCCGACGTCGGGCGCGGCGCGGCTTCCGGCTACATCAACCTGGCCACCAAGCTGCCCTCGCTGGAGGACGCGATTTCCGCCGGCGTGGCGATCGACAGCGGCGACACCAAGCGCGTGAACGTCGACGTCAATCGCCGTCTAGGCGCCAGCAGCGCGTTCCGCCTCAACGTGATGGGCAAGGACGGCGGGCAGATCGGCCGCAAGGCGATTCAACAACAGGCCCACGGCATTGCCCCGGCGCTGGCCTTTGGCCTCGGCACGCCGACCCGCGTGTATTTGTATTCGCAGCATGTGCGCCAGGACGGGCGGCCGGACGGCGGCTTTCCCACCATCGGGCTGGAGGGCTACCTGAACGCCAATACGCTGCTGCAGAACGCGCCCATGGTCGAGCGCAATAACTACTACGGCCTGGCCGGCGACTTCGAGAAGACCCGCTCGGACATGGTGACGGTCAAGATCGAGCATCAGCTGTCGCCGGAGACCACGCTCACCAACACCAGCCGCTACGGCAAGTCGAGTATCGACCGCATCCTCACCGGTATCAACACCATCACCGCCGCCGGCAGCGCGCCGGCCACCTGGACGATCAGCCGCAGCCGCCAGAGCGTCCTGCAAGAGAACACCATCCTCGGCAATACCACCAACCTGGCCAGCCAGTTCGCCGCCGGCGGCTTCAAGCACGCCCTGTCGGCCGGCCTCGAACTGCTATCGGAAGAACAGGACGCGCCGACCCGCGGCGGCCTGGGCGCGACCAATCCGGCCACCGCCAGTTTGTACAATCCGAATCCCAACGATGCCCTGGTCGGCTACAACCCGGCGCTCACCGGCGCCTCGAGCAACGGCAAGACCAACACGGTCGCCGCCTACGCCTTCGACACGGTCAAGGTCAACGAGCAGTGGCAGCTCAATGTCGGCCTGCGCGGTGAGCGCTACAACACGGTATCGAGCGCGCTGACTGCCAACAGCAGCAGCACCAACGGTATTCCGCTCGGCACGCTGATTGGCAGCCGGCTCGAAAAATCCGCCAATCTCGTGAGCTGGAAGGCCGGCGCCGTGTACAAGCCGGCCGCCAACGGCAGCATCTACCTGTCGTACGCGACCTCGCAAATGCCGCCCGGCAGCGCCAACTTCGCGCTCAGCGCCACCGCCAGCAGCACCAGCAATCCGAACATGGATCCGCAAAAGACCACGAATATCGAACTTGGCACGAAGTGGGACTTGGTCGAGAAGAAGCTGGCCGTGACTGCCGCCGCCTACCGCAGCGAGAACCGCAACGAGCTGACGGCGCAGGACGCTGTCCTGCTGACTTACTCGCAACTGGGCAAGCGCCGCGTGCAGGGATTGGAACTGGGCTTGGTCGGGCAGATCACGCCGGCCTGGAACATCACCGCCGGTCTCGCCAAAATGAGCGCGAAAATCGTCGAAGGCTCCGCCAGCACCGTGGCCGGCACCGACACGCGCTGGTCGCCCGACCTGACCGCGACGCTGTGGACCAGCTACAAGTGGAACGACGCGCTGAGCATGGCCGGCGGCCTGCGCTATTCGAGCGAACAGAAACGCAACGTGGCGCCAGGCGCGGCCCTCACGACGGCGCCCGGCATTCCGGCGTACGCGGTGGCCGACGCCATGCTGCGCTACAAGGTCAGCAACAACGTCGCGCTGCAGCTCAATGTCTACAACCTCACCGACAAGTTCTACGTGAGTTCACTGAACAACGGCGGCTCGCGCGTGGTCCTGGGCGCCGAACGGTTCGCCCTGCTGAGCGCGAACATCCTGTTCTAAGCGACGGGCACGCCTCAGAACCGCAGGCCGGCGCCGAGCAGCAGCACGTCCGAATCGCGGTGGTAGCCGGTGACCACGCGGCTCCAGCTCAATTGCACGCGGGTGTCGGGCCCGAGGCGCCAGCGCATGCCGATCGACAGCAGCGGCACCAGGTGGAACTTCGAATCCTCGTTGGCGTCGCTGCGGTTGACGCGGTCGCGCATGAGGTAGGGGCCGCCGCCGATTTCCAGCACGGTGCGCTCGGTGAAGGGCCGCAGCAACCAGAGCTGGGCCGCCGCCCCCCTGCGCTCGACCAGGCCGACCTTGCCCTCGCTAAGCCATTGCGCGCTCCACTCGATATTCCGGCTGATGGTGTCGCGGTATTCGATGGCGTAGGCGCGCGCGCGTTCGGACTCGAAGCTGTTGACGATCGCCTGGCCTCCCATCAGCATGACATAGCGGTCGCCCGCCTTCTCATTGCGCTGCACCACCGACTGGGGCAAGTTGCGCAACTCGTAGCCGACGCCGAACAACAGGCTGTTGGAATCGCCATAACCATGCGTGCGCACGCGGTTGGCGCGCACTTCCAGATAGGTGCGTTCTTCCAGGTGCCACTTGGCGTTGATGCTGAGGATCGAACCCCAGCCGTGCAGGTTGCGGTAGTCGGTGGCCGAGCCGGACCCTGTGGTGGTGTCGAAAAAATAGTAGGGACCGAAGCCGGCGCCGAACGAGAGCCCCTGTTGCGGCACCGCGCTGTGCAGCCAGTACTGCGAGGTGAGTCCGTCGCGGTGGTGTTTATCGGGATGGCCTTCGTTGAGATATTCGGCACTGAGCGAGCTGTAACGGTTGATCCGGTATGCATAACCCAGCTCCGCGGCGAATGAGGATTCGCCGACATCGAGGTTGCGCAGGCCGCCGGCCAGCAGCGAGGCATCCTGGGCGGCGGCGCCGGTGCAGGCGAACAGCAGCGACAGCGGGATGGCGGTGGAAAGAAGCGAGACGGGGAGGAGTGAGCGGCGCATGGTATTTCCTTTTCTTGTTGCTCAGCATGATGACCGGTTTGCAGGATTTTGGTCGCACTGCTGCTAAGGACCAATCGTTTGCCCCGTCGTACGGTGCACGGCTGAACCGCTGCTGACTAGTAGATTTTAAACGGCGCCAGTGACGGGCGCCGTGTCGTCACACCAAGCAAGAAGGAGATATCTCATGAAACATGTCTTCACCCACCTCGCGGTGGCAGCCCCGCTGCTGCTGGCCGCGAGCTTGAGCCAGGCGGTCAATGCCAGTTACCGCGCCAATCTGAACGGCCAGATCGAAGCGCCGCCGAATGCGTCGCCGGGCTTTTCCAACACCGTGATCGAGCTCGATCCGACCGCCTTGAGCCTGCAAGTGACGATGCCGTTCGCCAGTTTGCTTAGTACGACCATGGCGGCGCATATCCATTGCTGCACGGGTTCGCCATTTACGGGGACGGCGCCGGTGGCCGGCGAGCTGCCGACCTTCACCGGTTTTCCGCAGGGTGTCACGTCGGGCAACTACCAGCATACCTTCGACCTGAGCGACCCAAGCTGGTACAACCCGGCCTTCCTGGCGGCCAACGGCGGCACGGCGGCGACGGCGGCGGCGCTGGTAAGCGGCATCAACGCCAACGAGGCCTACGTCAACATCCATACGACGGCCTACCCGAATGGTGAAATACGCGGCTTCGTGGTCACTGCGGTTCCCGAGCCGGCCGGCTGGGCGATGCTGGGACTGGGGCTGGCGGGACTGGGCTTGATGTCAAGGCGGCGCGCCTGACGGCGTGACTTCGCGCGCGGCCAGCAGCGCCGCCCACGCCGGTATCGCCGCCTGCCAGAATCGCAGCAAGGTGGTGACCGGCGCCAGCGGCAGGCCGAGAAAACCGGCCGCCTCGCACAGGGCTGCGACGGCGGCGCGCTCGTCGCCCGGCGCCACCGCCACTGCGCCGGTTTGCTTGGAGAGTTTTTCGCCGTTCGCATTGCGCACGACCGGCACATGCAGGTAGCGCGGGGTGGGCACGCCGAGCAGGCGCTGGAGATAAATCTGGCGCGCGGTCGAATCGATCAGGTCGGCGCCGCGCACGACGTCGGTGACGCCCTGGTCGGCATCGTCGGCCACCACCGCCAGCTGGTAAGCCCAGTAACCGTCGCCGCGCATGAGCACGAAGTCGCCCGAGGCGCTGGCCAGCGATTGGGTGAGCGGGCCGGCGAAGCGGTCGATGAAGGCGATGGCGTCGTCCGTGTCGGGCACCCGCAGGCGCAGGCTGCGCGCCTCGCGGCCTGCGGCGAGACCGGCGCGGCAGGTGCCCGGGTAGATCGGCGCCCCATCCGGTCCGCTGCCCAAGCGCGAATCGGCGATCTCGCGCCGGTTGCAGCCGCATGGATAGGTGTGGCCGGCCAAGCGGTCGAAGGCGGCCTGGTACAGCGCGCCGCGCCGGCTTTGCCAGACGATCTCGCCGTCCGATTCCATGCCGAGCGTGCGCAGCAAGGCGATCATGCCCTCGGCCGCGCCGGCGGCGCTGCGGCCTTGGTCGACATCCTCGATGCGCAGCAACCAGCGGCCGTGGTGGACCCGCGCGTCGAGATAGCTGGCCAGCGCGGCGACCAGCGAGCCGGCGTGCAGCGGGCCGGTCGGCGATGGGGCGAAGCGGCCGATGTAGGGAATGTGGCGCTGCGTAGGCATCGGAAGGCGATTGAGCTGGTTTCAAACATTGGCGGCAAGGCGCCGGGCGGCCTCATTCTACCCGTTCGGGCGCGGCGGCGGCATCGCCGGCATGTCGCTCAGCCAGGCGCGCCCTCAGCGTCGCACTTCGAAATCATTAGCCTTGACTAATTCATTAGTTGATACTAATGTATACCCATGAACGCCACCCCCGACATCAATGCCGTCATGCGCACCCTCGCCGACCCGACCCGGCGCGCCGTGTTCGAACGCATTGTCGATGCCGACGAAATCACCGTTGCCGAGCTGACGCGCGGCAGTGGCGTCACACAGGGCGCGGTGTCTCAACACTTGAAGTCCCTGAAACTGGCCGGCCTGATCGCCGAGAGGCCCGAAGGCCGCAAGGTCTACTACCGCGCCCAGCCAGCTGGCCTTGAGCCGCTGGCCGACTGGATGAACCATTACGGCGTCTTCTGGCGCGAGCGCTTTGCCAACCTGCGAACCCTATTGAAGGAAATCGACCCATGAACCACCCTGCCCTCTTGCCCGATACCCAGGCGATCGTTGTCGACGAAGTCTTTCCGCACGCCCCAGAGCTGATCTGGAAAACCCTCACCACCGGCGAGCTGATCGGCCGCTGGTTCATGACGCCCACCGGTTTCGAGGCGGTGCCGGGCACGCGCTTCACTTTCCAGACCACGCCGGCCGGCGCGTGGGACGGCACGATCGAGTGCGAGGTGCTCGAGGCGGTGCCGAACGAGCGCTTGGTGTACGCCTGGCGTGGCGGCGACGAGAGCAACGTCGGGTACGGCTCCCGGCTCGACACCGTGGTAACGTGGACCTTGGCCAAGGTCGAGGCCGGCACCCGCTTGCGGCTGGAACACGCCGGCTTCGTCACGCCGAGAAACGATTCCGCCTTCAAGACCATGAGCGAGGGCTGGAAAACCGTCATCGGACGCGTGCGCGCGACGGCCGACACGCTGCACTAATCAACTCATCACAGGGAGAACGATATGCAACATCAAGGCAGCTGCCACTGCGGCAATATCAAATTTCAATTCAAGGGCGAGATCACCGGTGCGATGTCGTGCAACTGTTCGATCTGTTCGCGCAAGGGCGCGCTGATGATGTTCGTGCCGGGCAGCGACCTCGAACTGCTCACGCCGCGCGAGGCGATGGCCACCTACACCTTCAACAAGCACGTGATCGAGCACCACTTCTGCCCGACCTGCGGCATGCATCCGTTTGGCGAGGGCAAGGATCCGAAGGGGAACACGATGGCGGCGATCAATCTGCGCTGTGTGGAAGGGATCGATCTGGACGCGATCCCTGTCCAAAAATACGACGGCCGGTCGAAGTAGCGGAACCGGCAGCGTCGTCGGTCTGGCGGCGCGAGCTCATTGCGCATCAGCGGTTTAGTCGGACCTAGGCGCGTCGTCCCAATAAAAAAGCGAGCCTCGGCTCGCTTTTTTCATCCCGGCGCGAACGCCGGTACATTGCAGCTTACGGACGATCGCCGATCGGCTTGACTTCGCGGGTGGTCGAACCGACGAACAGCTGGCGCGGACGGCCGATCTTCTGCTCTGGATCGGAGATCATCTCGTTCCACTGGGCGATCCAGCCGATGGTGCGGGCCATCGCGAAGATTCCGGTGAACAGCGACACTGGAATGCCCAGCGCCGACTGCACGATACCCGAGTAGAAGTCGACGTTCGGGTACAGCTTGCGCGAGACGAAGTAATCGTCTTCCAGGGCGATTTTTTCCAGCGCCATGGCCAGCTTGAACAGCGGGTCGTCGTGCAGGCCCAGTTCTTCGAGCACTTCATGGCAGGTTTCGCGCATGAGCTTGGCGCGCGGGTCGAAGTTCTTGTAGACGCGGTGACCGAAGCCCATCAGCTTGACGCCGGAGTTCTTGTCCTTGACCTTGGGGATGAACTCCGGGATCTTGTCGACCGTGCCGATTTCCTTGAGCATGTTGAGCGCTGCTTCGTTGGCGCCGCCGTG
>JBDSTZ010000203.1:0-20922 GCA_039927975.1 Massilia sp. | reverse complement strand
AGTCGACCCGCCGCATCCTGACCAACCCCGGCGTGATCGCGGTGAGCCAGGACAAGCTGGGTGTGCAGGCGCTGCGCGTGCTGGCCGACGGTCCGCTGGAGGTCTATGCCAAGCCGCTCGACGGCGGCCAGTGGGCACTGATGTTCCTGAACCGCTCCAATCAGGCTGCCGACGTTCACCATGACTGGAAGAAGCAAATCCTGGTCGATGACCTGAGCCAGCGGTCGGTCGATTTCAAGCAGACCGTCTACCGCTGGTCTGACCTGTGGAGCAAGAAGACAGGCGACACCAACGCCAAACTGGAAGCGCGGCTGGCGCCGCACAGTGTGCTGATGCTGCTCCTGACCGGCCCTGCGAAACCCTAGGTTAGCGTTGCCGCTACCTGATCGGCAGATCACGAGCGCGATGATGTGACCGCGTGCCTGGGCGGCGACCCCGCCCACCGCGCTCTGCCGACGAAGATGGCCAGTCCAGCCGCGGCGACGATGAGCAGGGCGGCCAGAGCGAAGGTTGCGCGCATCCCGCTTGCGGCGTTGCCGTTCATGGCGAATATCGAGCCCATCATCGATGCGCCAACGATCAAGCCCAGATTGCGCGACAGATTGAGCAGGCCCGACACCACACCGCGTTGATCGGTCTGCACGGTCGTCATCACCGCGGTGTTGTTCGCCGCCTGAAAAAGCGCGTATCCGGCGGTCAGCATCACCAGGGGGATCGCATAGCCGGCAACCCCAAAGCGCAGCGGCGCCATCGCCATCGTCGCGCAACCGGTGCCCATCGCCGTCAGACCGGCGAGGGTGATGCGATGCGCGCCGAAACGATCGACCACCTGGCTGGCCGGCACGCCGGTCAAGGCGGCGACGACAGGTCCGGCCGACATGACCATGCCCACGCCCGCAGTGCTCAGCGCCAGTGCACCCGACAGATAGAACGGCCCCACCACCAGCGTCGCCATCACGACCGTGGTGACCAGCGCACTCATGACAAAGGCCGCGCTCAGACGCCGTTCGCGGAACATCTCCAGGCGGATCAAGGGCGACGCGCTGGTCTTTTCGACCATCACAAACAAGGCGCCGGCAGCGCCGGCCGTCAACAGCAGTGCGCCATTGAGCACGCCGAATTTGCCGCGTCCGATCGTCATCGCCATCGTAAAAGCGGCCAGCGCGAGGGCCAGGAGCAGGGTGCCGCGATGGTCGAAGCCGGGTCGGGCGGATGCCGGGCGCGGCGCGTCGGCCGGCAGGCAGCGATACGCCAGCGCGAACGCGACGATGCCAAGCGGCAGATTGAGCAGGAAGATCGAACGCCAGCCAAACCCCGCGATCAGCAGGCCGCCCAGCGACGGCCCAAGTGCGGTGCCGACCGCCGACATCGCGCCCAGCAGTCCCATCGCGCCACCGGTCTTTTCCTTCGGTACCGCCGCGCCGACAAAGGCCATCGTCAGCGCCATCATGACGGCGGCGCCCACGCCCTGCAGCGCACGGGCGCCGATCAGCAGCCACAGGGTGGGCGCCAGGCCGCACAGCAGCGAGGCGCCGGCGAAGCTGGCGATGCCGGCCACCAGCAGCCTGCGCCGGCCCATCAAGTCGCCCAGCCGCCCCGCGCTCACCACCAGGCTGGTGATCGCCAGCAGGTAGGCCAGCACTACCCACTGCACCTGCTGGAAGGGGGCGCCGAAGGCATGCGCCAATGTCGGCAGCGCGACGTTGGCGCTGCTGGTGCCCAGCGCCGACAGCAGCATTGACAGCGAAAGGGCCGCCAGCGTTCCTTGCCGTTTACCGCTCGTGTCCTGACTCATGGTTTGCTCCCGGTGGTGTATTGAATCAAACAATACCCTCCATGCGTATATGGCGGAAGACGCAGCATTTGCACTCAATACCTGCACCAGACGCCATGTCACGCCCGTTCTGCGCTACTATCTGCACATGTCCATTCCCGATCTGAACCTGCTGATCACCCTCGATGCGGTGCTGGCCGAAGGCAGTGTCGCGCGCGCTGCGCGGCGCCTGCGACTCAGTCCATCGGCCATGAGCCGGGCCTTGGCGCGCTTGCGCGAGACCACCGGCGACCCCTTGCTGGTGCGGGCGGGGCGCGGCTTGGTGCCGACGCCGCGCGCTATCGCGCTGCGCGAACAGGTCGGGCAGCTGGTGCAGGATGCGCTGGTCGTGCTGCGCCCCGCCGAGAAGCTCGACATCGCGCAATTGAAACGCAGCTTCACGCTACGCGTGCGCGAAGGCTTCGTTGAAAATTTCGGGGTTCAGCTGATCGCACGCGTGGCGGCGGAAGCGCCCGGGGTGCAGCTCGTCTTCGTGCCGAAGCAGGACAAGGAGAGCGGCGCGCTGCGCAATGGCAGCGTCGACCTGGAGACGGGTGTGATTGGGCCGGAGACCGGTCCCGAAGTGAAGACCCAGGCCTTGTTCCGCGACCGCTTCGTCGGTGTGGTGCGTGCGGGTCATCCGCTGGCCAAGGGCAAGGTGACGGCGGCGCGCTACGCCAGGGGGCGCCACGTCGCGGTGTCGCGGCGTTCCCAGCAAAAAGGCGCCATCGACGACGCCTTGCAGGCGCTGGGCCTTGAACGCGAGGTAGCCGCCATCGTCGGCAGCTTTTCGGCGGCCCTGGCGCTGGCGCGCGGCTCCGACCTGATTGCCAGCGTGCCCGAACGTCACACTGGCAATCTGCGCGACGGCATGCACAGCTTCGCGCTGCCGCTGCCCGATCGGCAGATCACCATCTCGATGATGTGGCACCCGCGCCTGGACGCCGACCCCGCCCACCGCTGGCTGCGCGGCGTCGTGCGCGAGGTCTGCGCGGGCAAGCGCTAGTAGAAGTAGCGCACCAGCGCCTGGATCGAATGGCGCTGCGGCAGCGCGCCGAATTCGCTGAGCGGCGTGCCGTGGTTGTGCTGCCATTGCAGCGCCAGGTCGACCTTGTCCCAGTGGTAGCGCGCTTCGAGCCACGACAGGCGGCTGTGGTCGTCGATATTCTTGCGCAGCATGGCGTTGAGGTCGAGCCGGTTGATCAGCGCGTCCTGCAGGCTGGCATACAGGAAGGCGGTCTGGCGGGTGGCCAGGTCCTGCGAGTTGCGCAGCCACTGGCGATAGCGGATATACGACACCGAGTTCATTGCCGGCAGCGCCGCCCATTGGGTGCTGTCGGGCGCCGCGCCGTTGTACTGGTACTCGCCCGTGACCGTCAGTTTGTAGGCGGTGGCGTAGGTCAGGCCGGTCGACCAGCGCGAATGGAAGGAGCGGTTGATGTCGCGGTCCATCGCCAGGTCGATCTGGCGAGCGCTGTTGCCACCGGCCCATTCAGCATGCGCCACCAACGCATCGCCCAGCAGGTAGGTCAGGTTGGCGCCGGCCTGCACCGCGCGGCCATTTTCGGCAAACAGCAGGAACTGCGGCGTCAGATGTTCGCTGAGCTGCTGGCTCACCGCGATCAGGGCGCGGCTGCGATTGTTGGTGGCGCCGAAGTCCGGGTTGAACGGCGCTTCGCTGAGGTCGGACTTTATCTTGGGCGCGAACAGCGCGGTCAGCGAACCGCCGTTCCACAAGGTCTGGCCGCGCACCATCACGGCGCCCATGCGGTTTTTCTTGAGCGTGACCGGATCGATCGAGGTCACCGAACGCACCGCGCCCGGCCGCAGGAAGTCGGTCGGGTTGTAGCCGTAGCCGACGCCGTAGCGCGCATTGATGCGGCCCAGGTCGAGCACGCGATTCGGCGTCGGCTGCCAGCTCAGGTAGGCTTCGCGCAGGGTGTTGACGGTGTCGCGGCCGTCCTGCCAGCGCACGTCGAGCTGGTCGGAGAATACGCCGCGCAGGCCCTCGGCGATCGCCTGGTCGACCTGCAGGTCAAGCGTCAAGCGCTCGCCGGTGTGATCGGCGCCGCCAGCGCGGTCGCTGGTCTGTTCGAGCGCGCCTTCCACACCCAGCTGCCAGCCGCGCACTTTTTGCGCCGGCGCCGGCGAGGCGCCTGGCAAGGCGAGGGCGTCGAGGTCCGGGTCGGTCTGGGCCAGGGCGGTGCCGCTGGCGGCCAGCAGGAGGAGGGCGAGCGCGGAGATTCTTTGCATGTGGCGGTTCCGTATTGAAGATGGGGCTTATTCAGCCTTGAAGCGGGGCAGGTAATCGCGCTGGAACCACGATTCCGGAATGTCGCGCCAGGTCCAGTCGGTGTAGCGCATGACGGTCACCCAGGCCGGATCGAGGCCGTCGATGATCACGGTTTCGGTTGGCCGCTCGGCGCCGAGCTGCTTTTCGTAGCGGCGATAGTAGGCGGTCTTGAGCAGGCGGCCGCTCTCGGCGTAGAACTTGCCCTTGACCGGCCGGTTGTTGGACGTGTCGACCCACAGTTCGATGTGGTGGTAGGTGACGTCTGGCGTGGCGGCGGCCAGTTCGAGCTTGTAGCAGTGACGCGGCTTGCGGTCGCCGTCGACGGTGTCTTCCTCGCCAGCGACCTTGGCGGTGTAGTCGCGCGCCAGGTTGGCGGTGACGACGTCGCCGTTGGCTGCCTGGCCTAGCAGGCGCTGTTGCGGCGACAGGCGGATGCTGACCTTGCTCGACGGGTCGAAGAACCACATGTCGTTGCCGGTCTTGAGCATGAGCTTATTGGCTTCGCGCGCCGGCGCGATGAAGCGCACCAGGTTGCGGTACTGGCCGCCGCTCGCCTCGGCCTTGGCGTAGATCCCCAGCGTCATGCTGCCGCTCTCCTTGCCGGAGCGGTATTCGACCAGGGTGTTCACCAGCGAGTAGGCTTTTTCCGGATTGCGCACGGCGTCGCTCGCGCTGAGGATTTCTTGCGCGCTCGGCGCGGCGTGCACCAGCGCGCTGGCGGCCAGCGCGGCCAGGCCAAACAACAAGTGGGGTTTTAATCGCTGCATGATCGTTCCTTCAGACGGTGTCAGACGTGGCGCAGGGCGTCGACGATGTTCAGTTTCGAGGCGCGGTTGGCCGGCCACCAGGCCGAGACGACGGCCACCAGGGTCAGGCCCAGCGTGCTGCCGAAGATCAGGCCCCAGTCGCCCCACACGCGCACCTGCAGCGGGTAGGCGGCGACGTAGCCGGGCGGGGTCCAGCTCAAGCCGGACAGGTTGATGGCGGTGGCGATCAGCAGGGCGCTGGTCACGCCCAGCAGGGCGCCGGCTGCGCCCAGCAGCATGCCTTCGCAGACGAAGATAAGGCGGATGCCGCTGCGGCGCTGGCCGACCGCGCGCAGGGTGCCGATTTCGACGGTGCGTTCGACCACCGCCATGCTCATCGTGTTACCGACCGTGAACAGCACGATCACGCCGATCAGGCAGGCGATGAAGCCGAAGATCGAGTTGAAGAAGTCGATCGTCTGGCGGTAGATGGGCGTAAGGGTTTCATAGTCGAGCAGCTCGAGCGGGATGGTCTTGAACTGGCTCTTGAGCAGCACGTCGATGCGCGCCCGCGCGGCCGGAATCTGGTCGGTGTGGTGCAGCTGGATCTGGATCGCCGTCACCTTCGGCGTGCTTTTGCCGTAGATGAGTTGCTGGGCCTGCGCCAGGTGCATCGCCAGGTAGATGTCGTCGAATTCCTTGAGGCCCTGGTTCTCGGCAGTCACCACTTTGAGGGCGCTCACGTTCGGCACGCCGTGGTCGTTGGCGGCCAGGATCTCGATCTGGGTCACGTCGGTCTTCGGGCCGGCGGCGGGCGTTTCGAGGTCGGACAGGGCGGCGATATCGGCCGGCGCATCCTTGGCGCCGACGGCCGGCTTGTCGGTGACCGGCACCTGCGGGCAGTTGCTGACCTTGAGCGGCTGGCACAATTGCAGCATGCGCGCCACGCCGGTGCCGATGATGGCCGAGTCGGCGCTGGTGCCGGTAAGCGACAGCGGCTTGGTGAAGTTGACGTTGCCGTAATCGGTCCATTCGCGCATGGTGTTCTGCTCGGGGACGACCATGCCGAAACCGATCACCGTCTTCGACACGCCGGCGGCGAAATTGCCGGCGATGCCGCCCAGCTGCAGCGTCGGCGTGACCATGGTCAGCATCGGCGCCAGTTCCGGGTCCTTGCGCACGGCGTCGATGATGCGCTGGTAGTCGGGTATGCCGTAGGCGGCCGGGTTGCCGCTGCCGTACAGGAAGTAGTCCTTGTATTGTATCTGCAGGTGGCCGCGCTGCTGCACGTAACCGACCTGCATCGAGTTGATCACGTTGCCGCTGTAGCCGCCGAACAGCAGGATGGCGTCGAGGCCGATCATCATGGCGAGCAGGGTGGCGATCGAGCGGCGGCGGTTGCGCAGCAGGTTGCGCAGTGCGAGTTGCAGCATTTTCATAGGCCGGGCCCGTGTTTGCCGTCGGCGCGCTGCACCATGACGACTTTGCCGTCGCGCAGAAAAATGGTGTCGTCGGCTTCCTTCAACACCTGCGGATCGTGGGACGAAAAAATGAACGAGACCTGGCGCTCGCGCTGCATCTTGCGCATCAATTCGATGATGGCGGTGCCAGTCTTGCTGTCGAGGTTAGCGGTCGGTTCGTCGGCCAGCACCATTTTCGGCGCCGGTGCCAGTGCGCGCGCGATCGCCACGCGCTGACGCTGGCCGCCGGAAAGCTGGCCGGGACGGTTGTGGATGCGGTCTCCCAAGCCGACCGATTCGAGCAGCGACATGACGCGCTCGTGGCGCTCGGCCGGCGGCACGCGCGCCAGCAGCAGCGGGTATTCGACGTTTTCGTAGGCCGTCAGCACCGGCAGCAGGTTGAAGTTCTGGAAAATGAAGCCGAGCTGGGTGGCGCGAAAATCGGCCAGCGCGTCGTCGCTCATTTTCAGCGGATTCTGGCCGGCCACCCGCATCTTGCCGTGGTCGGGCCGGTCGATGCAGCCGATCAGATTGAGCAGGGTGGTCTTGCCGCTGCCGGATTGGCCCGAGATGACGGTGAAGCGGTTTTCGCCGATATCGACGCTGATGTCGACCAGCGCAGGCACGCTGACCGAATCGAGCTTGTAGGATCGACCGATATTCCTCAATCTGACGAGATGCATGGTGCCTTTGTGCGGAAATGGCGGGATGGCGGACGAAAATGCCGAGTTGGAAAATTATAGTTGAATTTCGGGCAAGAACCTATAGCAAGGACGCAACTGGACGCGGGGAGCGGCGCGCGGACGCCGTGGCAATCAGATTGTGGCGACGGCGTCGAAGTGTTCGCGGATTTCTTCCAGGTGCAGGCCGGCGACCTCGCGCCCGTACTTCGATTCGCGCATCGCCATGTGCCAGTGGCCGAGCACCGACTTCAGTTCGGCTTCGTTGGCCGCTTTGTCGACCCGCCGCACCACGTCGCCGGCCATCACGCCCAGATACGCTTCGGCGCTGCGCACCATCATCGCCTTGATGCGCGCCAGCCTGGCCGGATCGGCGGGAACGGCAGGCGCGGCGGAAGGCGGGCCGGCGATCAGACCGCCCGCCAGCAGGGCGCTGACGATGGTTTCGAGTTCGGCCAGCGGCAGCGCCATGCCGATTTCACCGAGGCGCTTGCGGCCATCGACCATGATCAGGACACTGCGCTGCCTGCGCGTCAGGTCGCTGTCGAGGCGATGCATTTCCGCGCGTCCCGCCCCCGTCTTAACGTAGACGGTCAGCAGGTTCGGGGCGGCGGAGAGCATCGTGTTGGTCATGGACTGTTTGGAAAGCGGGATGGAAAGATTCTATCGGGCAATTGTTACCGGAGCGTGAAGCGGGCGCCACGTCCTGGCAGACAGCCCGCATGCGACGGTTGCGGCATAATTGGGTGGAATCAGGTCGTCGCCCGCACGTTTGCGCGTGAGCGGCATGGCCACTTAGCAAGGTGTCAGATGGGCAATACCATGAGAGAGCAAGCGGTCATCCACAAAGGCGTTCTGTATGCTTTGCTGGCGGCGGCGCTGTTCGGCGCCAGCACCCCATTTTCCAAGGCGCTCGTCGACCACGTCGCGGCGGTGACCCTGGCCGCACTGCTATACCTGGGCAGCGGCATCGGCCTGCTGGCCTGCTACCTGGTGCGGGCGTTGGCCAGACATCGGCCGCCGAGCAAGCCGGTGGCGCTGACGGCGCCGGACCTGCCATGGCTGGTGGGCGCGATCGGCGCCGGCGGCATAGCCGGTCCGGTGCTGCTGATGACCGGCCTGAGGCTGACGTCGGCGTCGGCCGCCTCCTTGCTGCTCAATATGGAAGGCGTGCTGACGGCCTTGATCGCCTGGTTCGTCTTCAAGGAAAATTTCGATCGCCGCATATTCATCGGCATGCTGCTGATCGTGCTGGCGGGCGCCTTGCTGTCGTGGGAGCAGATTCCGGTGCTTGGCGTGCCCTGGGGCGCGCTGGCGACCGTCGGCGCCTGCCTGTGCTGGGCGATCGACAATAACCTGACGCGCAAGGTGTCGGCCAGCGATCCGCTCCAGATTGCCTGTATCAAGGGCCTGGTGGCCGGTTCGGTCAACCTCTGCATCGCCCTCTTCATGGGATTGCCGATGCCGGACACGCGCGCCTTGCTGGCGGCCGGCCTGGTCGGCTTTTGCGGCTACGGTCTGAGCCTGGTCCTGTTTGTGCTGGCGCTGCGCCATCTTGGCACGGCGCGCACAGGCGCGTATTTTTCGGCGGCGCCGTTTGTCGGCGCGGCCATTGCGCTGGCGATGCCGGGCGAGGCGCCCGGTCCGCTGTTCTGGATCGCCGCTGCGCTGATGGGCGGCGGCCTGTGGTTGCACCTGACCGAAAACCATGAGCACGAGCACACGCACGCGCCGCTCGAGCACGCGCATGAACACAGCCACGACAGCCATCACCAGCATGAACACGATGCCGGCTGGGACGCCCGCGAACCCCACACGCACACGCACCGCCACGCGCCACTCCGGCACAGCCATCGCCACTATCCCGATATCCATCACCGTCATGATCACCATGCGTGAGCGCTGCAGCGCGATTGGCGTCGCACCTTGAACGGCGCGATCCGGCCTTAACGGCCTTTCACAGGCCAAGCAAGGCCACCGCCACCGAACTTTGTCCCGCGCGCCGCGCCGGCAGCCAGGTCGCCAGCACCGACAGCAGCGCCAGCAGAGCCAGCCAGGCAGCGGCCGGCGCCGCCGCCACGACAAAGGGCAGGGGGGCGACAAAGCCGAGCTGGCCGACCAGGATGTCGAGCAGCAGCGTCAGCGGCAGCGCCAGCAGCAGCGCGGCGCACCAGCCGGCCGCCGCGATCGACAGCGCCTCTCCCAGCAGCAGCGCGCTGATGCGGCGCGGCGTCGCGCCGATGGTCTTCATGATGCCGAATTCGCGCGCGCGTTCGAGCACGCTGATGCTCATCGCCGCCGTCAGGCCCAGCCCGCCGACGCTCGCCATCACCAGCGCCATCGCCATCAGCGCCTTGATCAGGATGGCGATATGGTCCGACATCGCGGTGCGCAGCTCGGTCAGCGGGACCGCCGTGTCGACGCTCACGCCGTCGTCGAGCAGGAGCTGGTCGATCGCGCGCACCAGTTGTTCACGTTGGGCGGGACTGCCGGCGCGGGCGGCGATGCGCAGCATCCGCGCCGCCTCGCCGGTGCCGGCGGCGCGGGCGAAGGCGGCCTGGTTGACGTAGGCGACGCCGGCGGCGCCGATTTCCTCGACCACGCCCACCAGGCGCCAGTCGCGTGCCCTGCCATCGATCGACAGGGTGATCCGCTGGCCGATTCTCAGCGCCGGCGCGCGCGCCAGCGCCGCATGGTTGAGCACCACCGCGTCCTCGTCGTCGGCGCGCAACCAGCGTCCGGCCAGCACGGGGAAGCTGATCATGCGGGTGGCCGCTGGCGGCGCCAGCATCGCAAAGCTGGCGTGGGCGCGGTCCGGGTAGGTGCTCGCGATGTCGATCTGGCCGGGCCTGGCGAATGCGGTCGGGCTGTAGCCCCAGGCCTCGACCTCGGCGACGCCGGGCAGGGCGCGCAGGCGCTCGGCGACTTGCGCCGGTTCGGCATGGTGGAACGTGATCTCGACGTCGTAGTGGCGGGTCTGGTAGACCTTGTCGATATTGCGCTCCCAACTGGCCTTGACGTTCAGCGCCGCCATGAACATCGCGCCGCCGCTTGCGAGCAGGGCGACGGTCAGCGCCAGCCGGCGCGGGCGCCGCAGTGCGTTGCGCAGCGGCCAGGGCAAACGCGCGGCCCACTGACGCAGGGTCTCGGTGGCGCCGCCGACCTGGTCGAGCGCGGCGCGCACGCTCATGCGGCTGGCCGCGCCGATCGGCAGCGCGGCCACCAGCAGTGGCAGCGCGATGCCGGCCGCCGCCTGGACCAGGAACACCCACCATGGCGCGGCGCTGTCGGCAATCCGGAAATTGAGCAGCCCCGAGATCGCGCCGGCCATCTTTTCGCCGATCGCCAGCCCGAGCGGCATGGCGATCAGCAGCGCGCTCGCGCCGAGCAGCGCCACCAGCACCGTGTATTGCGCAAAGATCTGGCTGGTGCGCGCGCCGACCGTCTTCATCACGCCGATTTCGCGTACCTGGCGCGCCAGCAGCGCCGACAGCAGGCTGGCGACCAGGATGGCGCCCAGTAGCAGCGCCAGCAGGCTAAACGACAGCATCAGGAACAGCATGGTGGTCATCTGGCGCTGGTGCGGATGCTGGCGCGGCGGCGGAATCCGGATTTCGTGGACCGGGTGGCCGGCCGCGCCCAGGCTTGCCGCCAGCTGCGCGGCCAGCGCGGTGATGGCCGGCCGCTCGGCCAGCGGATCGCGCAGCCCGATGCGCAGTTCGTGCAGAGCGCGCGGCTCGCCCAGAACGGCCAGCGTGGCGCGGCTGATGTAGCCGTAACCCTCGCGCTCCTGCCAGGCCGGCGCCAGGCTCGGATCGTGCACCATGCCATGCACGGCGATCGCGCGCGGCGCGCCGTTCGCGGTCTTTACCAGCAGCGTGCCGGCGCGAGCGCCGCTGAACATGGCGGCCGCGCTTTGCTCGATCAGCATGGCGCCGGCGGGCGGCGGCCAGGCGCCCTCAAGCCGGGTGACGGTGTTGAGCCGCATGGCGCTGAAGTCGTCGATGACGAACAGCAGCAAGGGACGCCAGTCGGCGCCGACCCGCACGCGCGCCTGCAGCACCTCGCGTGCCTCGGCCACCGCCACGCCCGGACTGGCGCGGGCGATCGCCAGCGCGGCGGCGTCGGCATCGCCTTCGAGCTCAAGCGTCGCGGCGGCCGGATGGGTGCCCAGATAGCTGGTGCCGATTTCGCGCGTCAGTACGGCGTAGGCACCGAGTACCGCGCCCACGGCGGCCAGGCTGACGGTGATCGCCGCCAGCATCAGGGCGACACGTTCCTTCTCGGCTTGCATATCGCGCAGCAGTTTGCGCCAGCGTGGCGCGAGCGAGTCCGGCAGGCGCTCAAGCATGGCGGCTCCCGCGACGCTTGCCGGCTTGCTGCACCACCTTGCCGTCGGCCAGGGTGATGACGCGGTCGGCCACGTCCGCCAGCTCGCGTTCGTGGGTCACCAACAGCACGCTCTTGCCGCCGGCGGCCAGCGCCGTCAGCAGCGCCAGCACGTCGCCGGCGGTGTGCGAATCGAGATTGCCGGTTGGTTCGTCGGCGACGAGCAGGGGCGGATCGTTGGCCAGCGCGCGGGCGATCGCGGCGCGCTGCTGCTGGCCGCCGGACAGGCTCGATGGCAGCTTGTCGGCCTGCTCGGCGATGTCGAACTGGGCGAGCAGCATCAGCGCGCGCGCACGCGCCGCCGCGCCCCGATACAGGCCGCAAAAGTCCATCGGCAGCATGACGTTCTCGGCCACCGTCAGGGTCGGCAGCAGGTGAAAGAACTGGAACACGACTCCGACATGGCGCCCGCGCCACGCCGCCAGCGCGGTTTCGCCGAGCGCATGAACCGGCGTGCCGTCGACCGAGACGGTGCCGGCGCTGGGGCGGTCGATGCCGGCAATCAGGTTGATCAGGGTTGATTTGCCGCTGCCCGATTTGCCGACGATGGCGACGAATTCACCGCCCGGCAAACGCAGATCGACGTCGTCGAGTGCGAGGAAGCCTTTGCCGACACCCGGGTAGCGCTTGCTGACGCCGTTAAGTTCAATCATACAGACACCTTGTGGTTTATTGGACACCTGTCTATGATTGGCAATTGACTAAGACTTGAACAGCACAGCGCGCGCGCCGGTGCGCAGTGATGGACACATCGGGCGCGCGTGTCCAGCAAGGAGCCAACACATGCCCGCCCTCTCTCGTGGTCCCGAGCGCGCCGACCGCCGCGTCCTGCGCACCCGCGCCGCCTTGCGCGACGCCATGCTGGCCTTGATGCTGCGCCATGGCTGGGACGACATCACGGTGCAGAACCTGTGCGCGGCCGCCAATATTGGCCGCTCCACCTTCTACATTCACTTCCAGAGCAAGGAGCAGCTGCTCGAAGGCAGCCTGGACGATCTGCGCCGCTTGCTGCGCGCGCCGCCTGGCGCGGTTGATGAAGCCGCGCCGCTCGCGTTTGCCGGCGGACTGGTCGCCCATATCGACGAGCAGCGCAGCCTGTTTCGCGCGCTGATAGGCCGGCGCAGCGCCTTGCCGGTGCAACTGCGCTTTCAGGCCATGGTCCTGCAACTGGTGGAGGAGGACCTTGCGCGCTTCATCCCGGCGGGCTGGCCGCGCGAGGCGACATCGCACTATGTAGCGGGCGCCATCGTCGCGCTGCTGGCCTGGTGGGTGGAGTCGGGCGAGGCGCCCGGTGCCGCCGCGCTCGAAGCCCAGTTGCGCCGCCTGACCCTCGCGGCCATCGGCCACGCTTGAGCCAATTTTTCGGGCCTGCGCCAAATCGCTTACAATACAGGCCGTCGCCGCGAGGCGGCATTGCTGGGGGTCCTGTGCGCTGCAAACGCCGCGCGCGGGTGAGAAATACCCTTCGAACCTGATCTGGATAATGCCAGCGAAGGGAAGCCACGCGGACCGCCCGGTCCCGCCTGACTCCTCCCGCCGCACGCCAGTTCGCCACCGGGAGCATCCTTGACAGTTCTGATTTCGCCCGTTGTCGCCATCGCCATCGCCATCGCCATCGCCGCGCCTCGGCGTCTCGCAGCATGAAAGTGCTGGTGCTCGGCGCCGGCATCGCCGGCATCGCTTCGGCCTGGTATTTGCGCCAGGCCGGGCACGAGGTGACGGTGATCGACCGCCAGGGCGGCCCGGCGCGCGAGACCAGTTTCGCCAACGGCTGCCAGATTTCGGTCTCGCACGCCGAACCGTGGGCCAATCCGGCCATGCTGCGCAAGGTGATCGGCTGGCTGGGACGCGAGGACGCGCCGCTGCTGTTCCGCCTGCGGCCCGACCTGCTGCAGTGGCGCTGGTGCCTGCAGTTTGTGCGCGAATGCCGGCCGGGCAGGGTGGCCGCCAATCTGCGCCAGATCGTCGCGCTGGCCGACTACGGCCGCCGCAGCCTGCAGCAACTGCGCCAGGAGACCGGCATCGAGTACGATTGCCTCACCCGCGGCATCCTGCATTTCTACACCGACGAGCAGGAATTCGCGCGCTCGCAGCACGCCGCCGCCCTGATGCGTGAACTGGGCTGCCCGCGCCAGCCGGTCGACGCCGACCAGGTGGTGCGGATCGAGCCGGCGCTGGCCGGCATGCGTGGCAAGATCGTCGGCGGCGACTATACCGCTACGGACGAATCGGGCGACGTGCACGCCTTCACGGTGGCGCTGGCCGAACGCGCGGCGGCGGCCGGCGTGGCGCTGCGCATGCACAGCACCGTCACCCGCCTGCTGACCGAGGGCGGGGCGGTCAAGGGCGTTGAACTGATCGACGCCGACGGCGTTCACCGCGTGCTGGCTGCCGACGCCGTGGTGGTGGCGCTCGGCAGCTTCTCGGCGCCCTTCCTCAAGCCGCACGGCCTCGACCTGCTGATCTATCCGGGCAAGGGCTATTCGGCCACCTACCGGGTAATCGCGCCGGCGCTGGCGCCGAGGGTCTCGCTCACCGACGACGGCCACAAGCTGGTCATCTCGCGCATCGGCGACCAACTGCGGGTGGCCGGCACCTGCGAGTTGAACGGCTACGGGCGCGAACTGAACGCCGCGCGCTGCGCCGTGCTGACGCGGCGCGCGCGGGAACTGTTCCCCGGCGCCTGCGACTTCGAGCAGCCGCGCTACTGGGCCGGCCTGCGCCCGCTGACGCCGTCGAACGTGCCGCTGGTCGGCGCCACCCGCGTGGCGGGTCTCTACCTCAACACCGGCCACGGCACCCTGGGCTGGACCATGGGTTGCGGCGCCGGCCGGGCGATCGCCGATATCGTCTCCGGCCGAGCGCCGGAACCGGCCTTCGTGTTCACTAGCTAAAGTTGTAAGCAATGGAAAATTGCCAGACAGCGCTAGTTGCCTAGGGTAAAATCGCTCCAGCATTCCTGCAAGGAGCTTCCATGTTCGTATCACAACGGGTCGCCGCCGCGCGACCGCTCGCCACCACCGCCATGCACGGCCGGGTCGAAGCGCTCAAGGCCGGCGGCGAAGAAGTGATCGACTTTTCGATCGCGATTTCGCATTTTCCCGCGCCGGCATCGGTGCGCGCCTGCATCGCCGCCGCCGCTGGCGCCGCGGCCTTGCCCTACACCGGGGTCGGCGGCGCGCCCGCGCTGCGCGCGAGCCTGGCGCATAAAGTTGCCCAAGACAATCGCATCGATGCGGCGCCCGACGAGATCATCGTCACCAACGGCGCCAAGCAAGCCCTGTACGAAGCCATGTACGTGCTGACCGATCCGGGCGACACGGTGATCGTATTCAAACCGCACTGGCCGGCCTATGTCGCCACCGCCGAGCTGCTGAACTTGAAGGTGGTGCTGGTCGATCTGCCCGAGGTGCTGCACGCCGCGCTGCTCGACAGCCTGCCGCCGGCCCGGCTCATCATTATCAATAATCCGCACAACCCCACCGGCAAGGTCTACAGCGCGGCCGAATTGCACGTTCTGGGCGACTGGATGGGGCGCACCGGCTGCCACGCGATCGTCGACGAGAGCTATGAAAAGCTGCTGTTCCGCGGCGAGCACCGCAGCCTGGCCAGCCGGCCCGACTGGCGCGCGCTGGGCGTGGTCACCCTGTTTTCGGCCTCGCAAAGCTACGCCATGATGGGCTGGCGTTCGGGCTTCGCGGTGGCGCCGCGCCACATTGTGCAGGCGATGGAAACGCTGCAGGGGCCGATCACGGCGGCGGCGTCGGCGCTGACCCAGGCCGCCACCGGCGCCGCGTTTGCCTCGGGCGAGCCGACCGCGCTGGTCAACGATTACCGCGCGCGGCGCGACATGGTGGTGGCGCGCTTCGCGCCGCTGCCGTGGATCCGCATGGCCAGCCCCGATTCGGGGCCTTACCTGTGGGGCGACGTCGGCGCGCTGGACTGCGACACGGTGGCCTTCGCCGAAGACCTGCTCACGGAAAAGCGGGTAGCGATCATGCCGGGCGACGCGCTCGGTTGTCCCGGTTTCATCCGGCTCGGCTTCATCTCCGACGACGTCGACACCCTGATGACCGGGGTCGCACGCCTGATCGACTTCGGCAACGCGCGCGCCGCGCGCAAGGCATGATGCTTCGTCCGGGCACGGCATGCTGAGTCGTTTTCTGCCGAAAAGCCTGCGCGCGCGCCTGCTGCTGCTGGTGATCGTCGCCACCGCGCCGATGGTGGCGATGACGGTGGTCACCGGCGTGCGCGAGCGCACCAATGCGCTGGCGACGGCGCGCGACAATCTGCAGCGCCTGACCAAGCTGGCCGCCGCCAACGAGGCCCAGTCGATCGAGGGCGGCATGCAGATCCTGCGCGATCTCTCCAGCGTGCCGGCGGTGCTGGGCGGGCACGAGGGCTGCGACGCGCTGATGGCCGACATCCTGTCGAAGAACGCCGACTACGTCAATTTTGGCGTGATCGGCATGGACGGCGACGTCGTCTGCAGCGCGGTGCCGCTGACCGGCCGGGTGAACCTGGGCGACCGCGCGCACTTTCGCCGCGCGGTGGCCGAGCGCCGTTTCATCGCCGGCAATTACGTCTATGGCCGGGTGGTGCAAAAGCACACCATCAACATGACTTTCCCGATCATCAAGGACACCAAGGTGCTGGGCGTGCTGTTCGGCGCGCTCGACCTGACGTCGCTCGACAAGTTCGTCGACGAGGTGCGCCTGCCGGCCGGCTCGCGCTTGTGGACCATCGATTCGGACGGCAACGTGATTTCGCGCCGGCCCGATCCGGCCGGCTGGTTCGGCAAGCGCGCCAGCGACGAATTGCTGAAACTGGCGCGCGAGCGGCCGGCGCCGATGCTGCTGCTCGACAGCGACGGCGTCGAGCGCCTGTACGCCACCGCGCGGGTCGGCGCCAGCACACTGTCCGACTACTCGGTGCTGATCGGCGTGCCGCAGGACGACATCCTGGCCGACGCCTGGCACGACCACCGGCTGGCGCTGCTGGGCCTGGCGACCACGGTGCTGCTCGCGCTGCTGGCCGCCTGGCTGGGCGGCGACCTGCTGGTGGTGCGCCGCATCCGCACCCTGGCCGACACCGCCAACCTGATCGCCTCCGGCTCGCTCGGCACCCGCACCGGCATCGCCTACGGCAAGGAAGAGATCAGCGAACTGGCCCGCTCGCTCGACGAGATGGCCGAGGCGCTCGAGAAGAAGGAAGGCGAGCGCGATGCCGCCGAGGCGCTGCTGCTGGCGGCCGACAAGCGCAAGGATGAATTTCTCGCCATGCTGGCCCACGAGCTGCGCAATCCGCTCGCGCCGATCAGCGCCGGCGCGCAGATCCTGCGCCAGACCGAGACCGGCAACCCGGTGGTGGCGCGCACCGCCGAGATCATCGGCCGCCAGGTCGAGCACATGAAGCGCCTGGTCGACGATCTGCTCGACGTCTCGCGCGTCACGCGCGGGCTGGTCAAGCTCAATCGCGAACTGCGCGAGATGGGGGCGATCGTCGGCGACGCGGTCGAGCAGGTCAGCCCGCTCATCGCCAGCCGCCGCCAGCAATTGACGGTCCAGCTGGTGCCGGGCAGCTGCCCGGTGTTCGTCGACCACAAGCGGATGGTGCAGGTGGTGGCCAATCTGCTCAACAACGCGGCCAAGTACACGCCCGAGGGCGGCCATGTGCAGCTGGTGGTCACCCGCAGCGCCGAGCAGGTCACGCTGTCGGTGACCGACGACGGCATCGGCATGGCGCCCGAGCTGGTCGAGCGGGTGTTCGAGCTGTTCGCCCAGGGCGAACGAACTTCGGACCGGACCCAGGGCGGGCTCGGACTCGGCCTGGCGCTGGTCAAGACGCTGCTCCAGCTGCACGGCGGCACGGTGCGCGCCGAGAGCGCCGGGCTTGGCGTGGGCAGCGTGTTCACCATCGCGCTGCCGCATCCGCCGGCCTCCGAGCGCGCTAGCGCGCTGCTGCGCGACGGTCCGCCGGCCGCCGCGCCGGGCCGGCTGCGCTGCCTGGTGGTGGACGACAATATCGACGCCGGCCAGACCCTCGCGCTGTTTCTCGAGGCCGACGGCCACGAGGTCGCGCTGGCCCACAGCGGCGCCGAGGCGCTGGTGATGGCGCACGCGTCGCCGCCGCAGGTCTGCCTGCTCGACATCGGCCTGCCCGATTTCGACGGCAACGAGCTGGTGACGCGGCTGCGCAAGCTGCCAGAGACGGCCGGCGCCTTGATGATCGCGGTGACCGGCTACGGCCGCCAGGAAGACCGCGACAAGTCGATCGCCGCCGGCTTCGACCATTATTTTGTCAAGCCGCTCGACACCGCCAGCCTGGTGGCGGTGCTGGCGGTGGCCGCGCCGCAACCGGTCTGGATCGGCTCGAAGCAATTTTCCTGACCCGCGGCACTTTTTCGCCGGCAGCGGGTCTGAGCGAGCGGGGCAAGGCGCATGGTGCGCCGCCCGCCGATCAAGGATTGTTTTCATGACCATCGATTCCATCACCGACGCCGCGCCGGGCGTCGACGTCGCCGCCATCATGGGTGGCCTGTACGGCGACGGCATCATCGCCTGCAAGGGCGCCTTTTCACGCGAGTTCATCGTCCGCCTGGGCGAGGATATCGCCATGCTGTTCGACGAGGCGCGCGCGCGGCCGGGCGGCGCGCTGGCGCGCGGGCCGCAGCGCCACTACGTTGAAATCCACCCCGAGCGCCTGCGCGGCTTTGTTGAACTGATCAGCCACCCGTGGCTGGTGGCGGTCTCGCGCGCGATTCTCGGCGATGACTACAAGATCGTCGAGATGGGCTTCGACGTGCCCGGTCCCGGCGCCCAGCTGCAGCCCTGGCACCGCGATTTTCCGGCGCCGCCGGCCACCGTGCGCGGGCGCCGGCTCAATTCACTGGCGTTCAATTTGACCACGGTCGACGTGACCGAGGATATGGGACCGCTCGAAGTGGCGCACGGCACCCAGTGGGACGAGCTGGACGAGTTGGGGGTGTCGAGCGCCGCCGCCAGCCGTGGCGCGGCAATGTTCCCGCCGCCCGAGCGCTATCCGCGTTACGAGGCGCGGCTGCATCGCAAGCTGCCGAAAATGGGCGACATCTCGGCCCGCTCGGCGCTGACGATTCATCGCGGCACCGCCAACCTGTCGTCCCGGGCGCGCCCGGTGCTGGTGCTCGGGGTCGACGCGCCGGACGCCAACAACGCCGACAAGCACGACCTGCAGGTGAGCCGCGCATGCTTTGACGCGCTCGATCCGGCCCTGCGGCGCCACCTGGCCTGCCGGGTGGTCGAGACGCTCGAACCGGTCGAGCAGGGCCATACGATTCCAGGCCTGCTGATGGGAGCGGCGCGCTAGCGGCGGCGCGCAGGTCAGCCGCGCGGCGCTCAGCCGAGTGGCCGGCGGCCAGGCGCGGCGCGCTCGGGCGGCATGCCGCGCTCGACCGGATTGCCGCCGTCATCGGCCCGCACGGCAGGTAGCCTTCGGGCAAAGTTCCCGCAGCTTCAACAAGAACTTTGACCGATATCAGTCCCGCGCCAATCGGCGGCGGGAAGATTTCCAGCCAAACTCGTCAGTCAGTCTGGCGTCAGGCGGCCCGCCGTAGGATCGATTGGAGCGATTCCCGCACTACCTTGGTGCGTACAGGAAAGCGCTTGATCATCCACGGAGGCAGCCATGAGAATCTCGTATCCGCGCCGCACCGCAGCCGGCGCACCGACCCGCGCGCGCCGCGCCGCGCCCGTTTGCAGCCTGCTGGCCCTGGCGCTCGCCGCCGCGCTGGCCTCGTGCCAGATGCCGGGCGACACGCCCGGCTCGCGCGTCGACCAGTTGAACAATCTGCGCGGCCCGACCAAGGTGCTCGACGTCGAATTCCACGAAGGCACCAACATGGCGGCCGCGCCCTCGCCGGACGGCCGCCGCATCGTCTTTAGCGCCCAGGGCGCCTTGTGGGTAATGCCGGCGGCCGGCGGCGCCGCCACCCGCATCACCAGCTGGCGCCTTGAGCCGACCCAGCCGGTGTGGTCGCCCGACGGCAAGCACATCGCCTTCCAGAACTACGCGCCCGAGGGCAACTACCACATGTGGACGGTCGACCCCGACGGCCGCCACCTGAAGGAACACACCAGCGGCCCGTTCGACGACCGCGAGCCGGCCTGGCTGCCCGACGGCAGCGGACTGGTGTTCTCGTCCGACCGCAGCGGCGACGGCCAGTACAAGATCTGGTCGGTCCAGCTGGCCAGCGGCGCGCTCAGCCAGCTGACCCGGGGACCGGGCGCGGAAAGCTATCCGGTGGTGTCCCCGGACGGCGCGCGCCTGGCCTACGTCGACGGCACGAATGTCATGACGATGGCGCTGGGTGGCGCCGGCGCACCGGCGGTGGTGGCGCCTGGCACCACGCCGCAATGGACGCCAGACGGCAACGGCCTGGTTTACCAGAACGCCGATCGCCAGCTGGTGCTGGGCGGCGCTGTCGTCACCAGCGGCGAGGACCTGTTTCCGTTTCCGGTGCACTTCATGCGCGACGGCCGCTTGCTGTACACCGCCGACGGCCACATCCGCACCCGCACGGCGGCCGGTGCCGACCGCGTCGACTTGCCGTTCTCGGCCACGCTGGCGGTGCGCCGGCCGGCCTTCGACAAGGTCAAGCCGCGCCACTTCAACGACTTCGGACCGCGCCAGGTGATGGGCGTGTCGGCGCCGGCCATTTCGCCGGACGGCAGGAGCGTCGCGTTTGTCGCCCTCAACGACGTCTGGGTGATGCAGATGGGCCAGGCGCCGCTGCGGCTGACCAACGATACTGACCGCGACGGCAATCCGCAGTGGACGCCCGACGGCAGCGCGATTTACTTTTCCAGCGAGCGCGGCAACGCCGGGCAGCTGGCGGTCGACCAGATCGTGCTGGCCACGCGCGTGCGCACGCGGCTGGCGGCGATTCCCGGGCGCTCGATGGCGTCGCCGAAACTGTCGCCCACCGGCGACCGCATCGCCTACACCACGCTGTCGGGCCAGCTCGAAATCTGGACCCTGGCCACCGGTACTTCCGAAGTGATCCTGCCGTCGATGAGCACCCAGGTCAGCACCCCGCAATGGACGCCGGACGGGCGCCGCATCATGCTGGTCGACAATGAACGCATCAACAACCGCTTCCGCGAAGGCTACAACAAGCTGCGCGTGATCGACCTGGCCACGCGCCAGGCCCGCTTCGTCGAAGTGGCGCCGCCGCCGCGCCAGATTTCCGAGCGCGACGAGGGCGCCGCGGTGCTGTCGCCGGACGGCACGCGGGTCGCCTTCATCATGGATTCGCTGCTGCACGTGATGCGCGTGAACCCCGACCTGAGTCCGGCCGGCCCGGCCTTGCGGCTGACCGGCGAAGTGGCCGACTTGCCGAGCTGGTCGGGCGACTCCGGCACCATCCTGTACAAATCGGCCGACAAGCTCAAGACCATCTCGGCCGACGGCGGCGGCAACCGCGAAATTCCGCTCAACCTGCGCTGGACCCAGGCGGTGCCGAGCGGCACCACGCTGATCCACGCCGGCGCCCTGTGGGATG
>JBDSTZ010000202.1:0-6279 GCA_039927975.1 Massilia sp. | reverse complement strand
ACATGCAATCGGTGTCCAAGGTCGCGCAACTGGCTGTCGAAGCCCGCAGCGCCGCGCGCGAACACTATGCCGGCTATCGCAGCAGTTACCAGGTCGCCCGCCAGTATCGCGACGAAGTTATTCCGCTGCGCAAAAAAGTCGCCGACGAAACGCTGCTGCGTTACAACGGCATGCTGGTCAGCGTCTTCGAGTTGCTGGCCGATTCGCGCGAACAGGCCGCCGCCGTCAACCACTACATCGACTCTCTCAAAGAATTCTGGCTGGCCCGCACCGCGCTCGAAGCCGCACTCGGCGGCCGCTTGCCGGCGGACGGAGGCACCGGCGCCGGCAGCGCGCCCCTACCGCCTGTCAACACCGCGCCCGCCAGCGCCCCCAACAAGGAAATGCACCATGACCACTCGTAGATCATTCCTGTCCGGCGCCGCCCTGGTCGGCGCTGCCGCCGTCACCAAGGCCGGCGCCGCCGCCCTGCCCGAAGCGCCGCTGCACGACTCGGCCCACACGGCCGCGCCGCCACCGCCGCCGAACGGCCGGCCCTTTAATCCAGTCGTCACCCTGAACGGCTGGTCCCTGCCCTGGCGCATGAAAAATGGCGTCAAGGAATTTCACCTCGTCGCCGAACCGGTCGTGCGCGAAATCGCGCCCGGAATGCACGCCAACCTGTGGGGCTACAACGGCCAAAGCCCGGGGCCGACCATCGAAGTGGTCGAAGGCGACCGCGTCCGCATTTTCGTCACCAACAAGCTGCCGGAACACACCAGCATGCATTGGCACGGTCAGCTTTTGCCAAATGGCATGGACGGCATCACCGGAATGACCCAGCCCGGCATCCAGCCAGGCAAAACCTTCGTCTACGAGTTTGTCGCACGCCACGCCGGCACTTTCATGTACCACCCGCATGCCGACGAAATGACCCAGATGGCAATGGGCATGATGGGCTTTTGGGTGACCCACCCGAAGAACCCGGCCCTGCACGCCGTCGACCGCGACTTCGTCTTCCTGCTCGGCGCCTACAACATCGATCCGGGCAGCTACACACCGCGCGTCAACACCATGCTCGACTTCAACTTGTGGACCATGAACAGCCGCGTCTTCCCCGCAATCGACCCCATGGCCGTGCGCCAGGGCGACCGTGTGCGTATTCGCGCCGGCAACCTGACCATGACCAACCACCCGATCCACTTGCACGGCCACCGCTTCGAGGTCAGCTGCACCGACGGCGGCTGGGTGCCGCCCTCGGCCCGTTGGCCCGAAGTGACGACCGACGTCGCCGTGGGCCAGATGCGCGCCATCGAATTCATCGCCGACGCACCGGGCGACTGGGCCTTTCATTGTCATAAATCGCATCACACCATGAATGCGATGGGGCATGATGTTCCGACCATGATCGGCGTCGACCAGAGCGCGGTGGCACGCAAGATCAACCAGCTCGTGCCAGGCTACATGGCGATGGGCGAAAAAGGGGGGGCGATGGGTGGCATGCGCATGGCCTTGCCGGAAAACACCTTGCCGATGATGACTGGCAAGGGACCTTACGGCGACATGGACATGGGCGGCATGTTCACTATCCTGAAGGTACGGCCCGGTCTGGCGCGGGGAGACATCAAGGACCCCGGCTGGTACAGCCATCCGCAGGGCAGCCTGGCCAGCGAGTGGCAGGGCGAATTGCCGCCCGCGCCGCGCGCGCCCGATGCCGCCGCCACGGCCCCCACCGCCGACGCGCTCAAGGTGCGCAAGGAAGGCGGGCACGAAGGACACTGAGTTGGCAGCAGTGAGTTCGCAGCATCTACCAGGAGGATCGATATGTCGCAGTTCCAATATGTTTTCAAATCGTCGCTGGCGCTTGTCCTGATGGGCGCGGCAGCGCTCGCGCAAGCGCACGGCAAGCTGACCGATTCGCTGCCAAAGGCCGACAGCCTGCTCGACACCACGCCGAGCCAGATCAGGCTGCAATTTAACGAGTCGCTGGAGCCGGCGTTCAGCACGCTACGCTTGCGCGATGCGCACAACGCCTTGATCCCCGTGACGGCGACGGCGCGCGACCAGTTGCACCCGGACTTACTGATCGCCACGCCGCCGACGCTGCGCTCGGGGAAATACAAGCTCGAGTGGAGCGTGGTGACGCACGACGGCCACAAGACCAAGGGTGCGTTCTCATTCGCCGTGAAATAAGCTGACGATGCCGGCCATCACCGCCTTGCTGAACCTGATGCTGGCCTGGCTGACAGGTGCGACACTGGTTCTCGCCTGGTTGCGGCACGAGCATTCAGCTTGGTCGACGGACAAGCAGGCACAGTTGCGCCGGACCATGCCTTGCGCCCTGCTGGTCGCGTTCCTTGCGCAATGCATGCTGCTGTGGCTGGAGGCAGCCCTGATGAGCGAGCTGCCGCTCTTGCAGGCAGCTGCCGAGATTCCCACGGTGATCGGCTCTACCCATTTTGGCCTGTGGTGGGCGATCGGATCGACAGCCTTGCTGGCTGCCGCCGTCGGCGCCCGGATTCGGCGCCTGGCGCTGCTCGGCCTTGGCCTGACGGTGTTCATGTTAAGCCGAAGCACACTGGGTCACGCCGCGCTCGACGGCGACCTGAGCTGGACAATCCTTGTCGACCTGATCCATCTGGCCAGCGCGAGCGGGTGGACCGGTCTGGTCCTGGTGGCGGTGCGGATGCTATCGTCGGCGCAAGACCGTGCCACCGCATCCTCGGGCTTCTTCCCTGCCCTGTCTCGGGCGGCAACGTTCGCCTTGGCATGTGTTCTGCTGAGTGGAATCCTTAACGCCTGGCGGCATCTCGGTGGCGCCGCGATAACGCTAACCAGCCCCTACACGCTGTTATTGGCAGCCAAGATGGGATTGGTGTTCGGCGCGGCGGCGCTGGGCGGCGTCAACCGCTTCATCGTCATGCCGTCGCTGCCCTCACGCCTGGACGCCAGCGGCCGCTTCGCCGCCATCCTCCGCTGCGAAGCGCTGATCCTGACAATCGTGCTCATCCTCGCGGCAATCCTCAGCGCAACCCCGCCGCCCGGCACCGCCGACTAACACAGTCACAGCTTGATCTTGCCGTGCTCGGTTTCAAGATCGGGCGTACTGCCGGTGATGGCCGCCTTCGCCATCTCGAACATGCCGGCAATCTTGCTGGTGCTCGAATCCCAGTATTCAACGGTGCGCGCAGCCACCCGGATCAGCACCACGTGCGGATCGTCAGGACCGTTCGGAAACCACACCGCGACCATCGGATTCCACAGCTGCTTGATGCGGGCCCGCTCGACTATGCGCTCGGCCGTCCCGCTGATCGACACATACAGACCGCTCTCCGGATTGGCGAAGCTGACATTGACCTTCGGATGGGCGGCGATGTTTTCCCACAGATCGGTGTGGGTCGACGTGTAGAACCACAGCCCGCCATCGGGATCGATGTCCTGGTTGGTCATCGGCTGGCTGGTCAGGTGCCCGTGCTCGTCGATCGTGGTGAACATGGCGAAGCGCACCGGCGCGATCTTGGCCGTGAGGTCGGCGACCTGGGTCGAATGATCATAGCTGTTCATAATTTTCTTTCTGGCACGGAGGCAAAGGCATGATTGAATCGCCATCGTAGCGCCTGCGTTCTGACCGCTCTGTGCGAGGGCGAACGCAGCCGCTTGAAAATTCGCCCCCGCCCCTTCGCGCCGCTTTAGGCTGCGAAACCTCCGCAAGGTTCACCCGCGCACATTGACACCCATCATCCGGCGCCGGGCCTGCGCGCCGATACTGGCTTTTCGTGTGGCGCACCGGGGATCTCCGTTCGCGCCGCCAGGACAAGGAGGAGACGTGACGATATCCGGCAACGAACAGCACGCCCGTCAATCAGACGACAGACACAGTTTCATCAACAGCCTGAGCCTGTTCACCCAACAGCATCGGGCCGGCCACTGGGCAGGTACCTTCGCCCAGTTCATGGAAACCGTGCTGCCGGCCGCGCCCGAACGGGTCGCCCGCAGCTCGCATCAGTACGTCTGGGACATGATCCGCGCCACCTTCCTCGACGAGGGAGACGGGCACTACCACTGCAGCCTGTTCGAGGAAGACTTGTTCGGCATCGACGACGCGATCGACCGCGTGGTCGACTATTTCAAGGCGGCCGCCGCCGGCTCCGAGGTCGGGCGCCGCATGCTGCTCCTGCTCGGCCCGCCATCGGGCGGCAAGTCAACCATGGTCATCCTGCTCAAGCGCGGTCTTGAGGAATACAGCCACACCGACGACGGCGCCCTGTACGCCATCGCCGGCTGCCCGGTGCACGAATCGCCCCTGCACCTGGTGCCGCACACCATGCGCCCCAGCTGCCGCAACACCTACGGCATCGACATCGCCGGCGAAATCTGTCCGCACTGCCGCGCCCGGGTCGAAGACGAATTCGGCGGCGACTTCATGCGCATGCCGGTCGAACGCTTCTTCGTCTCCGAAGCCGGCCGCAGCGGCATCGGCACCTACGCCCCGCACGACCCCACCACCGCCGACCTGGCCGACCTGGTCGGCTCGGTCGACCTGTCCAAGGTGGCCGAATACGGCGACGAGGGCGACCCGCGCGCCTGGTCGTGGTCGGGCGCGGTGTACGCCGCCAGCCGCGGCGTGCTGGAAATGATCGAGATACTCAAGGTCAAGCGCGAATTTCTCTACCTGCTGCTGACCCTCACGCAAGAGAAAAACGTCAAGGTGTCGCGCTTTCCCCTCATCTACCTCGACGAAACCATCCTGGCCCACACCAACCTGGCCGAGTTCCGCAAGTTCCTGCAAGAGAGCGAGAACGAAGCCCTGCTCGACCGCATGGTCATCATCCAGGTGCCCTACACCCTCAACTATCGCGAGGAGGCGCGCATCTACCGCAAGCTGATCTCCTCGGCCGCGCCGGCGTTTCGCGACGTCCACCTCGACCCCCACGTGCTGCACGCGGCGGCCGTGTTCGCCATTCTCAGCCGTATCCAGGATGGCGAGGACAAGGAGGTCGAGCTGGTCAAGAAGGTGCGCATCCACGCCAACGAGGAAGTCGATGGGGTGAACCGGGCCGACGTCCGGCGTGTCAAAGAAAAAGACAAAGCGCCCGACGAGGGGCTGGCCGGCGTTTCGCCGCGTTTCGTCATCAACGCTTTGTCCAACGCCATCATCGGCTCGAATCAAAAGAGCCTGTCGACGATGGACGTGCTGCTCGCGCTCAAGGACGGTATGGACAGCGACGCCCGCATCGACCCCAAAAAGAAGCGCCGCTGGATCGACTACCTGGTCCTCACGCGCAAGGAGTTTTACAACCGCTGGGTCAAGGAAGACGTGCACAAGGCGCTCTTCGTGTCCTTCGAGCAGGAAGCGCAAGATCTGCTCAACAAATATCTCGACGAGGTTGAAGCCATGCTCGACAACCGGCAGATCAAGGACCCGATCACCAACGACGAGCGGCGTCCCGACGAGCGCTTCCTGCGGGCGGTCGAAGAAATCATCCATATCTCCGAATCGGGCAAGCAATCGTTCCGCCAGGAGGTGGTGCGCAAGGCCATGGGCGCCTACAAGCGCGGCCAGAAGTTCACCCTGGAGAGCCATTTGCAGCTCAACGAAGCGGTCCAGCAATACCTGTTCGAACAGCGCCGCGACGTGCTGCGCCTGGTCAGTTCGGCCAAACGGCCCGACGACGACATCCGCACCAAGATTTCGGCGGTTGAAAAACGCCTCGTCGACGAATACGGCTACGACACGCACAGCGCGCGCGAAGCGCTTAACTACGTGACCACGCTGCTGGCGCAGGAATAGCAGCATGCATGGTCAAGACCTGGGAGGTAAGCCGTGAGCGCCACGATCCATACCGCCTGGTACGACCTGTTCTCGCGCGGTGCGCGGGACTGGCTGCGCCACAACGAAAAAGTGCGCGAGGCGGTGCAGGGGCACCTGCCCGACCTTATCGCCGGCCCCGACCTCATCACCGGCCCGCAGGAGCGCACCGTCCAGGTACCGGTGCGCATGCTCGAACACGCCCGTTTCAAGCTAAGCGACGGCCGCAGCCAGAGCGGCGCCGGCCAGGGCGCCGGCGAGCCCGGCGAACTGCTGCAGCCGGGACAGCCCTCCACCGACGACACCGGCCAGAGCGGCGACGGCGGCAACGCCCAGGGCGAAGTGCGGCTGCTGCTCGAATTCTCGATCGACGACATCATGGACTGGGTGTGGGACGAACTGAAACTGCCCGAAATGAAACCCAAGCCTGGCGGCCGCAGCGACGAAGTCGAACTGGTACGCGAAGGCATCGACAAGCGCGGCGCTCGCTC
>JBDSTZ010000201.1:0-4645 GCA_039927975.1 Massilia sp. | reverse complement strand
TAGCCGACTTCTTGCTGGCATCGGCAGCCCCGCACCAGGCGGTGGCCGACTTCTTCGCAGCGTCAGCAGCGCCGCACCATGCGGTGGCCGATTTCTTCGCAGCGTCAGCAGCGCCGCACCAAGCGGTGGCCGATTTCTTCGCAGCCTCAGCAGCGCCACACCACGCGGTGGCCGATTTCTTGCTGGTATCGGCAGCGCCGCACCAAGCGGTGGCTGATTTCTTCGCAGCGTCAGCAGCGCCACACCATGCGGTGGCGGACTTCTCGGTGGCGTCCGCAGCACCGCACCATGCCGTTGCCGACTTCTTGCTGCCATCAGCAGCGCCACACCACGCCGTGGCCGACTTCTTCTCAGCATCAGCTGCGCCGCACCAGGCCGTGGCCGATTTGTTCTGAGCATCGGCAGCGCCGCACCACGCAGCCTCGACCTGCGCGCCGGCCTGCGGGGCGCCGAAGGTGGAGGCGTACAGTTCGCGCATCCGGTCGCCGGCGCGTTCCTGCTCGACTTCGTCGCCTTCGCCGCGCAGCCCGATGTACGGATAGTGGTGCAGGAAGTAACCGAACGCTTGCTCGCAATCGCTGGCGTATTTCATGGTGTCGAGGATGTGGTAGTGCCAGAAGGTGTCGACGTCATTGCGCGGCGCGGTTTCCTCGTGCGGAAACAGCTTCATCAAGCAAAGGAAGCGACGGTATTCGAATTCGACCGCGTTTGCCTCTTCGAGCGACCAGCCTTCGCCGGATTCCTCGTGCATCAGCTTCATCTTGATGGGATCGAGGTCGAGTTGGAAAATGGCGTTCAGTTCGATATTGGTGTTCATGGCGGTTCCTTTGCTTTGAAGTGGTGAGTGGTTATCGCTTTTATACGCATTGCCTTACCGACACATTGCGGGTGATGCTGACGGGCCTTCTGGTGCTACTCCCCATCGCTGGGGTGGGAGCCGGATTCGATGCCGGCTGGAATTTGATGCCAAGCAGTAAGGCTCATTTTGCTTGCTTGATGCAGACTGAACTTGATTTCGGTCAACAAAATAATCAGTGGATTCCTAGCCACACTCACGGACGCCGAGGCATTCCCACGGCGGACGAGAGGGCAGGATGTAGGACGCCGGCGCGGCGGCTCAGACAACTTCCGTGTCGCGCGCCACCACGCTCATCACGCCGCTGCCGGGCGTCGGCCGGCCCGCCTCGTCCTGCAGCGGAATCGAGACATGCACGGTGGTGCCGATGCCCGGCCGGCTGGCGATGGCGAAGGTGCCGCGCATGATGTTGATGCGCTCCTCCACGCCGACCAGGCCGAACGAGCCGGGTTTCTGGTGCCCGCTGGGCTGGAAGCCGACCCCGTTGTCGTTGACGGTCATCGAAATCCAGCGCGGCTCGACGCGCAGCTCGACCCGCACCTGGGTGGCGCGCGCATGCCGCACGATGTTGGCGAGCGATTCCTGCAAGATGCGGAACAGCGCGGTGGCGCACTGGTCGCTCACCCGGATGTCGGTATCGTTTTCGATCAGCTGGCACTGGATGTTGGTGCGCCGCCGGAACTCGGCGATGAGCCACTCGACCGCCGCGTTCAAGCCCAGGTCGAGCACGTTGGGCCGCAGGTCGTTGATGATCTGGCGCACGCTGCGGATCGTCTGGTCGATCTGCAACAGCGTTTCCAGCGCGCGCTGGTGCAGGCGGTTCTGGCGCCCGCTGGTGCGCGAGGTGAGCATCTGCGCGTCGATCCGCAGCGCCAGCAGGTTCTGGCCGAGATCGTCGTGAATCTCGCGCGCGATCCGCTTGCGCTCGCCCTCCTTGATGTCCTCGGCGTGCGCGCCCAGGCGGCGCAGAGTTTCGTTCGACTGCTGCAGGCGCGACTCGCTGGCGCGCAATTCCTTGGTCATTTCCTGCGCCAGCAGCACGGCGCGCTGGCGCGACGAACTGAGGGTGTGGAACAGGGCGTACAGCAGCATCGTGCTCAGGCAGCCGGCCAGCATCGCCAGCCACGGTACGTACAGGTCGAAACCGGTGTAGAGATCGACCTTGCGGATGCTAAAGTCGGCGTTCCAGGTGCGGCCGTTGAAACTGATCGGCAAGGCGATGTGCTGCATTTTGCTGTCGAGCCTGGGGGGGGGCGCCTTCAGGCCGAGGCTGTCGAACAGCACCGCGCGCTTGAGGACCACCGGCGCCCCCGGCGGCGCCGGCACCGGGCCGATCGCGCTAAGGGTCAGGCGGATGCCTTTCAAGCGCATGCCGTCGACGATGCGCTGGACCATGCGTTCGACGCTAAAGCCGATCCCGACCGAGCCGACATAGGCCGCGCGCCGCTCCGCCACGGTGTCGGTCGGCATGCCGCTGCGGTAGACCGGCAGGCGCATGCCGAGCCCCATCATGCCCGGACGCAGCTGCACCGGATAGCCCGAGGTCTGGACCTTGCCGGTGTCGCGCGCCTCGCCGAGCGCGATGGCGACCGGGGTGCGGGCATGCAAGTCCATGCCGAACTTGTTGCTCCACGATTGAATGGGCTCGATGTAGGTCAGGGTGGTGTACTCGGCCCGATCGCCGGGCGGCTCGATGGCGAACACCGGGTAGCCCTTCGCCGTGTGGCCGAGCAGCTCGTCCATTTTGCGCTCGACCGCGCGGCGCTCGCCTTGCTTGAAATTCATGGCGAAATTGATCGTCTCGAGGCCAGGGAAATTTTCCTCCAGCGAGAGCCCCTTGACGTACACGCGGAACTGGTCGTGCGTGAGGGTGCCGGTCGACTGGAACAGGCTGGCCGTGCCACGCAGCACATCGGTGAAACTCTTGACGCTGCCGTTGATGGTGTACTGCACGGTGCGCGCCAGACCGTCGAAGCGGTCGCTCGCGTTCTTGTCGATGATGTTGGCGGTGACCGTGTAGCAGACCAGTCCCATCGACAGCGACAGCACCGCGCCGGTCCCCAACGCGGCGGCGGTGGAGCGCAGGGCAGTCGAACGGTGCAACCATCTGGGCATGCGGTGCTTTCTTAAAATCAATCTTTGCGTCCGGCGGTCCTAGCAGTTAATTGCGGTGCGGGCATTGATCTAAGTTACCTAAACCCATTCCAGATGGTACCTAGCATTTCTGAGAGGATCGCCACTCAAAAATCCATAGGAACGCGAATGGCGAGACGTAAAAAAACCCGCTGCGGCGCGAGCGGCAGCGGGTTGATCAAGATCAGTACGGTTATTTGGCCCAGCTGTCTTTCAAGGTCGTGACCCGGTTGAAGACCGGCTTGCCCGGCGCGCTGTCGACCCGGTCGGCGACGAAATAACCATGCCGCTCGAACTGGAAGCGCTGGTCCGGCAGGGCGCCGGCCATGCCCGGTTCGAGGTAGGCGCTGACGACTTCGAGCGCGGCGGGATTGAGCGCCAGGGTGAAGTCCTTGCCGCCGGCGTCAGGCTGCGGATCGGTGAACAGGCGGTCGTACAGGCGCACTTCGGCTTCGAGCGCGGTGGCCGCGCTGACCCAGTGGATATTGCCCTTGACCTTGTAATTGGCGCTGCCGTCGGTGCCCGATTTACTGTCTGCAAAGTAGTTGCAGTGCACGGCGACGACCTTGCCGTCGGCATCCTTGTCGAAGCCGGTGCACTCGATGACATAGCCGTAGCGCAGCCGCACCTTGCTGCCGGGTGCGTCTGCGGTCGGCGGAAACAGCCGGAAGTAACCTTTGACCGGCACTTCCATGAAATCGTCTTCCTCGATCCACAAAGTGTTGGTGATCGGGAAGGTGCGCAGGCCGCGTTCGGGGAAATGCGGATGCACGGGCGAGCTGCATTCGATCGATTCGCCGTCGGCCATGTTGTCGATGATCAGCTTGAGCGGCCGCAGCACGGCGGTGGCGCGCGGCGCCTTCGGATCGAGATCATCGCGCAGCGCGCCTTCGAGCGTGCTCATGTCGATCCAGCCGTCCGCTTTCGACACGCCGATCCGCTCGCAGAACAGCTGGATCGCCTCGGGCGTGTAGCCGCGCCGGCGCAGGCCGACGATGGTCGGCATGCGCGGATCGTCCCAACCGGTGACGATGGCGTCGTCGACCAGCTGGCGCAGCTTGCGCTTGCTGGTGACCACGTAGGTCAGGTTCAGGCGCGCGAATTCATACTGGCGCGGCACCGGCTGCTTGAAGAAGCCGCCGGCGGCCAGGGTGGCCAGCAGCCAGTCGTAGAACGGCCGGTGATCCTGGAATTCAAGGGTGCACACCGAATGCGTGATGTGTTCGATGGCATCCGAAATCGGGTGCGTGAAATCGTACATCGGATAGATGCACCAGGCGTCGCCGGTGCGGTGGTGGTGGGCGTGGCGGATGCGGTAGATGGCCGGGTCGCGCAGGTTCATGTTCGGCGAGGCCATGGCGTCCTCGCCGACCTTGGCGCGCAGGATGTGCTCGCCGTCCTTGTATTTGCCAGCGCGCATGTCGCGGAACAGCGCGAGCGACTCGTCGGCCGGGCGCGCGCGGAACGGCGAGTTGGTGCCCGGCGTGCCGAAGTTGCCGCGGTTCTTGGCCATGTCGTCGGCGCTCTGGCTGTCGACATAGGCATGGCCGGCGCTGATCAGGTGTTGCGCCATCTGGTAGAGCAGCGGGAAATAGTCGCTGGCGTAATAAAGATGCTCGTCACCGTCCTGCTTCCAGTCGAAACCCAGCCAGCGCA
>JBDSTZ010000200.1:0-2176 GCA_039927975.1 Massilia sp. | reverse complement strand
GCTGGCCGATCACGGCGGCGCCGATTTGCTCGCGCATGCGGGCGACAATGGCGATCGCCTGTTCAAGGCGCTCGGCCGGAATGGCGGGTGCGGCAAGGCTGGCGTCAATTTCGCTCATAGTGGTTTCTCAAGGTTTGGAGGGTGCGGATCTGGCTGGTGAAGCGGGCCGGCTGCGGCGCGGCGCTCTGGTGCAGGGCGGCGTCGATGGCCGCCCAAGGCAAGCCGCTGGCGGCGGCCAGCGCGGCGTTGATCTCGGTCGGGGCGGCGCGCAGCAAGCCTGGCGCGCGGCGCCGGATCAGGGCCAGCGTTTCGTCGCGCGCGGCGGCCAGCAGCAGGTCGGGACCGCCGTCGGCCTTCCACAGCCAGGCGCCGCTGGCGCGGATATGTTCGATCAGCGAGCGGCGTTCCTGGGCCGGCGCCGGCAGCGGCGGGCCGAAACGCGCCAGGGCGCGCCACAGCAGCAGGGCCAGGCCGGCCGCCACGCTGATCAAGGCCAGCGAGGCGTAGTTCCACAGCGCGCGCTGCCACGACGGCGCGTTGAAATGCTTGATGATCGTCACACCCGGGCTGGCCTGGTTCAGGTCCGCCAGCGCCAGCAGCAGTTCGCCATGGTCGTAGCGGCGCAGGTCGCCATTGTCGAAGTAGTTATCGGCGAGCATGGCGATGTGGCCCTGGCCGACCTGGTAGACCCGCAGCACCACGCCGCGCTGGTCGCGCAGCAGCAGCGGATTGGCGGCGCCGGTGTCGGCCACGCCGATCAGGCGCTCGGTAGTGGCGCCCAGTTCGAGCCGGTTGGCCGCGCCCGGCAGCAGCAGATAGTTGAGCTGCGCGGGCGTGTCCTTGTTCTGGCAATTGACGCCCGGTTCGGGCTCGGTCAGGCGCTTGCAGTCGCGCAGGCGCGGCATGCCGGTCAGGCGCACGCCGAGCAGGGCGGCGATCGGATCGACCTCGGCCAGCGTGGTTTGCGGCTTGGCCGGCGCGCCGGCCTTGCCGGCCTTCGGCGTGCGAAACGCTTCGGGCAGCTCGGCCTCCGGTTGCAGCGCGCCGGGCGGCGGCAACTCGCCTTCCAGCGGATGCTCGTCCGGATTGATCCAGCGCGGCCGCGTGACCAGGGTGTTGCCGCGCCCGACCCAGGCCAGCAGCAGCGCCGCCTGCTTCGGCGAGACGATGCCGAGGCCGTCGCCGACCAGCACGGTGCCGCCGGGCAGGCGGTCGAGCGGCAGTTCGGCCAGCGAGCCGGCCACCTGCACCGGGTGGCCGTTGGCGCGCAGCAGCCGGGCCGCCACCAGCATGCGGTCGCGCCGCGCCGCTTCGGACACGCGCGGTACGGCGGCGACGCGGCGTTCCATGTTGGCCTGCCACCACCACAGGCCGAGGGCGGCGATCAACAGCGTCACTGCGCCGATCAGCAATGGTCTCCAGTGCTTCATGAGCGCGCTCCCGAGGCCGGGCCGTATTGCGCCTCCCAGGCGGCGATGGCGTCGAACATCCGGCCCTGGTCGGGCCAGCGGTCGGCGTAGGCGCCTTCCAGCCACAGGGTGGTGGCGGTGAGGGCGACATCGAGGCGCGCGCGGCTGGTGCGGCCGGCTTGCTCGGCCTGCCTGGCAAGGCGCAGGCAATCGCCCTCGGTGTCACCCTGGCGCACCGCCAGACGGTCTTCGGTGACCAGGCGCGACAGCGTGGCGCGGTACAGCAGCGCCAGCGCGGCGCGGCGCCGGCCTTCGGCCCACAGCGCGCGCGCGGCCGCGCCGACGTCGGCCGGCAGCGATTCGGCGCGGATGTCGAGGCCGCCCACCTCGGTTGCCATCGCCGGCAGACGCGGTCCGCCGAAGCGGGCGAAGGCGTCGAAGTAACGGTGCAGCAGCCAGCCGACGGCGACGATCGCGGCGGCGATGATCATGACCTTGAGCGCCGCGGCGAAGTTGGGCCAGTCAAACGGGATGTCGGGCGTCTCGGACTTTTTGTGCGGCTTGCCGTCCTTCTTGAGATGCCAGCCCAGCGCGCACTCGTAGTTGCGCATGTCGTCGGCGCGATACAGGGCGTCGAGCTGGGCGCGGATGCGCGCCTGTTCGGGGCCGGGATGGGCGTTGCGCGGCGCGTGGTGGGGATCGTCGACGACGGCGGGCGGGGCGCACTTGAGGGCAGGCGCGCTGGCGGGCGCGGGCGCGGCGGCGAC
>JBDSTZ010000199.1:0-6689 GCA_039927975.1 Massilia sp. | reverse complement strand
CTGAAGCGTGGCAACAGAAGGTAGCGTACCGCGATGTGCTGCCTTACATCGCCGTTCAGGTGATGGGCGCGTTTGCCGGCGTCGCTGCCGCGCATGGCATGTTCGAGCTGCCGCTGTTCGCCGCCTCGGTGCACGTGCGCAGCGGCCCGGCGCAGTGGTGGAGCGAATTTGTCGCAACCTTTGGGCTGATCGGCGTGATCATCGGCTGTTCGCGCAGCCGCCCCGCCGCCACGCCGTTCGCGGTGGCCGCCTACATCACGGCCGCCTACTGGTTCACCGCCTCGACCTCGTTCGCCAATCCCGCCGTCACGCTGGCGCGCAGCGCGACCAATACTTTTGCCGGCATCCGTCCTGCCGACGCACCCGGTTTCATCGCCGCCCAACTACTGGGCGCGGCCGCCGCCACACTGGTGTTCTGCTGGCTCTACCCTGCCCCGCCGGCCGACGCCACCGTGGGCGGCACCGTCGCCCCGAGCGATTTCAAGGAGCACGAACATGATTGAAGACCTACCAAACATTAAAGCGGCCCAGCTGGACACGCCCACGCTGGCCAAGCTCGCGCCCGCCGGCGACTGGTCGCATCCGCCGCGCATCCTGATGTTGTATGGCTCGCTGCGCGAACGCTCGTTCAGCCGCTTCCTCACCTGGGAGGCCAGGCGCATCCTCGAACACTTCGGCGCCGAGGTGAAAGTGTTCGATCCGACCGAGCTGCCGATGGCCGGCAGCGTGCCGGACACGCATCCAAAGGTGGTCGAGCTGCGCGCCCTGTCGCAATGGTCCGAGGGACAGGTGTGGTGCAGCCCTGAACGGCACGGCGCGATCACGGCGGTGATGAAAAACCAGATCGACTGGATCCCGCTCGAACAAGGCGCCTTGCGGCCGAGCCAGGGCCGCACGCTGGCGGTGATGCAGGTGTGCGGCGGTTCGCAATCGTTCAATGTGGTCAACACGCTGCGCCTGCTGGGCCGCTGGATGCGCATGTTCACGATCCCGAATCAATCGTCGGTGCCGAAGGCATACCAGGAATTTGACGAGGCCGGCCGCATGAAGCCGTCCGGCTACTACGACCGGGTGGTCGACGTGATGGAGGAACTGGTCAAGTTCACGCTGCTGATGCGCGGGCGAAGCGAGTACCTGACCGATCGCTACAGCGAGCGCAGCGAACGGGAGCTGAAGAAGCTGTCGGCGCTGGTGGCGAAAATTTGACCGCACCGCTCGGCGACGCGCCATGATTCGTAACGGACGGCGATGACCGATGCGGAAGCGCGCATCGCTTGCAAACGTCGCCAAGTCCGGACAAATTCGCTTAATGCGGTGCGCAAAATAGCCCTGTTGATCGGCTCGCCAGCGGGCACGAAACCTCATCGTCCAACGAGGCCTAGGTGTCCAACACCGCTTGCTCGCAGCTTGGGGGAAGCGAGCCGACGCAATTCACATCGCCAAGTTCGATGTCAAGCAGCAGGCTGTAGTGCCGGAACGCTTCGCGCAAATCCGCCCGCAACACCGCGTTATCCCAGGGCTTGGTATAAAAACGGTAAATAGCGCCCTTGTTCACCGCCCGCATGATCGATTCCAGGTCGGTATAGCCGGACAGGACAATCCGGAAGCTGTCCGGATACATATCCTTGACGCGGTCGAAAAATTCCGTACCACTCATGACCGGCATGCGCTGGTCGCAAATGATCACCTGCACGTTATGCTGGGCCAGCAATTCGAAACCTTCCGCCGCCGACGAGGCCGTCAGTATCCGGTACCCGTCATACTGGAGCAGGCGGCGCAGCGCGGACAGGACGTGGACCTCGTCGTCCACCAGCAGCAGCGTTTTTTGGGGCAGCAGCGATGTCTGCGCGGGCAGCGGCATCTGCCGGTCGCTGAGCAGCAGCGCCTCGAGCGCCGGCACCGCCAGCGGCTTGCTGAAAAAATAGCCTTGAACCTGATCGCAGTGATTGCGTTTCAAGAATGCCAGTTGGGCCGCGGTCTCCACACCCTCGGCAATGACGTGAAGTTTCAGGCTGTGCGCCATGCCAAGTATCGCCAGGACGATCGCGGCATCGTCGGGGTTGCTGGTCACTTCGCGGATGAAGGCGATATCGATTTTTAACTTGTCGATCGGAAAACGACGCAAATAGGCCAGGCTCGAATAGCCCGTTCCGAAGTCATCGATGGAAATCTGCACACCGCGCCGCTTCAGGTTCTGTAGCGTGCTGACGGTCCGCTCGGTGTTGACCATCAACGAGCTTTCGGTGAGCTCCAGTTCCAGCAACTCGGGCGGCACGCCATACATGTCGAGCGCCGTGATGACATCGGCGTTCAGGTCGCCTTCGACAAATTGGCGGCCCGCGACGTTGACCGATACTTGCATCGCCCCCACGGAAGTGCGCAGCCATTGGCTGATCTGACTGCAGGCGGTGGCGATAACCCAGCTGCCGACCCGGACGATCAGTCCCGTCTCTTCCAGCGATGCGATGAATAGCTGCGGCGACACCAGTCCGTGGCCCGGCCGCTCCCAGCGCAGCAGGGCTTCCAGGCCGACGACACGCCCGCTGCTGAGCTGAACTTTCGGCTGATAATGCAGCACGAATTCGCCTTGGTCGAACGCCTTGCGCAAGGCTCGCTCGAGTTCCAGCTTCGCCAGCACCTCGATGTTCATCTGGGCGGTGAAAAAGCGGAAGGTGTCGCGCCCGGCCTGCTTGGCGCCGTACATGGCGGTGTCGGCGTACTTGATCAATTCTTCGGGCGAAGCGCCGTCCAGCGGATACATCGTGATGCCAATACTGGCCGTGACGTGGACTTCGTGCTCGCCCAACATGAATGGCGCGCGCAATGCGGCGCGGATCTTGTCGGCCACGGCGGCGGCGCTGTTTTGTTCATTTTGCAGTACAAGGATCACGGCGAATTCGTCGCCGCCAAGGCGACCGACCGTGTCGCGCACGCGCACGCACTCGAGCAGACGGCTGCTGAACTGAACCAGCAGCTCGTCACCGGCCCCATGCCCAAGCGTGTCGTTGACCATCTTGAAGTGGTCGAGGTCGATAAAAAGTATCGCGACCGTCCAGCCGTGCTGACTCGCCTGGTTCAGGGTGCGCACCAGCATGTCGTAGAACAGTGTGCGATTCGGCAATCCGGTCAGGCCGTCGTGGTGCGCCTGGTGCTGAAGCCGTATCGCCGCCTCCTTGCGCTCGGTGATATCGCGGATGACGGCGACGATGATCCAGTCCTGCCCGGACTTTTGCGCCTGGCTATGAAACTCGACGTGCACCCGCACGCCGCTTTTATGAAGCAACTCCAACTCGCCCGAGCTGCTCGTGCCGGCGCGCGAAACGAGCGCGTTGTACATCGGGGCCAACTCGCCCCACAACGACTGGTCGGTAATATCCTTCGGCCCCATGCGCAGCAGTTCCGCGCGCGAATAGCCCAGCATCGTACTGGCCGCCGCGTTCATTTCAATAAAGCTCAGGTCTCGGCAATTGACGAGAATGATCGCATCATCGGTACACTCCATCGCGGTGCGGAACAGCCGCACCTGGTCCTCGCCGCGTTTGCGTTCGCTGATATCCATGTACATCACCGCCACCCCGCGCAATGTCTCGTCGGCCAAAGGCGTCACGGTGACGAGAAACCAGCATTGCACCGAGCCAAACCGGCATGGATATTCCAGCGACCAGTGACGCGTGCCGCCATTGAGCACATGGCGAATGCCGTCCGCGATGTCGGGGCCGGCGGCGCCGCGTTCGCGCTCCAACCCGGCGCATGCGCGCAGAAAGTTCAGGCCGATTTCGCCGCCCGGTCCGCCCGGGCTATGCGGACGGGGGTACGACGACCATGTCTGGTTGACCGAGACGATGACGCCATCCGTATCAAGAATGGCGATGTGGGCGGGAAGCGAATTGAGTATCGCGTTCTGCCTCGTCGCATCATGTTGACGCACCTCGGCCTGCGCGCGCCGGAGCAGGAAAGGCTGTCCGTGCGGGTCGGTGATGGTGTCGATTTCGCCGCCGGTCAGCTCCTCCAGCCGCGCCACGTTCGCATGCAGTGTCGCAATCAGGGCTGCCACTTCGACGTACGGCTCGTCCTCGGTCGGGAGCGGAATCATGACGCGACGTCGTCGAGCTCGAAGGCCAGCAACATGGCCTGGGTCTGGCTGAGCGTGCCGACGATTCGGCGTTCGCTTTCCGGCGAGAATTTGAGCAAGGTCGGCGTCATGAAGACACGGTCTTCCAACGCGCGCTTTTGTTCGCGAAACACGTCCAGCACCTCGATTTCATGGCGATCGGGCAAATAGGCGGCGCAAAAGGCCCGCAGGTTCGCCTTGGCCTCCAGGGAATTGTGGGCGTTGCCGGCCACGTATAGGCGGAATTTGAAAACGGAGGCACAGGTCACTTCGACTCCTCCCGCGCCAGATTGGCCGCGTCGGCGCGCCGCAATTCGGCCATCTCGCTGCGTCCGCGCCGTAATTCCTTGATGCGGCTTTCGGTGCTGTTGTCCAGCAGGGTCTTCTCGACCTGCTTGGCAATGAGCTCGGTTTGCAGGGACTTGACCCTCACCTCCAGTTCTGCCTCCTCGGCGTCTAGCCTGACCCGTTTGAGCTTGAGGGCGACCTCGGCCGTTTCGGCGGCGATGCGCTCAGCGCTTTCCTTTTCCCAGCGCATGGTGCCCATGAGCACTTCGCCGCCGGCGGTGTAGGTGTCGGCCAAGGTGACGCCGGCGTCGCTGAGGATCAATTCGCGGACTTGGTTCGAGTGCGCCGTGCCACGCGACTTGATGATCGACATGCCGCGATTGCGCTCCCCTCCCTGAACCAGGTAGTTGAGGTGGATCCAGGTGTCGGCCAACGTCGAAATCTGCAGCGGCGAGCCGCCTTCCTGTTGGCTGGCCATTTCGTCCAGCAGACTGGTGCAAACGAGGGTCGTGCGGGCCGCCTTGGCCCAATCGATCAGGCGCTCGGCCACGCTGTGCGCGGTGAGCTCGTTCCCGGATTTCGACAGCGTCGACACCGGATCGATCACCAGGCAAATGGCCTTGTGCTCCTCGAACAGCATCTTGATGCGCACCAAATATGTCTCGGCGCTTCCGGTGATGGTGCGCGCCGAGATCATGCTGAGCATACCATTCTCGACGTAGCGGCCGAGATGAATACCGACGGAGCCGAGGTTGCGCACGACTTCGGCGCCGTCCGAATCGAAGCTGACGAACATGGTGCGCTCGCCGCGCCGGCAGGCCGCTTCGGCGAATGCGCCACTGAGGGTGGTTTTCGCGGTGCCCGGGAACCCGGTGATCAGCACGCTGGCGCCTCGGAAATAGCCGCCACCAAGCATGGTATCGAGCCGCTCCACACCGCTCGAAACCCGTTCGTTGCTGACACTCGCATCGATCCTGCCGAGACTCCTGGCCACGGCCACCTCGAAGCCGTTCTTGCTGATCAAAAAAGGGGATTCGTTCTCGTCGAATGTCGATCCGCGATATTTTTGCACGCGAACATTGCGCTGGGATACGCCGAGCACCACCGCATGATTAAGCACTATCGAACAGTCCACCATGAATTGCATGAAACCGAGCGAAAGCTGGGCCGACGAACCGGGCGTGTCATTGCCGGACTTGGCCGTAATAATCGCGGTTAATTCATTCGCCAGCAACCAGTCATGCAAGCGATAGATCTCGCGCCGCCGCGACATCGCATCGGGAAGCAATTCGAGGACGATATCAAGTGCATCGATAACGATCCTCTTCGCCTTGTTCGTCTCGATTAAGCCTTCCAGCAGCGCCAACATGCCACTCAAATCGAAATTACCGGACAGCACGAGATCGGCCGATGGCTGCGCATCAAGGACGCATATCTTATTCTCCGCCTGTAATTCAGGAAGTTCCCAGTGAAAACCTTCGGCATTCGCGACAATGCGATTCGACGATTCCTCGAATGCCACGAAAATGCCCGGCTCGCGGCACTGGCGCGCGCCATGCACGAGAAATTGCAGCGAGAGGATGGTTTTCCCGGAACCCGGTCCGCCGGCGAGCAAGGTTGCCCTGCCATGGGGCAGGCCGCCTCCGGTCATCTCGTCGAGACCGCGAATACCGGTCGACGCTTTGCGCGAATGGTGCAATGGAGCGCGTGAGTCGTTCATAAAATCTCTTCGTGGACAATGATACCGGCGAGCGCGTTCCCAAACACGGGACTTTAAACGCTACCGCAATGCAAAATCGTAATTCTGACGTTGAAGAAAAAATGCCCACGGGCTCTAGGGAAGCACTTCGCCTACGCTCGCGGATCCGGCGAGCGTTGATGCTCCAATATAGCATGAACAAAATAAGCGAAGCTGGCCGGTTAAACAAATAAAATTTCTTGGCAACATTTATAAATGAACGCCTTCAATTTCATCGCGGGGCGGGTGAATTGAAGCCTTGGCCCATCGACAAGTAGCAATGAATTTTCGACAAGATCTAGTCAACGTGGAACCGGATAATAGGTTTCTTCGCTCACGCCCAGGAATTGCCGATTAACGCACCATTTATGTGCGGCCGATTATTCAGCGGTGAATATTGCACGCGTCACAATGGGTTCCGCTAAGGAAACACTGATTTATTCGCCCACCTCAGTTCCCGCCAGCGGGCCGACCTGAGACAATATCGGTACGTTCACCGCCTGCCATCGATCATGCAAAAGAGTTTCTCCGACCTCGAATACGCCGCCAAGA
>JBDSTZ010000198.1:0-6854 GCA_039927975.1 Massilia sp. | reverse complement strand
CTTGCTGGGCGCCTCCGCGCGTGCCGGCTCGCTGAGCGCCTCGCTCGTCGTGGCCGTTGGCGTGCTGGGCGCGGTGCTCAAGGCCTACGCCTGGCTCGGCCTGTTCGGCCTGGTGCTGTTGCCGCTGGCCGCAGTGTGCGCGCTGCTCGCCGCCGCGCGCCGCGCATTCCAGGTGCGCCTCGACTGGCCGAGCGTCTGGCTGATCACCGCCGCCGGCTTGGTCACCGGCTGCGCGCTGGCGATGCGCTGCTACCGCTGGTGGATGGCGCACACCGGCATCAATGGCCTGGGCGACATCCAGGCGATGGTCGGCGCGCTGGTCTGCGCCAGCGTGATCCTGGTGCTGCCGCTGTGGCAGGGCCAGCGCCAGGGCAGGGCGCTGCACCTGGCCGCCTTGCGCCAGGTGGCGCTGGCGGCCGAACTGAAAGCCCTGCAAGCCCAGGTCGAGCCGCATTTTCTCTACAATACCCTGGCCAACACGCGCTACCTGGCGCGCCACGATCCCGACAAGGCCGTCGCCATGCTCGACCACCTGATCTCCTACCTGCGCAGTGCGCTGCCCGACATGCGCGCCGAGAGTGCGACCCTGGGCCGCGAGTTCGAACTGGCCGGCCACTACCTGGCGCTGATCGCCATCCGCTTCGGCGCGCGCCTGGACTACACGCTCGATTGTCCGGCCGAACTGGCCGAAGCCCGGGTGCCGCCGCTGATGCTCATGTCGCTGGTCGAAAACGCCGTCCAGCACGGGCTTGAACCGCAGCCCGGCGCGGTGCGCATCGCGCTCCTCGCCGACGCCGGCGACGGCGCCCTCACTATCCGCGTGCTCGACAACGGCGCCGGCCTCGCGCGCTCGCCGCTCGGCAGCGGCGTCGGCCTGCGCAACGTGCGCGAACGGCTGGCGGCGCTGTTCGGCGAAGCCGGCCGCTTCACCTTGCGCGAGCGCGAGGATGGCCAGACCGAAGCGATGATGCGGCTCCCGCTGGCGCTCCCTGGAGCGCGCGCATGACCATGGTCGCGCCACGCATCCTGATCGCCGACGACGAGCCCCTGCTGCGCGCCGAACTGCGCGAAGCGCTGGCCCGGCTGTGGCCGCAGGCCGAACTGGTGGGCGAGGCGGCCGACGGCGTCGAAGCCTTGCGCATGGCCCAGGCCTGCTCGCCCGACATCGCCTTTCTCGACATCCGCATGCCGGGCTTGAGCGGCATCGAACTGGCCCGCGTATTCGGCGGGCGCACCCACGTGGTGTTCGTCACCGCCTACGAAGAGCACGCGGTGGCCGCGTTCGAGGAGGGTGCCACCGACTACCTGCTCAAGCCGATCGACATGGCGCGCCTGGCGCGCTGCGTCGAACGGCTGCGCGCGAAACTGGCGCTGCCGCCGCCCGACCTGTCGCGCCTGGCCGCGCCGGCCGCGCGCAAACCTGCGCCGTCCTGGCTGCAAGCTTCGGTCGGCCAAACCATCCATTTCATCGATCTCAAGGACGTGCTGTACTTCGCCGCCGACACCAAGTACACCCGGGTCGTCACCGCCGATCTTGAAGCGCACATCCGCACCTCGCTCAAGGAACTCGCCGAGTCGCTCGACGACAGCGCCTTCTGGCAGATCCATCGAGGCTACATGGTGGCGGTCGGCCGCATCGCCTCGGCCAACCGCGACGACGATGGCCGCCTGTGGGTCAACCTGCGCGGCCAGCCGGCGCGGCTGCCGGTCAGCGAGCGCTTCCAGCATCGCTTCAAAGGCATGTAGCCACAAGCCGTTCACACGGCCGGCTTGTCTTCCTTCGCGAACGCCAGGATGTCGCCTGGCTGGCATTCGAGCACTTCGCAAATTTTCTCCAGCGTGTCGAAGCGGATCGCCTTGGCCTTGCCGGTCTTGAGCACGGACAGGTTCTGCGCCGTGATGCCGACCAGTTCGGCGAGGGTGTTGAGGCGCATTTTTCGCTGCGCCAGCACGACGTCGAGATTCACAATGACAGGCATGCCGCCTCCTTAGATGGTGAGCTCGGATTCTTCGTAGAGGTCGCGGCCGATCTCCAGCGTCCACAGCATCACGAACATCAGACCGAAGAACATGAACCCGTTGAACCCCTTCGACGTCAGTTCGAAGATGGAGGCGATGGTGTCGTGCTCCTCGAGCGCACTTACGGGCATCGGCGTGAATGCGCTGTAAATCCCGAATCCCATATCGATGGCCAGACCGGTCAAGCTATACAACAAGGCCTTTCTGGCCGTATGCAAGGTGCGCGAGTTGAAGATGTCGCCCTCGCTGAAATGGGCCATCAAGTCTCGCGAGTAGCGCACCGTTTTCTGGGTCAGCACAAGTAGCGCGACCCCCAACAACAGAATTCCAACGCCTTCGAGCACAGACGGCCCGGCTTTGTTACCGGGCAGGCAAATCACGAACGCTAACACACCCAACACTGGCCAGAAGAGCCAGAGAAGGCCGGCGATGAGGCTGAGCAGGCGACGCATGGATCCGCTGAGTTTTTTGATCTGTTCGATACGGGCATGTTGCTGGATGTTCATGGACGCCTTTCTGGTTGATGTGGTTTTGAACCTGCATGGTAAGCGCCGATAGGCTGGAAATCAATATATTTTTATCGTTTATCGATAATTAAATATTGTGAGAAGGTGCGCGTCTATACGGCGCGGCCAGTTGCGGGGCGTGGGAAAGCGGCGTGGAGGATGCAAAAAGTTGCGGCTCGGGTCCGAAGCGGACCCTGGGTCTGCCGGTCGGCGAGCGCCGCCGGCATGCGGAAATGCAGGGCGAAACCGGCCTCAGGCCAGCGCCTCCTTGGCCGCCTCTTCCGGCGTGAGCCCATCGTAGAACTGATCGGTGAACCACTCGACCTCGTCCTCGATATGTTCCTGCGCCTGGGCCTGGGTTGCCCCGCCGGCGACCAGGAATTTCTCCACCTCGATGCACCAGTGAATCAGCGCCAGGGTTTCCTCGTCGAGTTCTTCTTTCTTCGCCATCATGCTTCCTTTCAACGTTAGTCAGGCCGCCAGGCCCTTGGCCAGCACCTCGGCCACCAGCACATTCAATTCCATGTTGCGCTCCTTGGCCAGCGTCTGCAACTGCTGCACCAGATCGCTGTTGAGCTTGACCGCGAACGGCACCAGGCCCAGCGCCTGGTCGCGCTTGCGCTGTTCGCGCTTGTCGACCACCTCGGCCTGGCCCGCGCCGAACGCGGCGCCGCCTGGCGCGACCATCTTGCCCATCAATTTCTTGGCGTCGCTCTTCGCCATACCGGTTTTTTTCATGATTGCCTTTCAGTGATGCTACAGCCGGCGCCGACACGGGCGCCGCGCAAAAAAACAAATGGGGCCGCAGCCAACTGCCGGCCACATTATGCCGAACAATCCGACTCCGACCCCATTGCAGGTGTTGAGAATTAGACCAGTACTTTCCTGAGCCAGGCGCTGATATCGTTGATCTCTTCCAGGCACAGCGAGTGCTGCATCGGATACTCATGCCACTCGACCTGATAGCCGAGCGATACAAGCAGATCGCGCGACGCCTCGGCGCGGGCGACCGGCACCACGCCGTCGTGCCGGCCGTGCGCGATGAAGATCGGCGTAGCCTGGTTGGCCGCGCTGCGTTCGGCCGCCACGGTGGTCGCGATAGGCACATAACCGGACAGGCACATCAACCCCGCCAGTTTTTCAGGATGGCGCAAGCCGGTCTGGTAGGCCATCGCGCAACCCTGCGAAAAGCCGGCCAGGATGATGCGCTCGGCCGGAATCCCGCGCTCCTTCTCGCGCGCGATCAGCGCCTCGACCTGGCGCTGCGAGGCACGCAGGCCGCCTTCATCTTCACGGCGGGTCAGGTCGGCATTGCTGATGTCGTACCACGAGCGCATCACGTAACCGTTATTGATCGTCACCGGCATCGTCTCGGCGTGCGGGAACACGAACCGGATCGCCGGCAGGCCGCGCAGATCGAGTTCCTGCGGCATCGCCGCGAAGTCGTTGCCGTCGGCGCCCAGGCCGTGCATCCAGATGATCGCCACCGTGGGGTTTGGCGCGCTGTCGATTTGAATCGATTCGAGGTACTGGCTCATGGCTTGTCCTGTTGTTGGGGTGGGGGGGCCGGGCGCAGCGCCGACTTCGGCCTGAACGCCTTGCACACCGCCGGATTGGTTTCCATGTAGGGTCCGCCGATCAGGTCGACGCAATAGGGCACCGCCGCGAACACGCCGTCGGCCAGCGTCGCGCCGTCAGGCCCGCGCAAGCCTTCCAGCGTCTCCTTGATCGCCTTCGGCTGGCCCGGCAGGTTCATGATCAGCGCCGCGTGGTCAAGCGTCTCGCGGATCACCGCCACCTGGCGCGACAGGATCGCGGTCGGCACGAAGCGCAGGCTGATCTGGCGCATCTGCTCGCCGAAGCCCGGCATTTCCTTGGTGCCGACGGCGCGCGTGGCTTCCGGCGTCACGTCGCGCCGCGCCGGCCCGGTGCCGCCGGTGGTCAGCACCAGATGGCAGCGGACCTGGTCGACCAGCGCTATCAAAGTCTGTTCGATCAGCGCCTGCTCGTCGGCGATCAGGCGCGATTCGATGCGGTAGGGCGTGGTGAGCGCCGCCGCCAGCCAGTCGGCCAGCGCCGGAATGCCCTTGTCTTCATACACCCCGCCGCTGGCGCGGTCGGACACCGACACCAGGCCGATCACCAGTTCCTCGCTCACCGGCTCGTCGCCCGCCGGCTCGTCGCCCACCTTATTCGTCGTTGGACTCATCGGCGTCATCCTGGTCGATGTCGTCGCCTTCGTCGGCGGCCGCCGGCTTGTTCTTCTTGCCGACGTCCTTGAGGATCTGGAAGATCTCGCGGTAAGCCTTCGGCGGCTTGTTCTCGGCCTGCTCCTTGCGCGCGTTGCGGATCAGGGTGCGCAGGTGCTGGCCGTCCAGCTCCGGATGCTCGCCCAGCAGCACGGTCAGCGCCTTGTCGTCGGCCAGCAGCTTCTCGCGGCGCCGTTCAAGCGCGTGCAGCGCCGCGGTGTCGGCCTTGGACATGCCCTTCCAGCTGTCGATGGTGCGCTGGATGACCGCCACTTCCTCCTCGTCGAGGGTGCGCATCTTCTTGCCGACGAACTGCAGCTGGCGCCGGCGGCCCTCGTGATTGGTGATGGTCTGGCACATCAGGATCGCGTCGCGCACGTCCTCCGGCATCGGCACCCGCTTGACGCGGTCGCGCGGCTCGGCCACCAGGATCTCGCCGAGCTTCTGCAATTCGCTCATCTGGCGCTTGAGTTCGGACTTTGAAGGGCGCTCGTATTCTTCTTCGAACTCGGAGGACTGGAACCCGCAGGCGCCGCGGTTTGGATTTGGCATGATATGGAGCCGACAGGCGCACGGCCGACCGGTAAAAACTGTAAACGACTGCTATGATAACCCTTTTAACGGCCAGCCGAAGAAACCACGACATGAACGAATCCGTCTTCATCCACACGCAAGACCAGCTCAAACAGCTCGCCGCCGACGTTTTGGCCTTTGCTAAAGAGAAAGGCGGCACCGACGCCGCGGTGGAAATCAGCGAAGGCAGCGGACTGTCGGTGTCGGTTCGGCGCGGCAAGATCGAGACGATCGAGCAGAACAAGGACAAGGGCATGGGCGTGACGGTCTACATCGGCCAGAAGCGCGGCAACGCCAGCACCTCCGACTTCTCGCCGGCCGCCCTGCGCGCCACCGTCGACGCGGCCTACAACATCGCCCGCTTCACCGCCGAGGACGACTGCGCCGGCCTGGCCGACGCCGACATGCTCGAAATGAAGCCGCGCGACCTGCGCCTGTGCTACCCGTGGCTGCTGTCGACCGAGGAAGCGGTGGTGCTGGCCCAGCGCGCCGAGGGCGCCGCCTTCGACGTCGACCCGCGCATCACCAACAGCGAAGGCGCCAGCGTGCACGTGCAGCAGTCGCACTTCGTGGCCGCCAATTCGCGCGGCTTCTCGGGCGGCTACCCGTTCTCGCGCCACACCCTGTCGGTCGCGCCGATCGCCGGCAAGGGCGCCAGGATGCAGCGCGACGACTGGTACACCTCGGTGCGCGACGCCAACAAGATGGCCTCGCCCGAAGCCGTGGGCCGCTACGCCGCCGAGCGCGCGCTGGCGCGCCTGAACGCCCGCAAGCTCGACACCCGCACCTGCCCGGTGCTGTTCGAGGCGCCGCTGGCGGCCGGCCTGCTCGGCGCCTTCGTGCAAGCCACTTCGGGCGGCGCGCTGTACCGCAAGTCCACCTTCCTGCTCGATTCGCTCGGCAAATCGGTATTTCCCTCGCATATCCAGATTCTTGAAGACCCGCACGTCGTCGGCGGCGTCGGCTCCGCCCCGTTCGACGAGGAAGGCGTGCGCACCGTGCGCCGCAACGTCGTCAAGGACGGCGTGGTGCAGGGCTACTTCCTGTCGTCCTACTCGGCGCGCAAGCTGGGCATGCAGACCACCGGCAACGCCGGCGGTTCGCACAACCTCTCGCTCACCTCCACCAAAACCAAGCGCGCCGACGATTTCGCCGGCATGATCCGCAAGATGGGGCGCGGCCTCTTGGTCACCGAGCTGATGGGGCAGGGCACCAACTACGTCACCGGCGACTATTCGCGCGGCGCCTCGGGCTTCTGGGTCGAGAACGGTGAAATCCAGTACCCGGTCGAGGAGATCACCATCGCCGGCAACATGAAGGACATCTTCCAGCAGATCGTCGCGGTCGGCAACGACGTCCTCATTCGCGGCAACAAGCAGACCGGCTCGATCCTGATCGAGAACATGGTCGTGGCCGGCAGCTGATCCCGGTCGTCTTCCGCAAGACCGGCGCCCCGCCCCAGCACCACAATCGTCGTCGTTCCCGCGAAAGCGGGAACCCAATTTCG
>JBDSTZ010000197.1:0-9701 GCA_039927975.1 Massilia sp. | reverse complement strand
CGATCGACGACACCATGCCGATGTCGCCCACCGTGCGCGCCAAGGAACCGGTGATCCGCCAGATTTTTATCGGCCGCGGCCCGGACATCATGGTCACCGACGCGCTCGAGCGCAAACTGTATGTGATCCGCAAGTCGTCCGGCCACGCCATCCAGGCCCTGCATCTGCTGCACGGCAAGGAATTCTTCGTGCCGTCGATGTCGGCCCGCACCATCGTCTACAAGGGCCTGCTGCTGGCCGACCAGGTCGGCGTCTACTACAAAGACTTGCAAGACCCGCGCTGCATCTCGGCGCTGGCGCTGGTGCACCAGCGTTTCTCGACCAACACTTTCCCTGAATGGCCGCTGGCCCACCCGTACCGCCTGCTGGCGCACAACGGCGAGATTAACACCGTCAAGGGCAACTTCAACTGGATGCGCGCGCGCGAAGGCGTGATGAAGTCGGCTGTGCTGGGCGACGACCTGAAGAAACTGTTCCCGCTGATCTATGAAGGCCAGTCCGACACCGCCTGCTTCGACAACGCGCTCGAACTGCTGATCATGGCCGGCTACCCGATCGCCCAGGCGATGATGATGATGATCCCGGAAGCCTGGGAAAACCACACCACGATGGACGACAACCGTCGCGCCTTCTACGAATACCACGCCGCGATGATGGAACCATGGGACGGCCCGGCCGCCATGGCCTTCACCGACGGCCGCCACATCGGCGGCACGCTCGACCGCAACGGTCTGCGTCCGGCCCGCTACATCGTCACCGACGACGACTTCGTCGTCATGGCCTCGGAATCGGGCGTGCTGCCGATTCCTGAATCGAAGATCATCCAGAAATGGCGCCTGCAGCCAGGCAAGATGTTCCTGATCGACCTCGAAGCCGGCCGCATCATCGACGACAAGGAACTCAAGGACACCTACGCCAACGCCAAGCCGTACAAGGCATGGATCAACTCGGTGCGCATCAAGCTCGGCGAAATCAAGCTGGCCGAAAGCCAGCTCGCGCACAACCGCGCCAAGGATGCCCAGGGCGAAAAAGCCGCCACCTCGATCCTCGACCGCCAGCAAGCGTTCGGCTACACCCAGGAAGACTTGAAGTTCCTGATGGCGCCGATGGCCCGCATCGGCGAAGAAGCGACCGGTTCGATGGGCAACGACTCGCCGCCGGCCGTCATGTCGAACAAGCTGAAACCGCTGTACAGCTACTTCAAGCAGCTGTTCGCCCAGGTCACCAACCCGCCGATCGACCCGATCCGCGAAGCGATGGTGATGTCGCTGGTGTCCTTCATCGGACCGAAGCCGAACCTGCTCGACACCAACAACGTCAACCCGCCGATGCGTCTCGAAGTGGCCCAGCCCGTGCTCGGCTTCGACGACATGGCGCGCCTGCGCAAGATCAGCCTGCACACCGGCGGCAAGTTCAAATCGTATGAACTGAACATCTGCTATCCGGTCGCGTGGGGCAAGGAAGGCATCGAAGCCTCGCTGGCCTCGCTGTGCGCCGAAGCGGTCGACGCCGTCAAGTCGGGCCACAACATCCTGATCGTGTCGGACCGCAAGCTGTCCGCCGACCAGGTCGCCATCCCGGCCCTGTTGGCCACCTCGACCATCCACCAGCACCTGGTGGCGCAAGGTCTGCGCGCCTCCACCGGCCTGGTGGTGGAAACCGGCTCGGCCCGCGAAACCCACCACTTCGCCCTGCTGGCAGGTTACGGCGCCGAAGCCGTCCATCCGTACTTGGCGATGGAAACCCTGGTCGAAATGGCGCACGGCATGCCGGGCGACCTGTCGGGCGAGACCGCCGTCTACAACTTCACCAAGGCGATCGGCAAGGGCCTCATGAAGGTCATGTCCAAGATGGGCATCTCGACCTACATGTCCTACTGCGGCGCGCAGATTTTCGAAGTCATCGGCCTGAACAACTCGCTGGTCGACAAGTATTTCCGCGGCACCTCGTCGAGCGTCGAAGGCATCGGCGTGTTTGAAGTGGCCGAGGAAGCGCTGCGCCTGCACGGCATGGCCTTCGGCAACGATCCGGTGCTCAGCGAGCAGCTTGACGCCGGCGGCGAATACGCCTTCCGCGTGCGCGGCGAAGAGCACATGTGGACCCCGGACGCGATCGCCAAGCTGCAGCACTCGACCCGTTCGAACAACTTCTCGAGCTACAAGGAATACGCCCAGATCATCAACGACCAGAGCCGTCGCCACCTGACCCTGCGCGGCCTGTTCGAATTCAAGCTCGACCCGACCAAGGCCATCCCGCTCGACGAAGTCGAACCGGCCAAGGAAATCGTCAAGCGTTTCGCCACCGGCGCCATGTCGATGGGCTCGATCAGCACCGAAGCCCACGCCACCCTGGCCATCGCCATGAACCGCCTCGGCGGCAAGTCGAACACCGGCGAAGGCGGCGAAGATCCATCGCGCTACACCCAGGAACTCAAGGGCATTCCGATCAAGCAGGGCCAGACCATGGCCTCGGTGATCGGCGCCCACAACGTGGTGGTCGACATTCCGTTGAAGGACGGCGACTCGCTGCGTTCGCGCATCAAGCAGGTTGCCTCGGGCCGCTTCGGCGTCACCGCCGAGTACCTGAGCTCGGCCGATCAGATCCAGATCAAGATGGCCCAGGGCGCCAAGCCCGGCGAAGGCGGCCAGCTGCCCGGCCACAAGGTGTCGGAATACATCGCCAGCCTGCGCTTCTCGGTGCCGGGTGTCGGCCTGATTTCGCCGCCGCCGCACCACGACATCTATTCGATCGAAGACCTGGCCCAGCTGATCCACGACCTCAAGAACGCCAACCCGCGCGCTTCGATCTCGGTCAAGCTGGTCTCGGAAGTGGGCATCGGCACCGTTGCCGCCGGCGTGACCAAGGCGAAAGCCGATCACGTGGTGGTGGCCGGCACCGACGGCGGCACCGGCGCTTCGCCGCTGTCGTCGATCAAGCACGCCGGCACGCCGTGGGAACTGGGCCTGGCTGAAACCCAGCAGACCCTGGTCCTGAACGGCTTGCGCAGCCGTATCCGCGTGCAGGCCGACGGCCAGATGAAGACCGGCCGCGACGTCGTCATCGCCGCCATGCTGGGCGCCGACGAGATCGGTTTCGCCACCGCCCCGCTGGTGGTCGAAGGCTGCATCATGATGCGCAAGTGCCACCTGAACACCTGCCCGGTCGGCGTCGCCACGCAAGACCCGATCCTGCGCGCCAAGTTCGCCGGCAAGCCTGAGTACGTGGTCAACTACTTCTTCTTCGTCGCCGAGGAAGCGCGTCAACTGATGGCGCAGCTGGGCATCCGTTCGTACGACGAGCTGATCGGCCGCGCCGACCTGCTCGACAAGTCGAAGGCGATCACCCACTGGAAAGCGCAGGGCCTGGACTTCTCGAAGATCTTCTACCTGCCGGTAGTAGCCCCGGGCACCATGGTGCGCCAGGTCGAAGAGCAGGACCACGGTCTGGAAAAAGCCCTCGACCACAAGCTGATCGCCAACGCTAAAGCCGCGCTGGAAAAAGGCGAGCGCGTCTCCTTCATTTCGCCGGTGCGCAACGTCAACCGCACCGTCGGCACCATGCTGTCGGGCGAAGTGGCCAAGCGCTACGGCCACGCCGGCCTGCCGGACGACACCATCCACATCCAGCTGCAAGGCACGGCGGGCCAGTCGGCCGCCGCATTCCTGGCAGCGGGCATCACCATCGACCTGGTCGGCGAAGGCAACGACTACGTCGGCAAGGGCCTCTCGGGCGGCCGCATCATCGTGCGTCCGAACACCGAGTTCCGTGGTTGGGCGGTTGACAACATCATCATCGGCAACACCGTGCTGTACGGCGCGATCAGCGGCGAAGCCTTCTTCAACGGCGTGGCCGGCGAGCGATTCGCGGTGCGTAACTCGGGCGCCACGGCGGTCGTCGAAGGTTGCGGCGACCACGGTTGCGAGTACATGACCGGCGGCACCGTCGTCGTGCTCGGCACCACCGGCCGCAACTTCGCCGCCGGCATGTCGGGCGGCGTGGCTTACGTCTACGATCCGGACGGCGACTTCGGCAAGCGCTGCAACACCACCATGGTGAACCTCGAGCACGTGCGCACCACGGCCGAGCAGCAAGCCGACATCGCCAGCTGGCACAGCCAGGACCGCAAGGCCGCGCGCGAGTCCGACGAAGCGATCCTGAAACGCCTGATCGAGCGTCACTTCAAGCACACCGGCAGCACCCGTGCGCGCAACCTGCTCGACGATTGGTCTACCGCCCGCAGCAAGTTCGTCAAGGTGTTCCCGACCGACTACAAGCGCGCGCTGGAAGAGATGCACAACAGCAGCATGGAAGAAGCGAACGAAACCGTTCCCGCTTAAGCACAGTCAAGCACAGATAAAAAAGGAATCAACGTGGGTAAAATCACTGGCTTCATGGAATTCAAGCGGCAGGACGAGGGTTACGCAGAGCCTGCATCGCGCCTGAAGAACTACAAGGAATTCGTCCTGCACCTGTCCGATCCGCAGGCCAAGGTGCAGGCCGCGCGCTGCATGGATTGCGGCATCCCGTTCTGCAACAACGGCTGCCCGGTCAACAACATCATTCCGGACTGGAATGACCTGGTGTATCACAACAATTACCGCGCGGCGCTCGACACCCTGCACTCGACCAACAACTTCCCCGAGTTCACCGGCCGCATCTGCCCGGCGCCTTGCGAATCGGCTTGCACGCTCGGCATCAATGACGACCCGGTCGGCATCAAGTCGATCGAGCACAAGATCATCGACACCGGCTGGGAGCACGGCTGGGTCGTGCCGCAGCCGGCCGAAGTGAAAACCGGCAAGAAGGTCGCGGTGGTCGGTTCCGGTCCCGCCGGCATGGCTGCGGCCCAGCAGCTGGCGCGCGTCGGCCACGCTGTCACGGTGTTCGAAAAGAGCGACCGCGTCGGCGGCTTGCTGCGTTACGGCATCCCCGACTTCAAGATGGAAAAGAGCCACATCGATCTGCGCGTCAAGCAGATGGAAGCCGAAGGCGTGGTCTTCCGCACCAGCGTGTTGGTCGGCAAGGACTTCCCTGCCAACGTCAACAACTGGGCCAAGGAAACCATCTCGCCCGAGCAATTGGCTGCCGAATTCGACGCCATCGTGATGGCCGGCGGCGCCGAGACCCCGCGCGATCTGCCGGTGCCTGGCCGTGAGCTCAAGGGCGTGCATTTCGCCATGGACTTCCTGCCGCTGCAAAACAAGGTCAACGCCGGCGACAAGGTCAAGGACCAGATCAAGGCGACCGGCAAGCACGTCGTCGTGATCGGCGGCGGCGACACCGGTTCCGACTGTGTCGGCACCTCGAACCGTCACGGCGCCGCCTCGGTGGCCCAGTTCGAACTGATGCCGCAGCCGCCGGAAGTCGAGAACAAGCCGCTGGTCTGGCCGTACTGGCCGACCAAGCTGCGCACCTCGTCCTCGCATGAGGAAGGTTGCGAGCGCGATTGGGCGGTTGCCACCAAGCGTCTGGAAGGCAAGGGCGGTAAAGTCGAGAAGCTGATCGCCTGCCGCGTCGAGTGGATCGACGGCAAAATGACCGAAGTGCCGAACTCGGAATTCGAGATGAAGGCCGACCTGGTCTTGCTGGCGATGGGCTTCGTCTCGCCGGTGCAGCAAGTGCTGGACGCTTTCGGCGTCGAGAAGGATGGTCGCGGCAACGCCCGCGCCACCACCGACGGCGTCGGCTGCTACACCACCTCGGTGCCGAAGGTATTCGCCGCCGGCGACATGCGGCGCGGCCAGTCGCTGGTCGTGTGGGCCATCCGCGAAGGACGCCAGTGCGCCCGCGCGGTCGATGAATTCCTCATGGGTTCGTCGGTACTGCCACGCTGATCACTATCTGAGCAGAACGGCAAAAAGCCGTGCGCACCTTCGGGTGGGCACGGCTTTTTTAATGCGGAAACGCGAAAGCATGTCGGGCGCAAAGCCGGGGCCGCGCACGCTTGACTTCAATCGGGGCCGCCGTACACGGGGATTTCTGACCGCGCTGGAGAGCGGCATGGCGACGACCCGCGACAACGAACCCGCAGGAGTCCCCTTGAACCGTCACCTGCCGCCTCGCTGCTTGTTTCCCTGTCCCATCGTCTGGGCCGCGTCGTCTTCCGTTTCCAATCCAAACGCTCGCAAACCCCGCTTGACTTCACATACCAGGAACGTAAGCTTGGTATGTGTGTCGCCGGAGGGGGTATGGATGACGCGTCGGAACGAGCCGCACAACGCCATGGGGTCGGGCTTTTGTCGCCAGACAATTCCAATCTCGGCGTCTTGATGCGCCGCCTCGACGTCGACATGGCGGACCTTGCGCAGGATACGCGACAATTGCGGCAGGCCATCTTAACCAATACGGCGGCGATCGAGTCCCTGGCAAACAAACTGCATGACATGGACGCGCGAAAGCGGGACCGCTTCAACACCATCCGTTTAGTCGAGTTAAGGATCGTCTACATGGTTATTGTTGCGCTCGTTATGAGTGCCGTGATGGCCAAAGGTTTCGGTTGGCTGTAGCCGTAACGAGCGGAACTTTGATGCCGTCACGGAAGCGATTTGGGTCGGCGTCGTGAAGGTGCGCGCGTGGCACCTAACAGTTAGCGCAAGTTCGTGCTGAACCTCGCTTGACTTGTTTTGCTGTGTTCTTGGACTAGCCTCTAGACTCGGAGGAGCGCAATTGGATCAGACACCGGAACAAGTTGAGACAAGTGCCCGCTTAATTCGGTTGACAGACGACGTTCGTCAACTCAGCGTAAAAGTCGACAATCTTGACGGGCGGCTCAGCATCCTTGAAGGAAGGGGGGCTAATCTGGGAGGACAGGTGACCAGTCTCCAAGGACAGGTGACAACTCTCCAAGGGCAAGTGACCAGTCTTCAGGGACAGGTCACCGGTCTGCAAGGGCAACTGGCTCGCATTGATATTCAACTCGCTCGGGCGGAGGTCTACTCTGAAACGACGCGTGGCGATATCCGCAAGCTGCAGGACGACCATCGCGATCTCGGCAAAGCACTTCAGGCCATACGCACGGTCGATTTCCGTCTGATGTACGGCACCATGTTCGGCCTCGCGGTCGGCATGACCGGCCTGATGGCCAAAGGCTTCGGCTGGCTATAACCCCCGCCTCGCCCCCATTCCTCCCCCGCAATTTCCCCAATAAAACCAACACCTTACACGCGGAAATATCTGACCCGCCGTTCATTAGTGTTGTATTCTTACCTCTCGCGCCCGGGCGTAAACGTCCCTCCCTCAGCAGGGATTGCCCTTTCTGCACTACAATACGGCATTCCAAAAAAACGAATAGCCCTGTGTCCAACCTCGTTGAAATCCGCGATTTGCAGTTCGCCTACGGTAACCGCGTCATCCTGTCTGACCTGCGCATGGACTTCCCGCGCGGTAAAGTGGTGGCCGTGATGGGTGGCTCGGGCTGCGGCAAGACGACCGTGCTGCGCTTGATCGGCGGCCAGATCCGTCCGCAAAAAGGCGCCGTCAGCGTGGCCGGCGAGGTCGTTCATCAGCTCGATATCGACGGCCTCTACCGCCTGCGCCGCAAGATGGGCATGCTGTTCCAGTTCGGCGCCCTGTTCACCGATCTCACCGTGTTCGAAAACGTCGCCTTCCCGCTGCGCGAGCACACCGATCTGCCGGAAGAACTGATCCGCGACCTGGTGCTCATGAAGCTGCACGCGGTCGGCCTGCGCAACGCCGCCAGGCTCAAGCCGGCCGAGATCTCGGGCGGCATGGCCCGCCGTGTGGCCGTCGCCCGCGCCGTCGCGCTCGACCCCGAGCTGATCATGTACGACGAGCCGTTCGCCGGCCTCGACCCGATCTCGATGGGCGTGACCGCCAACCTGATCCGCAAGCTCAACGACGCGCTCGGCTCGACCTCCATCCTGGTCTCGCACGATGTGCACGAGTGCTTCGCCATCGCCGACTACGTCTACTTCATGTCGGGCGGTAAAATCGTCGCCCAGGGCACGCCGGCCGAAATGAAAGTCTCGCAAGACCCTTACGTCAAGCAGTTCGTCAACGCCGAAGCGGACGGCCCGGTGCCCTTCCACGTGCCCGGCACCTCGCTGGCCTACGACCTCGGCCTGGGAGCGCGCGCATGATCAGCCGCCTGCTCGCCGCCATCGGCTGCACCCTGCGCGAATCACTCGAAAGCGTCGGCTTCGCCATCCGCTCCTTCTTCACCCTGATGGGCGTGTCGCCCGGCGCCCTGCGCCGCCCGGCCTTGATTTCCGAGCAGATCCATTTCATCGGCAACTACTCGCTCGTCATCATCGTCGTCTCGGGCCTGTTCGTCGGCATGGTGCTTGGCCTGCAAGGCTACATCACCCTCACGCCCTACGGCGCGGAACAAAAGCTTGGCCAGGTGGTCGCACTTGCCTTGGTGCGCGAACTCGGTCCGGTCGTCACGGCCCTGCTGTTCGCCGGCCGCGCCGGCACCTCGCTGACCGCCCAGATCGGTCTGATGAAAGCCGGCGAGCAACTCTCGGCGATGGAAATGATGGCCATTAACCCCGTCCAGCGCGTGCTGGCGCCGCGTTTCTGGGCCGGCGTGATCGCCATGCCGGTGCTGGCCACCGTGTTCAGCGCGGTCGGCGTGCTGGGCGGCTACCTGGTCGGCGTGCAGCTGATCGGCGTCGACGAGGGCGCCTTCTGGTCGCAGATGCAGGCCAATGTCGATGTGCGCGCCGACGTCCTCAACGGCGTGCTCAAGAGCCTGGTGTTCGGGGTCGCCGTGACCTTCACCGCGCTGTTCCAGGGTTACCAGGCCCAGCCGACGCCGGAAGACGTCTCGCGCGCCACCACCCGCACCGTGGTGATCGCCTCCCTGATGATCTGGGGCCTCGATTTCGTGCTGACCGCACTCATGTTTAACAAGTAACCGAACAAGTAGTTCACGACCAATTTGCATCCGGCCCCGCTGCCAGGCCGTATAACAAGCGTTAGGAAATCAATATGCACCGCAAAAGTATCGATGTCTGGGTTGGCCTGTTTGTCCTGCTGGGACTGGCCGCTCTGCTGTTTCTGGCCCTCAAGGCCGGCAACATGAGCTCCCTGTCCTTGAGCAAGACCTACGCCGTCACCGGCAAGTTCGACAATATCGGTGGCCTCAAGCCGCAAGCCCCGGTCAAGAGCGCCGGCGTGGTGGTCGGCCGGGTCGGCGAGATCCGCTTCGACGACAAGAGCTACCAGGCGCTCGTCGTGCTCGACATGGATGCCGGCCACAAGTTTCCCAAGGATAGCTCGCTCAAGATCCTGACCGCCGGCTTGCTCGGCGAACAGTACATCGGCATCGAGCCGGGCGGCGACACCAACAACCTCGTCGCGGGGGACCGGATCTCCCGCACCCAATCGGCCACCGTGCTGGAAGACTTGATTAATCAATTCATCTACAGCAAGGCCGCAGAAGGAAAGGACACCCCGAAATGAACCACTCCCTCTTCGCCTCGCGCTGGAGCAGGCTGGCGCTGGTCGCCGTCCTCGGCGCCGCCTGCCGCGACTCCGGCGGTGGCGACGATGGTGTGAGCTCGCCCGACGCCCGCGCCGGCGACGGCGACGCGCTGAACCCCGACGACATGAAGATCCAGGTCGTCCAGGACGACGCGACGCCGGTCGGGACCCTGGTCACGCTGCGCGGCGTGGTCGTCGTCGCCAAGGACACCTTCGGCAACCGCCAGGGCAACTTCTACGTCGAGGAGCCGGAG
>JBDSTZ010000196.1:0-19273 GCA_039927975.1 Massilia sp. | reverse complement strand
GTCGAGAAACGCTGGTGGACCAGCGCCAGCGCCGAGATGCAGCGCGGATCCTGCAGGGCCTTGTAATAGACGCCGACCTGGTCGGCCAGCAGCAGACCCTTGTAGACGATGGTGCGGGCCGACAGCGAGGCAACGAAGAATTCCTTGCCGTGGATCAGTTTCAGCGCCTGGATGGCGTGGCCCGACGATTTGCGGATCACATACAGTTTGCGCTCGAGCGCGTCGGTGACCATGATGTCCGGGCCGCGGCCGATGAAGATCTGGCGAATCACCGGCTCTTTGGCGCGCACGGTCGGCGACATCGGCATGGTTTCGTCGAGCGGCACATTGCGCCAGCCCAGCACGACCTGGCCTTCGATGCGCACGGCGCGCTCGATCTCTTGTTCGCACGCGATGCGCGAAGCGTTTTCTTTCGGCAGGAAGACCATGCCGACGCCGTACTCGCCTGGCGGCGGCAGTTCGACGCCCTGCTTGGCCATTTCGTCACGGTAGTACTGGTCCGGGATCTGGATCAGGATGCCGGCGCCGTCGCCCATGAGCTTGTCGGCGCCCACGGCGCCCCGGTGATCGAGATTTTTCAGGATCAGCAGGCCTTGTTCGATGATCGAATGGCTCTTGTTGCCCTTGATATGGGCGATGAAGCCGACGCCGCAGGCGTCATGTTCATTGGAAGGATCGTACAAACCTTGGGCAATCATGGGCGTTTCTCCGCACTTTATTTGAGTCGAAGGTCGAGCTTAGTGCAATGCAGCAGAAATTTCAAGGCTTATAATTAGGGTCAGAGTCGAATTAAAAATAAACATTTGTTCCGAAAAATTTAATGGGGACAGAGTCAAACAACCCTAGGCGCCTAATAACAGCGGCAGTCGCCCCCAAGCACATCGGGGGCGGCGTCGCTTACTGTTCACGTGGCACAAGCCATCGCGCATAGAAGTGTGGGGGAATCAGCACCCACCGCTGGCGGGCAAAAAGAAGGCCTGCAGACTTATTCTTGCTTGAACGGCCGCCCGCGCTTGGCCGGCAGCACCTGGCGCTGCAACTGGTTCTGCAAGCCCAGCTTGAAATCATGCGATCCCAGCGGCCAGCCCTTGTGCAGCGCCTGGCTGACCGTGTCCAGCTCGTCCTTCGACAGCGACTGCGTGACCATCTCTTTATAGGCGGCCTCGCGCTGAAACGGTGTGTTGCCCAGCGACCAGTACAGCATGTGATCGGTGATCACCGGGTCGGGCCGGATGCCTGCGTGGTGCGCGTAGCTCGACCACGGATACTCGCCCGGCTCGGCCACCATCCTGGTGCGCACCGGATTGAGTTCGATATAGCGGCTGCACACCATGAAATAACGCTGCGCTTCGATCAGCGAGGTGCGGAAGCGGCCTTGGAACAGACTGCCGGCCCTGTTGTATTTACCGTTGTACCAAGGCACGTAAAAGCGCCCTACCCGCTGCATGGTCTGGGCCAGGCAGGTGGCGTCGCTGGGGGTGGCCAGCAGGTGCAGGTGGTCGGGCATGAGGGCGTAGGCATGCACGGCCACGCCGAATTCGCGCGCGCTCTCGCGCAGCCAGACCAGGAAGCGCTGGTAGTCTTCCGGCTCGCGGAAAATCAGTTGCCCGTCATTGCCGCGCTGGATGATGTGGTGCGGGTGGTCGGGCAGGATGAGGCGGGGCAGGCGGGCCATGGGACGGGACGGGAGCGGGAGTCGGCGGTGGAGCGATTCTAGCCGCTTTCCGCCGACTCTGTCCCTATTTTGCCCGCACCGACGTGATCGGCGCGGGGGGCTTCCTCAGAACAGCACGTCGAGCGTGACGGTGGCCATCTTGGCGTCGTGGGTGAAGCTGTAGGAGCTGCTGTCACGCACGGAATCGAACTGCACCTTCAGATCCATATTCTTGCGGAAATCCCAGCGCACGCCGGCGAAACGGGTGTTGTCGTTTTGCGTGTCGGTGTACAGGTCGGTGGCCTTCTCCTTGTACGAGGAATAGCCGATCATTGGCGTGAAGTTGCCCCAGCGGTAGCCGACGGTGGCGGTCCAGCTCGTCGACTTGTAGTCGAGCACCGGACGGATGAAGCTGTTGGCCTCGGCGCGCACCATCCAGTTCTCGTAGTCAAGGCTGGCCGACAGACCGATGATGCGCTGGCGCACGCCCTTGTCCGACACCACTGGCTGGCCCGGCTCGTACAGGGTCAGGTCGATCGAGTTCTGCATGTACATCAGGCGGGCGCCGAAGATGTCGTTCGAGACATCCAGATAGCCGCCCAGGATGTGCTTCCACGCATCGTCGACCTTGTAGCCGTAGTAGATCTTGCGCATCTCGATATTGTCTTTGGTGACCTCCTGGCCGGCGAACAGATTGCCGCGCAGCGCCCAGTCGCCGAGCGCGACGGTGTGCGAGATGTTGGCGCCGTTGTAAGCGCCCACTTCCCAGCCGTAGATGTCCTGCGGCACGCGCACCCACGGCAGCGTGTAGCCGACGTAGACGCTGTCCGAATAGGCATAGATCGGCAGCCGGCGGCGACCGACCTGGACCGTGGTCGCCGGCGAGAGGTCGTAGGACAGGTAGGCCCAGTCGACTTCCGGCTTGCCGTTTTCGGAGGCGCGGCCGACCACCTGCACGGTGCCCGACAAGGCGCTGGTGAACTGGTATTTGCCTTGCAGGCCGATCAGCGATTCCTTGGCCAGGCTGAGGCGGTTCTTTTCGTAGGTGGCGCCGTGCTCGTAATTGCCGATGAAGCAGGGGCAATTGAAGTCGACGAAGTCGCCCTGGTAGCCGTCGAAAGCCTTGCCGGCGGTAACGGTGGCGAAGCCGGAAAAGCTAAAGTCGCCGGCATTGGCCGCGCCGGCGCTGGCCAGCAAAAGGGCAATGATAAGTTTTTTCATGGATGGTTGTCTCTGGCTGATTTGTCTGGTCTGGTCGCTCATTGCTCGCCCGGATCCTAGTTCACGGTGGCGACCACTTTGACGCTGGCATCGAGGTCTTTCTTGTCGATGTAGCCAACGCTGCCGGGATCGCCGGCCACCAGTTTTTTCATGTCCGCGCCGCTGCCCGCCTCCTTGGGCGGGGTGCCGGTGCCGGTGAAGATCAACTTGCCCCAGATCGCCCGCACCTGGGCCGGATCCTTCTTGCAAGCCTTGCTGTAGAACTCGTCGCGCGCGGGTTGCTGCTCCGACAGGGTGATCGGGGTCGGCGTCTTGAGCTTGCCGAGGAATACCTGGCAGACCTGTTCAACCGAGGGCGCCAGCGCCGACTTGGCCGAGACGATCAACACGACTTCGGCCTGGGCGGCGGGGGCGGCGACGGCCGCGATGGCGAGCAGGATGGCAGGCGAGCGCGCAAGCAGCCGCTGGACAGTGCTGGTTTTCATAAGGCTTTCAGGGGTGGGGAAAGAAGGGCGCGCGAGGCGGCGGCGTCGAGCCTGAACAGGCTGACCACATGTGCCAGGCTGCCGGCCTGGTCTTGCAGCGACTGGGCGGCGGCGGCGGTTTGCTGCACCAGGCTGGCGTTCTGCTCGGTGTCGCGATCCATCTGGGCGATCGCCGCGTTGACTTGTTCGATGCCGACCGTCTGCTGGCCGCTGGCGTCGACGATCTCTTCCATGATGTCGGTCACGCGCTGCACGCTGGCGACAATTTCCTTCATGGTGGCGCCGGTCTGGTCGACCAGCTCGCTGCCGAGGCCGACCTGGGACACCGATTCGCCGATCAGGGTCTTGATTTCCTTGGCGGCGGCGGCCGAGCGCTGCGCCAGATTGCGCACCTCGGAGGCGACCACCGCGAAGCCGCGCCCCTGCTCGCCGGCGCGGGCCGCCTCGACCGCCGCGTTGAGGGCCAGGATGTTGGTCTGGAAGGCGATCGCCTCGATCACCCCGATGATGTCGGCGATCCGGCGCGAGGAGGCGTTGATGGCGCCCATGGTGTCGACCACGCGGGCGACCACGGTGCCGCCCTTGCGCGCCACCTCGGAGGCGGAGGCGGCCAGCATGTTCGCTTGCTGGGCGTGGCCGGCGTTGCGCTGGGCGGTGCCGGTCAGCTCGACCATCGCGCTGGCGGTTTGTTCGAGGGCGCCGGCTTGATGGCCGGTGCGGGCCGACAGGTCGGCGTTGCCGCGCGAAATCTGGATCGAGCCGGTCTCGATCGCCTCGGTGCCGCTGCGCACCCGGCCGACGATTTCGACCAGGCTGCCGTTCATGTCGCGCAGCGCGCGCAGCAGCTGGCCCATTTCGTCGCCCGAGGCGCTGTCGATGCTGCTGGTCAGGTCGCCCGAGGCAACGGTCTGGGCCACGCCGACCGCGCGCCGCAACTGGAAGGAAATGGCGCGCGCGACGAAGACGCCGAAGCCGAGCGTGACGGCCAGGCCGATCAGGCCGAGCACGATGCCGCCCTGCACGGCGCGGTCGGCGTCGGCGGTGGCGCTGTTGATGGTGCCAATGAAGCGGCGGTTGGCCTCGCCGCGAAAGGCCAGCAAGTCCTTGCGGTAGGTGGTCAGGGTGGCGCCCATCGCCTGCACGCGGGCGGCGTCGGGCACGCCGCTCTTGCGCGCCATCATGTCGGCGACGCCGCGCGCGGCGACGTAATAGGCGTCGAATTCGGCGGCCAGGCGTTGCAGCACGGCGGCGTGGGCGGCGTCGAGCTTGCCGAGGCGCAGGTAATTGTCGCGTACCTTGACGGCGATGCCGTCGGCCACTTCGAGCTGGTCGGTCTCGCCCGAGGAAGCGGCGGCGTTGAGGTTGTCGATGATCTTGTCGAGCGCGCCGACGTTTTCAATCGTGGTGTCGAGCACCGGGAACTGGATGTCGCGCACGTTGCCCAGGCGCGTGTTGTTCTGGTTCGACACCAGCACCGTCGCCACCAGGTACAGCGCCAGGCAGGCCATCGCGATGATGGGCGCGGACAGTACCTTCCACAGCAAGGGCATACGGTAGAGCAACTTCATACGGACTCCTCGAATAACTTGCGTCATAGCAAACTTGCCACGCGTCATGTATTCTAATGGATCCGTCGGCGCCGTAAACTCTCGAAAAGTCACAATTGTTCAAATAGTACTTCGCTTTTGCAACAATTATCGCGCTTTTGCGTGGTCGTTTTACTACTGTTAATGGATAGTTATCAGGCCAGCGTGAAGCCGGCGGACAGGCTGTAGCCTTCGCCGTAGGCGCTGCGCAGCGGCAAATCCTGGCCCAGACCGGTGCGTGCCTTCTTGCGCAGGCGGTAGACCAGCATGTCGACCCGGCGGCTGGCGTCGGGGTCGTCGCCGCCCATGCCGGCGACGATCAGCTGGCGCGGCACCGGCCGGGTGTTGATGGTCAGCAGATGCAGGAAATTGCATTCCTTTTCCGTCAAGTCGATCACCGCGCCCATCAGTTCGAGCTGGCGCGCGCCCACCCGCAAGGTCCACTTGCTCGGCACCGGGGCCGGCTCGTGCGGGCGCACGCGACGGTCGAGCGCCTCGATGTGGGCGGCCAGCTCGGGGAACTTGATCGGTTTGGTCAGGTAGTGGTCGGCGCCCAGGCGCAGGCCGAGGATGCGGTTGTCGAAGGCGGCGCGGCCGGTCAGCACCAGCAAACCGATTTCAGGGTACAGCTGGCGCATGCGCGGAATCACGTTGAAGCCGTCCTCGTCGGGCAGGCCGAGGTCGAGCACCACCACCGCCGTGGGGGTCTTGGTCAGCGCCGCCCACATTTCGCCCGCCGTGGTGGCGATCGTCACCGCGTGATCGAGTTCCGTCAGAAATTCAGCCATGTCGCCAGCGTATTCACCGTTGTCTTCAACGATCAGTATCTGCGTCATGGAGTGCCCATAGTTGTCATTTCGTTGTCGCTGAGCAATCTACGGCTCATCTGCCTACCCTGTTTTATTACCGGGATTATCACTGCTGGGGCTGCTGGATGCAACCTCTTTCCCTTTGCCCCCCTGGGCCGGCAGCCAAATCCGGAATTGCGCGCCGTGCGGCGCCACATTGCTGGCGCCGAGCGAGCCGCCGTGCACCTCGACCACCGCGCGCGCCATGTACAAGCCGAGGCCCGAACCGGGCCGCGCGCCGGCGTTGCTGCCACGGTAAGACTTGGTAAAGATCTTCTCGAGTTCGCCCTCGGGCACGCCGGCGCCGTGGTCGCGCACCACCAGTTCGATGCCGCCGCCGGCGCGCCGGCCGGCCAGCGCGATGGCGGTGCCGGGCGCGGTGTAGTGCACCGCGTTACTGATGAGCACTTTCATCGCCAGCCGCATGCCTTGCGGGTCGCAGCGCAGCAGCTCGGGCAATTCGCCCAGGTCGAGCGTGGCGGCGCGCCCGCTGGCGCGCGCCAGCTCGGCGCCCTCGCGCAGCAGCTGGCGCGGATCGAGCGCGTCGCTGCGGCGCTGCTGGCCGGTGCCTTCGAGCTGGGCCGGCGTGAGGTAGTCGTCGAGCATGGCGATCAGGCGGTCGACCGCCAGCGCGATGTTGCGGTAGCGCTTGCGGGTCGCCTCGTCGGCGTTGGCGCCGGTCACTTCCAGGCGCTGGATGGCGCCGTCGATGGTCGACAGCGGGGTGCGGAATTCGTGGTTGAGCATGGAGGCGAAGCGGCGCCGCGCCGCTTCCTGCTCGCGCGCGGCGGCCAGGCTGCGCAGCACGCCGGCCACGCTGCGCACGACGCCGGCGCCGTCGAGCAGCAGGGTCGAGACGACTTCGACCGGCACCGTCTGGCCGTCGGCACGCGCGATGTCGAACTGGCGCACCAGGCGCAGGCGCGACAGGTCGCCGTCGGCGTAGCGCCGCAAGCGCTCGGCGAGGCCGCCGCACAGCGCCGCCAGCGCACTGGCCGGCGCGGGCGCGGCCAGCTGGCGGGCGTAATCGCCCAACGGATAGCCGAGCAGGTCAACCAGCGCCGGGCTGGCGTAGCGGAGGGTCGGGGTCGGGCCCGCCAAGTCGACGATCCAGGCCACCTCGCCGCCCAGTTCGGCGATCGCGCGGAACGGGTCGGGAGCGGCGTGGGCGGCGGGATCGAACTCGGCCGCGATGGCCTCGGGCGGGGCGTCGGTGACGTGCATGGGCGGGCGTGGCCTTCGACTTGAATGGGCAGGCCAGTATAAGGCTGGCCTTGCCGATTCGCAAATGTTGCGCGGCCGCGCGGCCCGCCTACTCTTCGAGCGGGGCGAAGATCGCTTGCAGATCGTCTTGCGTGAGAACCATCTTGTGCGACTCGCCCTCGGCCAGGATCGATTGCGCCAGGTCCGATTTCTTTTGCTGCAGCAGCTGGATTTTTTCCTCCAGCGTGCCCTTGGCGATCAGCTTGTAGACGAACACCGGCTTGTCCTGGCCGATCCGCCAGGCGCGGTCGGTGGCCTGGTTCTCGGCCGCCGGATTCCACCACGGGTCGTAGTGGATCACGGTGTCGGCCGCGGTCAGGTTCAGGCCGACTCCGCCGGCTTTCAGGCTGATCAGGAAAATCGGCACCGCGCCCTGCTGGAAGGCGGCGACCTGGGCGGCGCGGTCCTTGGTGTCGCCGGTCAGCAGCGCGTAGCGGATGCGGCGCGCGTCGAGCTCCTCCTCGATCAGCGCCAGCATGCTGGTGAACTGCGAGAACACCAGGATCTTGCGGCCCTCGTCGAGCAGGTCGTCGACCATCTGCATCAGGTCGGTCAGCTTGGCCGAGCCGCTGCCCTGCTTCTTGGCCGGCAAGGCTTTCACCAGGCGCGGATCGCAGCACACCTGGCGCAGCTTGAGCAGCGCCTCGAGGATCACGATCTGGCTGCGCGCCACGCCCTTCTTGTCGATCTCGTCGCGCACCTTCTTGTCCATCGCCAGGCGCACCGTCTCGTAGAGGTCGCGCTGGGCGCCGGACAGCTCGACCTTGCGCACCATCTCGGTCTTGGGCGGCAATTCCTTGGCCACATTGTCCTTGGTCCGGCGCAGCAGGAAGGGCTTGATGCGGCGGTTCAAGAGAGCGCGCCGCAGCGGGTCGTCCTGGCGCTCGATCGGGTGGCGGAACTGGCCGTTGAAGGTCTTCTCGTCACCCAGGAGGCCCGGCAGCAGGAAGTGGAATTGCGACCACAGCTCGCCGAGGTGGTTTTCCAGCGGCGTGCCGGTCAGGCACAGGCGGTGGCGCGCGTTGAGCAGGCCGGCGCTCTGGGCCGCCTTCGAGCGGTTGTTCTTGATGTAGTGCGACTCGTCGAGAATCACCAGGTGGTATTCGTGCTCGCGCAGCTTTTCCTCGTCGCGCGGCAGCAAGGCGTAGGTGGTCAGGATCAGGTCGCACTGCTCGATCTGGTCGAACAGGTCGAGCCGCTCCTTGCCTTGCAGCAGCAGCACGCGCAGGCTTGGCGCGAAGCGGGCCGCCTCGTCCTGCCAGTTGGTCATCAGGCTGGTGGGGGCGATCACCAGCGCCGGCCGGGTCAGGCGCCCGGCTTCCTTCTCGACCAGGATGTGGGCCAGGGTTTGCACCGTCTTGCCCAGGCCCATGTCGTCGGCCAGGATGCCGGCCAGGTCGTATTCACGCAAGAACTGCATCCACGCCAGGCCGTCGGCCTGGTAGTCGCGCAGGGTCGCCTGCAGGCCGGCCGGGGCGGCCACTTTTTGCACCGCGCCGAACAGGCTCAGCTTGCGGCCGGTCTCGCGCAGCTGCTCGCCGCCGAACCAGCGCAGCTCGGTTCCACGCGCCAATTCCTCGAGGCGGCCGGCGTCGAGCGTCGACAGCCGCACGCGGTTCTTGATCTTGTCGCTGAAATACAGTTCGCCCAGGGTGTTGAGGATGGGCTTCAAGCGGCCCCACGGCAGCGCCACCCGCAGGCCGTCCGGCAAGGTGGCCAGCATCTGGTCGGCCTCGGCGTGGGCGGCCAGCACGTCGGGATCGAAGTCGCTCGGCGCGCTGCGGATCAGTTGCACCAGCACCGGCAGCAGCGGCACGCGTTTCTGGTTGACCACGATGCCCAGTTCCAGCTCGAACCAGGCGTTGCCGGCCTCGGCGGGCTGCTCGATCTGGGCATACCAGTCTTCCACGGCGACCACGTCGTAGCGATATTTCTTCGACTTTTGCAGCTGCCAGCCGCCGTCCTGCAACTGGCCGAGCGGACCTTCGGCAAAGCGCAGCCAGTGCGCCTGGCTTTCCAGCTGGAGCGCGCCGGTCAGGGTGTTGAGCGGCGGCGTGGTCGGCCGGCGGAAACCGAGCAAGGCCAGGTTCTCGAGCGCCTCGGCCTCGGCGCCGACGTCGCGCGAAATGACTTCGGTGATGTCGCCGACCTGGCGCACCACGCGCTGGGTCGGGTCGAACGAGACGCGCTCGCCGTCGTAGTCGAAGGACAGCACGGCGTAGTCGTGCCAGCGCTGGCCGCTGCCGTCGGGCAGCTGGACGGCGTCGAGCAACAGGTGGGCGCGCGGCTTGACGTCCTCGCGCAGGCGCTGGGTCAGCGGTTGCGGCAGCGGCATCAGGCGTTGCAGGCCGTGCGCCAGCAGCAGTTGCGAGACGCGCTTCTTGTCGTTGCCGACCAGGGTCGGCGCCTGGGCGACCAGCGCCTGCAGGTCGGCCAGCGAAATGTCGACCCCGCCGCGGTTCAGTTCCAGCGCGCCGCACGACAAGTTGTCGATGTACCACGGCGGATCGGTCGGCAACATGTAGTCGATCTGGTCGGCGCTGCTGTGCTTGGCGCCGGCGGGCGGCTCGACCTGCCAGCCGAGGCGGGCGCTGCGGCCTTCCTCGCGCCACACCAAATTGGCCTTGCGCACCGGGCCGGCTTGCAGGGGATAGATCAGGCCGTTGGACATGTCGGACCAGGAATTGGCCCAGAGAAGTTTGTCGTGTTCCAACAACATGTGCAGCAGGATGGCGCCGATCTTGCCCTTCGGCTCGGTCGCGCTGCTGCTTTGCGAGGCGCCGCTGCGCATGGCGATGAAGAAGCGCACCAGGTCCTCGTCGTCGCCTTCCAGGTAGGCCGGCGGCGCTGACAGCAGCGAAAACACTTCCGACACCGGGCTGGCGGCGGCCACTTCGCCGTTCGGCCGCAGGCGCGCCTTGCACAGGCACAGGGCCACGTGGCGGCCGCCGCTGGTGGGCGCGAGCACGTAGACGAACTTGAACTGGGCCTGCTTGGGATCCTTGATTTCAACCGTCAGCTTGGGCTGGGGATGGGCGGCGGCGTCGACCCGCTGCAGCCAGCTGGCAACCGGCGGCGCCAGCGAGGTGCCGATAGCGGGCGCGTGCACGGCGGGATGAGACGCCGGGGCCGGCGCACTGTGGGTGGGGGCATCGCTGTGGTCGTCGCGCATTACATCCATGGGGTGCGTTGTTCTGGGCATCGTGGTTCAAAAACGACAAGAGCCAATATTATGCGTCATCCTGCAACTTCCGTTTTGTTCGGAATCGTACCTTCAAGCAAAGTTTCGTGATGGCATCGTCACCACATCTTTACAAGCAGCAGGTGAAACCGGTTTCGACGGTCGCAGGAGTTCGTCAACCTGCCATCATCACAGCAAACGGCGGGCATGACAAGGTGATCCGGTCGGGGCCAGATAAAAGTGACAGGGTGGAAGGAGACAGTGCCGGATCGCGCAGCATGGTCCGACGCGGGACGCAGGGGGCCATTGCCGGAGTCCCGATCCCGCGCCGATGGAAAACCCGCCATCGCGCGCGAGCGCGGAATAACCTTTGAATGTCGGCGGCAACGACAGCGTTAAATCATTGCAGGTTGAAATATCGTAAATTTACCTGTTGCCAAGGCGCGAAAGAAGTGCAATTGGCGGGAAGTCCATCGGCATCGAAATACATCGCCCCGACCGTCGTATTGCTTGCTTTCGCCGCCAATAGACTCGCATAAACTGTCTTGCAGGCGCTCGGCGACATGGCGGCAGGGACCACGAAGCCTGGCACCTGCCATGCAGTATCGACGCTGCATAAAAACACGGCGGTATTCATCCCGCTCAATCGCACCAGCACCGAGGCCGCCGCATGGAAGGACAATTCCGTTACCGTACCGGCACATACCAGCGTTCCCGCGTTGGCATTCGACGCCAGAGCCAGGCCGAGCATGGCACATACAACGCGTTTTGCGAAAATTTTCACAATCCCACCTTATAAAATGTAAATATTGAATGTTAGTAACTTATTATACTGCTTTCGGCTTTGACGAAAAAATAACTTATCAATCAAAGTGAGAAGCATGAAATTCAAATGTCTGATTGCGCTAATACTCGCATGCGTTGCGGGCACCAGCCAAGCGGAGGGCAACGGGCCGAATCTGGAAGTAACGACCATTCATTTTTATAACGGAATTACCGGGGTATTGGCGCGCCAGGCGACCATGGTCGATCCGGATGCTTGCGGGCGATCAGAATGGTACATTCTGCCGGATACGTAGCCAAAATATAAGGAAATGTATGCGCTGATACTTACCGCCCACGCCAGCGGAAAAAAGGCGACGTTTTTTCTCAGCGGCTGCCACCAGGGCTTCCCGGCGGTCAATCACATGTTGACGAATTAATCCAACACTTCCGGCGGCCCAGGTGTAGTTTGAAACGGCGCCCTGTGGCGTTTATCGCAGACACCCTCTTCCCGCGCGCACCGGTCAAGGTGTCACCGGCTCCACACCCGCCACACCTTGTCAAGACTGGCGCATCGGCGCCAATTGCGTATCATTCGACGCTTGACTCACCAGACCGAACCCCATGCTGCCTTCCATCGAACAACGCCTCGCCCTCGAACTCGCCGCCAAGCCGGCCCAGGTGGCCGCCGCCATCGCCCTGCTCGACGAGGGCGCCACCGTGCCCTTCATCGCCCGCTACCGCAAGGAAGCGACCGGCGGCCTCGACGACATCCAGCTGCGCCTGCTTGAAGAGCGCCTGCGCTACCTGCGCGAACTCGAGGACCGGCGCGCCAGCATCATCGCCTCGATCGTCGAACAGAACAAGATGACGCCGGCCCTGCTCGACGCCATCAGCCACGCCGAGGACAAGACCCGCCTCGAAGACCTCTACCTGCCCTACAAGCAGAAGCGCCGCACCAAGGCCCAGATCGCCATCGAGGCGGGCCTGACGCCGCTGGCCGACAGCCTGCTGGCCGATCCGACGCTCGAGCCGGAGCTTGAAGCCGGCAAGTACCTGCGCGAAGCCTTCACCAGCGCCGACGGCAACAACCCCGGCGTGCTGGACAACAAGGCCGCGCTCGACGGCGCGCGCCAGATCCTGATGGAGCGCTTCGCCGAAGACGCCACCCTGCTGCAGGCGCTGCGCGAATACGTCAAGGAACACGGCGTGGTCGACTCCAAGGTCATCGAGGGCAAGCAGGACGAGGGCGAGAAATTCGCCGACTACTTCGCCTATTCCGAGACCATCGGCACGATCCCCTCGCACCGCGCGCTGGCGCTGCTGCGCGGGCGCCGCGAAGGCATCCTCGACGTCACCCTGCGGCTCGACACCGAGCTGGAAAAACCGAAGTGGGACGCCCCGCACAACCCCTGCGAGGGACGCATCGCCAACCGCTTCGGCATCAAGCAGCTGGGCCGCCCGGCCGACAAGTGGCTGGCCGACACGGCGCGCTGGACCTGGCGCGTGAAGAGCTTCATGCACCTCGAGACGGAGTTGATGGGCGCGCTGCGCGAGAAGGCCGAACTCGACGCCATCAATGTGTTCGCCCTCAACCTGAAAGCGCTGCTGCTGGCCGCGCCGGCCGGCCCGCGCGCCACCATGGGCCTCGACCCCGGCCTGCGCACCGGCGTCAAGGTGGCGGTGGTCGACGCCACCGGCAAGGTGGTCGACACCGCCGTGATCTATCCGCACCAGCCGCGGAACGACTGGGACGGCTCGCTGCACCTGCTCGGCCAGCTGGCCGCCAAGCACAATGTCTCGCTGATCTCGATCGGCAACGGCACCGCCTCGCGCGAGACCGACAAGCTGGCCCAGGACCTGATCAAGCAGCGCCCCGAACTCAAGCTCACCAAGATCGTCGTCTCCGAAGCCGGCGCCTCGGTCTACTCGGCCTCCGAATTCGCCTCGCGCGAGCTGCCCGACATGGACGTCTCGCTGCGCGGCGCGGTGTCGATCGCGCGCCGCCTGCAGGACCCGCTGGCCGAACTGGTGAAGATCGATCCGAAGTCGATCGGCGTCGGCCAGTACCAGCACGACGTCAGCCAGACCCAGCTCGCGCGCTCGCTCGACGCGGTGGTCGAGGATTGCGTCAACGCGGTCGGGGTCGACGTCAACACCGCCTCGGCGCCGCTGCTGGCGCGCGTCTCGGGCCTCTCAAGCGCGGTCGCGCAAGCCATCGTCACCCACCGCGACGCCAAGGGCGCGTTCGTCTCGCGCGCGGCCTTGAAAGCGGTGCCGCGCCTGGGCGATAAAACCTTCGAGCAGGCCGCCGGCTTCCTGCGCGTGATGGGCGGCGACAACCCGCTCGACGCCTCGGCCGTGCACCCGGAATCGTATCCGCTGGTCGAGAAGATCCTGGCCGATATCAAGCGCGACATGAAGGCGGTGATCGGCGACGCCTCGCTGCTCAAGACCCTCAACCCGGCGCGCTACGCCGACAACAAGTTCGGCGTGCCGACGATTACCGACATCCTCAAGGAACTGGAAAAACCGGGCCGCGATCCGCGTCCCGAGTTCACCACCGCCACCTTCAAGGACGGCGTCGAGGAGCTGCGCGACCTGCGCCCCGACATGATCCTCGAAGGCGTGGTGACCAACGTCGCCGCCTTCGGCGCGTTTGTCGACATCGGCGTCCACCAGGATGGTCTGGTGCATATCTCGGCGCTGTCGAACACTTTTGTGAAGGACCCGCACACGGTGGTCAAGGCCGGCCAGGTGGTCCGGGTCAAGGTGCTCGAAGTCGACGAGAAGCGCAAGCGCATCGCCCTGACCATGCGCCTGACCGACAGCGCGCCGGCGCCCGGTTCGCGATCCGAGCAGCGCGCCGACCGCAATGACGGCAAGCGCATGGCCCAGCATCAGAAACAAAACAGCGCGCCGGCGCCGGGCGGCAGCATGGCGGCCGCCTTCGCCAAGCTGCGCGGCTAAACGGCGCGATTGCTATTGCCCCGGGAAAAGATCGCGTCTTTCCCGGCGCGCCCTGATGGTGCCGCATACCCGCCAGGCGCCGCGGCCGCTGACGCCCCGGACCGACAAGCGCGAAGGTCGTATTGGCAAAAGTATTGACAATATGAAATTGTCATCTTAGTATTAATTTTTGATTAATACTGGGAAATATCTTATGTTAATTGTCAACTTTAGAAGCGCCGCGCGCCATCTTCTGATCGCGCTCATCGCGGTGGCCTCCACCGCTTGCGCGTCCCTGGGTCAAATTCACCAGAACATCAAAGGCGCGGCGTCCGGGCCGGGCCATGACTTCGACGCCACAGATATTGAAACCCACACGAAGGAACAGAACAGGGTGTTGAACGCGCTGATTGATCGGGCGACCGTGTCGGACACAGTGGGGAAGGTTCTGGTCGATAAAAAGCCCGATGACAAGGACGGGAAAAAGTCCGAAGCCAAGGACAAGAAACAGTCCGAAGACCAGGGCGGGAAAACGGACTGGAATACGGTGGTGTTGGCGGGCATGGACTACGCCGACGTCAAATGCGAAGCCTATCTGCATACGCTGTTCCGGCTGGACCGGGACAGAAAGACCGTCACCAGCGAGGGAAGTTTGCTGGGCACGGCGGCCGCCGGCGCGATGGCGGCAACCAGCGCCGCGGCGAAAGACGTCGCTTTGGTGGCGATTGCGTTTGGACTCTTCAACTCTACCGTCGACAACCTGAGCAGTAATTTGCTGTACTCCCTCGAACCGTCCTCGGTACGGACGATCGTCAAAACACTGCAGGCGAGCTATCGAAAATCGGCCACCACCACGCATGCGTCGAGACCCGCGGCGTTCGCGACAATTCGCGGCTATGCGCAATTGTGCGTCCCCTCCAATATCGAAGCCGAGGTAAACTTGGCGGTAAAAAACGCGAATCCGAGCGTCACAAAAGGCGACCCGCAAAAAGGAATCCTGCCTGTCGTTACCAACTCGGGCAATAAGAATAACGAGAGCGTCGATCTCAGTCCGATCGCCACCGAGAAATTGACAAGCTTTGTGTTTCAAAAAGAAGCCAAGGACGCCGAGGCCGCCCGCGGGCGATTGGAGAAGTATCTTGTGGCCATTGACTACGTGGGGGACGTGAACCGGTTTCTTGCGGATCCTGCACAAGGACAGGCGCGCGTCTGGGCGGCGAGGGCATTGAAAATTCTGGACTGATATTGATGGCTAATGTCGAAACGGGCGCGGACAGCTCGACCGGGCGTGGGCCGCCGGCATGCTTGCCGGCTCGGCACGGTCGTCAGGCGAACATTGCGCCGCCATCGCTGGCCGCCCTCGGCCGAGGGGCGACGGCGGCGCTTGCCGCTTGCGTGGTGAGTACATGCTCATCGTAGCCGCGAACGATCCGGCCGGCGGCGACGCCAGCGTCCTGATCGGCGAACTGAACGCGGCGCTGGCGGCCATTACCGGCGACAGCGGCGCCAATTCATTCGATGCCGGCGATGTGCGCGGCGCGCGCGCCGCCTTCGTGCTTGCGCGCGACGACGCCGGCGCGGCGGTCGGCTGCGGCGCACTGCGCCCCTTGAGCGCGCAGGTGGCCGAGCTCAAACGCATGTACGCGCGTCCCGGCAGCGGCGCCGGCGCGGCGCTGCTGACCGCCCTCGAAGCGCGCGCGCGGGAACTCGGCTACACCGAACTGTGGCTCGAAACGCGTCACGTCAATCTGCGCGCCGTACAGTTTTACCTGCGCCACGGCTACAAGCCGATCGACAATTACGGCAAGTACGCCGGCCGCGCCGAGTGCGCCTGTCTCGGCAGGCGCTTGTAGCGATGACGAAGGTAATGGCTGCGGCTGATCGTAACAAAGCGCATTATCGATAACTCGATAGCTTGTTGGCTCTTAGCACGTGGTTCCCGCGCGGGCGGGAATCCACGCCAACTTCGCGCATGCGTGGTATGAATCCCAGCCTGCGCGGGGATGACGCTAATGGCCGGACCGACCAAGGCCCGACCGTGCGCGGCGTTTTCTTATAAAATGTCGCCATCCATTCATTTTTCCCCTGAGGCAGCCATGAGCGACGTACAAACCTGGATCAAAGAAACCGTGACCAACACGCCCGTCGTGCTGTTCATGAAAGGCACCGCCCAATTCCCGCAATGCGGTTTTTCCGGCCGCGCGATTCAAATCCTGAAAGCCTGCGGCGTCGAGAACATCGCCACCGTCAACGTGCTGGACGACCCTGAAGTCCGCCAGGGCATCAAGGATTACTCGAACTGGCCGACCATTCCCCAGCTCTACGTCAAGGGCGAATTCATCGGCGGCTCCGACATCATGAACGAGATGTTCGAGTCCGGCGAGCTCAAGTCCCTGCTCGATGCCTGATCCCCGCCCGCGCCGGCTGGTCGTCGCCATCACCGGCGCCACCGGCGCGGTGTACGGCGTGCGCCTGCTGCAGCACCTGGCGCCCATCGCCGCGATTGAAACCCACCTGATCGTCTCCGACGCCGCCGCCCTCACCCTGCACCACGAAGTGGGCATGGCGCGGCGCGAGGTGGAGGCGTTGGCCGACGTGGTGCACAAGAACCGCGACATCGGCGCCGCCTGCGCCAGCGGCTCGTTCCAGACCGACGGTATGGTGGTCGCGCCGTGTTCGATGAAAACCCTGGCCGCGGTGGCGCTGGGCCTGTCGGACAACCTGATCGCGCGCGCGGCCGACGTAGTGCTCAAGGAAAGACGCCGGCTGGTGTTGATGGTGCGCGAGACGCCCTTCAACCTGGCGCATCTGCGCAACATGACGGCGGTGACGGAGATGGGGGGGATTATTTTTCCGCCGCTGCCCAGCTTTTATCAGCGCCCGGCGACGGTCGAGGAGCTGGTCGACCACACGGTGGCGCGGGTGCTCGACCTGTTCGACATCGAACACGCGCTGGCGCCGCGCTGGAGCGGCATGAAGGGCGCGCCCGAGGCATGATGCCCGACCGCTGATGCCCGACGGCCGATGCCTAAAAAAACGCGCCGGTCCCGGCGCGCACTACTCCCGGCCGCGCTGGCGGCCGTTTGAACTTGGCGGTGATTCAGCGCTTCTCGAACTGCCAGCTGTCTGCTTTCTTCATTTCTTTTGCTTCTTCAACCATCCGACGGTGCTGGATGCGCTTGCGCATCACTTCCGCATGCTGGGCTGCCGTCATCGGCGGCACGGTCATCAGGTCTTTCAGTTGCGCGGTATTGCTATAGTTACTTTTCATAAGACGGCTGATTCCTCGGCTTTGTTGTCGTAACATGATGGCAAGGCTGCCAGTGCTTCTGTGATTATGGACCAGGAGTGAGGCTTGCGCTTGCACGTACGCCGTTCCGTGCGGAATTTTTCTCCAATCACTACTCTATTGTGCATCAAAACTGCGGCGCAGTAATGAGAATTCGTAAGTGGGAAATTTAAGTTGCGGCATGGGAAATTTCGTCGCGGGGACCCAGGCCCCACTGGCGGCACCGCAGGCTGAGGCGGGGTGCGCGACGACGGACGTCAGTGCGCTGGCGATGACGTCTACTTTGCGGCGAATAGCTACTTTTGGTAATTAATACGTACCAGCATGCGTATGAATTCGCGGGCGATTTGGCGATGATGCTCGTCCAACCTCTGCAAATCTGCAATCAATTTCACGTCGGCGGACTCGAAGCGCGACACCCCGTTGGCTTGCTCGTTGTTGACGGCGCTGTTTTCCGCCCCGCCAAAGCGCAGCCACTCGGCAGGCACGCCCAGCCATTGGGCGATCATGCGCAGCTTCTCCTGGGTCGGAATGGCCTCTCCTACCAGCCACTTACGGGCTGCGTGTACGGTAATTGGCCGTCCATCGAAGCGAATGTTAAATTCGCGGGCCAGGCGGGTCGGACTATCTGGAGAGTAATGGGCGTTTTTCAGGGCCTGTTGCAGACGCTCACTGAAACTTTCCCGTTCGTTTGATGAATTCATGGGTCGCACTATTTCACGCAATGCCATGAAAGTCAGTCTCTTGCCATATGAGACCGACTGTGACAATACACAAATCGTATGTAACAAATTTGCGCATATTGATAGATTCTTTTCAATAACTACTCGATTGGCTCAGCGGGCCTGGCCGAACACCAAAACGCGGCAAATCGGCCACGCGCCGCGCCCGCTGTGGCGATAATGTGAACGTGGAAGCTAATTTCTTGCCATACCGCTCACACCTGTTGACAGTTTACGTTGGCTCAAATGAAACCAGATTGTGTCTTCGTCATCAATATTCCTCGAAATCAACCGCACAATGATGGTGCAACCTTCCGCATACTACACGTAATACCTTGGACAGCGGGAACGCGCCAGCGTTCCGGAACCCTGGCCGCCGCCTGCGGAAACCCGCTGGCGTTACAATGACGCGTGCTAACGTTAACGTCAACGTCAACTGCGCGAACCGCTCTGTCGGGCGCTCCGCCCACCCATTCACTTCGGAACCGCTAGTATGTCCACCACCTACACCATCGCCGACCTGGCGCGCGAATTCGACCTGACCACCCGCGCGATCCGCTTTTACGAAGACCACGGCCTGCTCAGTCCAGCGCGCGAAGGCCAGGGCGGACGCAGCCGCGTCTACAGCGCGCGCGACCGCACCCGCCTGCGCCTGACGCTGCGCGGCAAACGGCTCGGCCTGACCCTGTCCGAAATCAAGGGCATCGTCGACATGTACGACAGCCCGCGCGACAGCGCCGCCCAGATGCAGCGTTTCCTCGAAGTGCTGGCCAGGCAGCGCGCCACCCTTGAGCAGCAGCGCGAGGACATCGACAACGCGCTGGCCGAAATCAGCGCGCACGAGGAGGAATGCCGCCTGATGCTCGCCACCGCGCCGGCCTGAACGCGCATTGCCGGCACGCCCGCGCCGCGCCATACTTGATCCGCAGTATGCAGCGTCGGCGCCAATCGAATTGACGTTTACGTAAACGTCACGTCAAGGTATCATCGCTCGGCGCGCTCCCCACCCGGGGCCGTTCCGCACCAGCTAACCGATCCACCCGAGAGGACACCATGCTGCAGCTTCCAGGCTTGAGTTTCGACCATGGCGAGGACATCGCCGCCCTGCGCGACACCGTGCAGCAGTTCGCCGCCGCCGAGATCGCCCCGCGCGCGGCCGAGATCGATCGCAGCGACCAGTTTCCGCTGGACTTGTGGCGCAAGATGGGCGACCTGGGCGTGCTCGGCATCACCGTCGGCGAGGAATACGGCGGCGCCCAGATGGGCTACCTGGCGCACATCATCGCGATGGAGGAAATCTCGCGCGCGTCGGC
>JBDSTZ010000195.1:0-2212 GCA_039927975.1 Massilia sp. | reverse complement strand
GCGCACCCGCACCGCCGCCAGCTTGCGCTGGTCGGCGCTCTCGCGCTGGTGCAGCTGCCAGCCGAGCGCCAGCGCGGCGCCGCACAGGGCCAGCGCGCACAGCGCCAGCAGCCAGGCGGCCGGATGGGTGCGATGCAGCGTGCGCGCCAGGCTCGGCGCGGCAAAGTCGATGTGGACGCGCTTCATGCGGCGCTCCCGGTCAGGGCCAGGCGCGCCGCGCCCGACCAGCTTGGGTCGGACTGGCCGCCCAGCAGGGTGACCAGCTCGCTGCCGAGCCAGGCGGCCGGCACCTGGCCGCACAATTGCAGGCGCGCCGGCGCGGCCACGTTCAGGCGCAGCGCTTCGCGTTCGACATGCTGGGCCAGCCAGTCGGCGGCCGCGCCTTCGGGCAGCGCCACCGCGCGCACCGCGCCGATCGCGCCCTGCTCGACCACGCCGAGCGTGAGCACGTGCTCGTGCACCAGGCCGAACCAGGCGCCTTCGCGCAGCGCGCCGCTCCACTGGTTGAGGGCGGCGACGAACTGCGGCGCGCATTCGACGATCGTCAGGCGGCGCGCGGCGCAGCCCTGGTCGAGCTGTTCGCGCAAGGTGGCCTTGACGGCGGCAGCGAGGAATGGACGGCGCGCGTCCCAGCTGGCGCTCAGTCGCCAGGCGAGCGGCGGTTCGCCAAACAGCGCCTGGAAGCGCAGGCTGGCCGCGGCCTCCAGGTCGCCCATGCCGGTGCTGCCCTCGGGCGGGGTGACTTGCCACAGGCGCACCAGCTCGTCGGCCAGCACGACCGTCAACGTGCGGCCGCTGTAGCCGCCCGCCTCCAGCATGGCGCCAAGCGCGGCGCCGATATCGTCGCCACGCCCGAGCGGCGTTTCGGCGACCAGCCTGGGCGCCTGCCAGCGCGCGGTTTCCACCAGCGCCAGCGCGTCGCTCGCCACGCCGAGGCGCAATCCGTGTGAGAAAAATCTACGCATGCAAAGTCACCCGCTTGATTTCTTCGAGCGTGGTGGCGCCCTGGCGCACCAGCGCCAGCGCGGCCAGGCGCAGGCTGCGGGTGCCGTTCTGGTGGGCCGCCGCCTTGATCTGGCGGATCGGCCGCTTGTCGACGATCAGCTCGCGGATCTCGTCGTTGAGGGTCAGGATTTCGGCGATCGAGCGGCGCCCCTTGTAGCCGGTGCCACGGCAGTCGCCGCAGCCCTTGCCCTGCATGAAGCGGTAGTCGTGGACTTCCTCGCGGCTCAGGTTGACACCGGCCAGTTCGGCGTCGTCGGGGCGGTATTCGGCGGCGCAGTGCGGGCAGTTGGTGCGCACCAGGCGCTGGGCCCAGATGCCGTTCAGGGCCGAGACAAAGGCGTAGGGGTCGATGCCCATGTGGGTGAAGCGGCCGAACACGTCGAACACGTTGTTGGCGTGGACGGTGGTCAGGACCAGGTGGCCGGTCAGGGCCGACTGCACGGCGATTTCGGCGGTCTCGCGGTCGCGGATCTCGCCGACCATGATCTTGTCTGGGTCGTGGCGCAGGATCGAGCGCAAGCCCTTGGCAAACGTCAGGCCCTTCTTTTCGTTGACCGGAATTTGCAGGATGCCGGGCAGCTGGTACTCGACCGGGTCTTCGATGGTGATGATCTTTTCGCGGCCGTTGTGAATTTCGGTCAGCGCCGCGTACAAGGTGGTGGTCTTGCCCGAGCCGGTCGGGCCGGTCACCAGCAGCATGCCGTAGGCTTCCTGGGCCAGTTTGCGCAGGGTCACCAGCGAGGGCGCGTCGAAGCCGAGCGCCTCCAGCGTGAGCGCGCCGTAGGCTTCGATCATGGCGCGCTTGTCGAGAATACGGATGACCGCGTCCTCGCCGTGGATGCTCGGCATGATGGAGACGCGCAGGTCGATCTCGCGCCCGCCGGTCTCGACCCGGAAGCTGCCGTCCTGCGGCACGCGGCGCTCGGAGATGTCGAGTTCGGCCAGCACTTTCAAGCGCGAGATGACCTGCTCGGCCACTTCGATGCCGTTGACGCTGGTGGCGTGATCGAGCACGCCGTCGATGCGGTACTTGACGGCCAGGCCGCCGGCGGTGCTCTCGAGGTGGATGTCGGAGGCGCCGGCCTTGAGGGCGTCGTACAGGGTCGAGTTGACCAGCTTGACGGCCGGGCTGGCCGCTTCGCTGACCGAGGCGAACGACAGCACGGCGGCGGTCTTGCCGTCGCGCTTGCCGTCGGCCACGCCGGGC
>JBDSTZ010000194.1:0-16654 GCA_039927975.1 Massilia sp. | reverse complement strand
GGCCATGTTTTATGTAACAGTTTCAACGACTCTGGCATGACGGTTATCCGATGGCAGGTCCCGGCTGTCGCAACTGCGCGACAAGGACTCAAGGCAAAGGATACAGCGTCGCAGTGATGCCGTCATGCAATATATAAAATTAAGCGGCGACACGTTTGTCAATATGGAAATCCGACAGCTCGCTGGCGTCCGAAATCGCTGCCGCGTAGCCAAGAGGCGCCTCCATTTTTGCAGTGATATCGATGTCAGGATGCCGCGTATAGCAGAAGAAATTCAACAAAGGATGCTTGGCTGCCTGCCAGCGCGCCTCTAGGGTGGCGATTTCAAAGGCCATGATGCGGTGTGGGATATTGCCAACATGCCGCAAAGGAATTGGCTGTTTATCGGCGATGACGTCGACGAACAACAACTGTTCATATTGGCGGTCGATGGGCGAGCGGCCGGTGGCCAGCGCCCATTCGATACTGTTGTCTTCGCAATATTGCACACATGCCTTCAACAATGCCGTTTTGACCATGCGGCCGACCCTGCCCTCGTCGATACCCAGGCGGGTGACCTCGGCCAAGCGGCGTCCCTGCAGCCAGTCGGGCAAGTGCACGGAGTCCTCGACCGAGAGCGGATGCAACAAATTGGTCTGGACGCGCAGGCTGCCCAGCGGGCTGCCGTCGAGTTTCGATTCGGCCAGGAAGACCACCGAGCCGGCTGCGTAGTCGCCCGCTTCCGGCGCGCCGAGCGTCTTGGCGAAGGCGGGAATGTGGCGGGCGTAGGCGGCCTGGCGAATTCGCACGGCCTTGAGCAGCGCGTCCTCGGTCTCGACCCGCTTGATGGTGAAAGGCAGGCGTTCGGTCACCATCTGAGGCGTGACGGAGCCGGAGTCTTGCGGCGCGGCGGCCTGATGGGCGCGGCTTGCAAGGAAATCTTGGTAGGGGTTCATGACGGGCTCCTTGTTGAAAAAACATTAAATGTGAAAGCGAATATGTTAATTATCAATGTTCCTCCAGAAAGTCATGTGTCGAGGACGCATCCTTTTCGCCCTCTCTTTATCAAATGATTCATTGAAGAATCATCAAGATCACAAAGTCAATAGCGTTTCCCTATGGAAATCTTAATAGATGCCGTACGGCAATACGTTGCGGAATTGCAGGGAAATGCGGATAACCTGGCTTTAAGTGGCGCTCGGGCCGAGGGCGTATGCGGCGTGCATGGTATGCGGCGGGGTACGATCGCGGGACGGACGGGGGAAGTGGTCAGGCCGGTTTGGTATTGCGCGGGAATCGGAAGCAGCGCCCGGAATGGCGGAAGCACTCAGCGGCCACTATGCAACAAGCTGCTCGAATGTGACGTAAAAACATCAGTCGGCGAATGCGCGGACCAAGAAGATGACGATGTCGCCTCTAGCGGCAGCGCTTGGGCGGAAATGTCGCGTTGGGGTCGCAGGGCGCGCTGGATATTCCGTCAACAGGTGGATCATCAAATCGGCCTGACGAGTTTCATGCGGAGCGGGAATGTGGTCCTTGCGACGCGCGCGATGACAGCGATGAGTGGAGAGAAGTGGCGGAGAGCTGAGAGCTGAGAGCGGAGAGCGGTGAGCGGTGAGCGGTTAGCGGTGAGCGGTGAGCGGTGAGCGGTGAGCGGTTAACGGTTGCGGCGAGCGGAGAACGGAGAACGGTCAGCGGTCAGCGGTCAGCGGGCAGCGGGCAGCGGGCAGCGGGCAGCGGGCAGCGGGCAGCGGTTGGCGGTGAGCACTTAGCGGAGCGCGGTCAGCAGCAACGGCCAGCCGCAGGGCGAATGCAAGCCAACGAACATCGTCCGGTATGGGACCGGACGAAGCGATCTCACTGCATATCCGATTCGCGACGACGTGCAGGCCGATAGCCGATGCTGTCCTCGCCCGGCTATGTCGCGTTGACGTCGACCACGATGCGGCCACGGTGCGCACCCGCCAACAGTCGCGCCGCCCAGTCGAGCGTGTCGCGCAACGCGATCTCGGTGGTGATGGCCTCGAGTTTCGCGGTGTCGAGCTCGGCATGCAGGCGTTGCCAGGCCACGACCCGGCGAGCTGCCGGCGCCATCACGCTGTCGATGCCGATCAGGCGCACGCCGCGCAGGATGAAGGGTGCGACCGAGGCCGGCAGGTCGAGGCCCTGAGCCAGGCCGCAGGCCGTGACGACGCCGCCATAACGCGTCTGTGCCAGGGCGTTGACCAGCGTATGCGAGCCGACCGCGTCGATGACGCCGGCCCAGCGCTCCTTTTGCAGCGGCTTGCCGGGCGCCGACAAAGTATTGCGGTCGATTACTTCAGCCGCGCCGAGCGTGCGCAGATAGTCGGCCTCGGCCAGCTTGCCGGTCGACGCCACCGCCCGGTAGCCGAGGCCGGACAGCAGCGCCAGCGCGACGCTGCCAACCCCGCCCGATGCGCCCGTGACGAGGATCTCGCCACTGTCCTTGTGAACGCCCTGCTCCTGCAGCGCCATGACGCTGAGCATGGCGGTATAGCCGGCCGTACCGATCGCCATTGCCGTGCGCGCCGACATGCCCTCGGGGCGGCGCGTGAGCCAATCGCCCTGCAGCACCGCGCGTTGGCCCAGGCAGCCGCGATGCACTTCGCCCACGCCCCATCCGTTGAGAATGAAACGGTCGCCCGGCTTCCAGTCCGGATGGGCGGAGGCCAGTACTTCGCCGGCGCCGTCGATGCCGGGCACCATGGGCCAGGCCCGCACCACCGGCGCCTTGCCGGTGATGGCCAGCGCGTCCTTGTAGTTGATGGTCGAATAGTCGATCCGCACGCTGACCTCGCCTTCGGCCGGGGCGGCCGGATCGTCGAGTTCGCACATGGCGGCGCGCGTGCTGCCATCCTCGTTCTTGTTCAGTAAGACAGCGGCAAACATGGTTAGTTCTCCTCGTCGGGTATCAAGGTGAGCAGATCGGTGACGCCGACGTCGGCGCCTTCCTGGGACAGCAGCGTCGTCGCCTGGCCGCGATGGTGGGTTTGATGGTTGAAGAAATGCAGCAGCACGCCGAAGAAAGGCTTGTTGAAGGGGATGCCTTTCATGCTGGAATAGGCCAGATGGTCGTCCAGATGCTCGGGTTGCAAGGCGGCGGTAAAGGCGGTGATCACCTCGTCGAGCTGGCGGCGGCGGCGCCACATGCTGTCGATGTCGGTGAACGCCTGCGCGTTCAGGGCGGCCGGCGTGGACAGGGCCAACACCGGCGCGAGCGCGCCAAAGCCGGCGGGATGGTTGGCGAAGCGCTGCAGCCAGATGGTGTCGGCGTTGACCAGGTGCTGCAGGGTGCCGAGCAGGGAGCCGAAAAAGGCCTTGCGGTCGGCCGTCACCCGCTCCGGCGGCAGGCTGCGCGCGGCGCCGTAGATGCGCTCGTTCATGAGGGCGTTGTACGACGCCATCAGGCGCAATTGTTCCACCGCTTGCATGCGTGCTCTCCCCGGCTGAGGCCATCAACGGCCATTGTCGCCTATCTTACCGGAGCTTTTGCGCTTGCGTGAGGCAGGCGGATGCCGCACGGGATCGGCCGGGCGGCAGGCGGCGGGCGCGGCGCACGGTTGCGGTTCGAGAGCGGCGAACAGGGCCCTGTCCATGGCGGTCAGGCGCTCGTTGCCGACCTTGACGTTGCGGTTGATGGGTGTGCAGGTGGCGTCCTGCCAGGCGGCGTCGTAGCCCTGCGGAATGGGCAGCGTGTGGATCGCCCGCGTGCTGGCGGCGCGGCAGGCCCGCAAGTCGGCGAATTCGCCCGAGACGGTGGCGCCGATCAGGTTGACCGTCAGTCCCGACTGCAGATAGACCAGCAGAATCATGGTGAACATCGCGCCTCCCGACTGTCGATCTTGTCTGACGTCCGGATGCGGCGCTGGTTCCCGGCGTTGACGCGGCGGGCCGGCGCATGCGCGTGCGAACGACTACAGGCGGCGACCCATGATGTGGTCGTGGTAAGTCGTGCCGCCGACATTGAAGGTGCGCGCGCCGACGATCTCGAAGCCGTGGTGGCGGTAGAAGGCGATCGCTTCGGCGTTGTTGGCGTAGACCCCGAGCAGCACGCGTGGGGCGCCTTGCGCCCGGGCGTGTTCAAGCGCCGCGTTCAGCATCCGCTTGCCGAGGCCGCCGCCCTGGAAGCGCCGCAGACAATAGATGCGCTTGATTTCAAGTTCGCCTTCGGCCAGGTCGTCCAAGGGCAACTGGGCCGGGGCCAGCACCAGGTAGCCGACCGGGGCCTGGTCCGGCGCCACCGCCGCCAGCCAGATGCGCACCGCGCTGTCGGCCAGCCAGTCGCGGTAGATGCCGGCGGCATGCGCCTGCAGGCAATGGGAAACGATGGCCTTGCCGCTCAGGATGCCGGCGAAGGTTTCGAGGAAAGTGGCCTGCCCCACCAGCGCCAGCGCGTGCTCGTCGCCCGGAGCGCAGTGCGTGATTGAAAGCTGTTCCGACATGAAAACTCCTGACACAAAAAGGAAAGTTGCGCCTGCGCCGGCGAGTATGGCGCACTTGAGCTAGCGCAGCAAGCGAGCGGTGTGAGGGGCTAGTGTAGGCAAACCAAAACGCGAACGGCTGCTTTTTGTGCCGCCCGTGCACGCGAAACTACTCGCCAATTCACCTGCCGACCTTCTGGCCGACAGACTTGCTGAAAAAAGGACCACAACATGAAATCCCTGACCCTCCTTGTTGCCGTGATCGCCGGCAGCAGCTTTCCAATTGCCCATGCCGAAGATCGCCGTCCCAACAACCCAGCGCAGGAAGTGCAGCAGCAGGATAACTGGCAGGTGGTCAAGCCGCACGATCTGGTGCAGGCCCAGCAAATGCCGCAGGAAGAACAGCAGGCCGCGTTGCGCCAGCAGGACCAGAGCCAGAGCGAGGTTCGGCAAGCCGAGGTGCGCCAGGCCGAGCGCACGCAGACGGAGCTGCGCCTGATGCAGCAGCGCCATCAGCAACAGCAGTTGCAGCAGCAGATGGAGCAGCAACGCGCGCAGTTGCAGCAGCAGCTCGATATGCAGCAGCAGGCGCAAAGGCAGCAGCTGGAGCAGCAGGCGGAACGGCAGAAATTATTGCAGGTGCAGATGCGCGAGCAGCAGCAATTGTTGCATGACGGGCCGCAGACGGCGCAGCAATTGGGCGGGACGAACGAGGCGCCGGTTAGCGTGCAGCCGGCGCATCTGGTCGGGCCGGGAATTCAAATCACGCCGGTACTGCCGCCGCCGGGCGATCAGCCAGCGCAGAATCCCGAGCAGACGGCCAAACCGCCGAGGATGTGATCAGATTTTCGCAAGCGTGATCATCGCCCCGCTAGCGCGAATGCGTTTTTGGGGCGCATCGCGGCGGCGCGAAAGTTCGGCACGATGCCAGGCGATTTACGAGGTAGGGAAATTTTTTTGCTTGAAAATGTCCAGTTGTCGGATCTGACCCCATGCCTTGGACGTGGATGAAGTTTTAGTGGGTCCGCGCAGATTGGGCCTATTGTCCCTGCGCCGAGAAGGCCAATTGCTCGTCGAGCTGCAGTTCGCGTACGCCCAACGAATGGCGGTAGCGCGCGCTGTAGCGGGCGCTGTGCCATTGCGCCACGGCGATCGACAGCTTCACGGGCCAATCGCCGAAGCGACTGCCACGCACCAGCCGCCGCAGCGGGGTGGCCCAGAATGGCAAGGGGCGATTCGCCACGTCGTCGCTGCGCGAGGCGAATACGATGCCCCGTTCGGCCCAAGCGAAAAACATGCGGTCGGCGCGCGCGGTCTCGCTGTGCTCGAACAGCAGGCCGTGCACCGGCGCGCCTGCTTCGCGCGCACCGGCCGCCACCTCGGCCGCAGTCGGCAGCTCGCCATTGCGCGCGCCGGCGAAGGTCATCAAGGTCACCACGCCAGCCATGCCGATCGCGCGCAAGGCCGCCGCGTCGGCTTCGGGATCGCGTCCGTCGGCCACCTGGTAGACGATGCCGCGCTCGCGCAGTTGCGCGGCCACGGTCACCATGTCGGTCGGCTGCGGCGAGGACGCCAGCACCGGGATCGCCTCGGCATTGAGCGCGGCGATGCGGGCGATGAAGGCGTCGAGCTTGGCGGCGCGGTCCGGATAGTCGTAGCGGCGCTCGAGCGGCGCCGGCGTGTTGGCGGATCCCAGCGCGACCGACTGCATGCCGTAGGCGTCGCGCAGTTCGCCGCGCACGCCGTCAAAGCAGCTGCCGGCGCCGGACAGGTACGCGTAGCGCGGGAAGAAGGTCTGGTAGGCGCCGCGCGCCACCGTGCGCGGCGGGGTCGAGGGTTCGAGGCCCTCGCGCACTTCGATCGCCTGCAGCAGGCCGTGATGCCAGACCCGACCGGCCAAGAGGCGCAGCACCGATTCGTCGGCGATCACCACCCTGCCCTGCTGGATCAGATAGTGGCGCGCCGGTTCGAGCGCGTCGCGCGCCAGGATGGCCGCCGCGATCAGGTCGTGCTGGCGTTGAGGATGGCGCCAGTAAACCGGCAAGCCGTGCGCCAGCTGCGCCAGGCGCGCCTTGCCTTGCTCGCTCATCTCGACCATCCAGACCGGCTCGCGCACGATCTGGTAATCGGTGCCGGCCACCAGTTGCGCCACCACCAGCGCGGCCGCGTGACTGGCCTGGGTCAACAGCGCCAGGTTGCCGGCAGCGCTGATCACGACCGGGCTGACCGCGTCGTCAAGCAGCACGGTTTCGATGTCGTCGATCAGGGCGACGCTGGTGCCACGCGTGACCGGCTGCCTGTCGGCGCCGGCCAGCTGGCGCGCGCGAACGCCGCGCCGCAATTCGCTGACCGGGCCACCCAGCAGCAGCTGGTCGCGCATGAAGTCCGACAGCAACTGGCGCGCGGTGGCGTACACGATGTCGGACTGGTAGGCTTGTTCGAGTTCGGCGCCGGCGGTGGCAGCAGCCAGCGCGGTCACGCCGCAGCCGCACAGGCGATACAGCGCTCCGTACGCGGCTACCGCGCGGGCGGACAGGAAATCGCTGGCGCAGACAATATGGCAGGCGCGCCCGCTCCATACTTGCAGGATCGCCGCCAGCGCGATCGGCAATGCGCGGCCACCGTTGTAGCCCAGTTCAACCGCGCAGCCGCGATACATGCCCAGCGCGGCGGCGAGCTGCTGCGCCGTTGGCGCGGCGCCGTGGAGCAAGCGGCAGGCGCGCGACAGGGCCGCCAGCGCGGCGATCGGCGCCGCGTCGTCGTCCGCCTGGCCCAGGTTGCAGGCGCGCCGCAGTTGGGCGCGGGCGGCAGCCAGTTGCCCGGCCAGTTGGGTGTCGATGGTGTCGCCGGCGTTCGACGCAAACGAAGGCTCAGGCGCGGCGGCCTCGCCGATCAGCGCGGCGGCGCGTTCGAGCGCGCGCTTCTGCGCACCCGGCCAGCCGCGACCCGCCTCGCGGTCAGAGGCCATAACGCTTCTGGAAGAGCTGCATCAGCGCCTTGCGCGCCTGGCCGAACAGCGGCTTGCCCTTGAGCGGTATGCGCAGCACGCCCGACAGACCGGGCAATGGCGCCAGGCCCCGCGCTTCCTCCGCGCGAAGATCCTCGGGCAGGCTGGCGCGCAGCTCGAAGAACGATTCGGCGGTCGCTTCGCCGGTCTGGTCTTCCGGCTTGACGGCGATCTCGCCGCCGCCGGCAAAACCGAGAGCGCTCGAGACGAGCTTCTCGCGATGGTAAGGAATCAATGTGTAGCGGGGGATCGGCAGGGTGATCTCGGCCTGCCCGGCCAGGCGCAGTTCGGTGCGTCCGCCGGTGTGGCGGAACAGTTCGTCCGCTTCGGCCTGCGGCACCACCGCGACAAAGCGATAGCGCTGGTCGATCACCACTTCGCCCAGCGAAAAGCCGCGCGGCATCCAGTTGCCGGTGCGTTCGTGGAGGCCGCCGGCGGCCACCCACTGGCCGTCGTGCGGCGCGCGCACGGTCAGCTGCGCGCGCTGGCGTGTGAGTTCGGCCAGCTGGGTTTCGAGCGCGGCGAGGCGCTCGGCCAGCGGCGCGCTGTCGGCGCGGTTGCGGGCCAGCGACTGGCGGTACTGCACTTCGATTTCCTCGCGCTGCTGGCGCGCCACTTCGTATTCGTAACCGAGTTCCGGGTTGCTCAGCACCGCGATCAGGTCGCCCTGCTTCAACCGGGCGCCGCTGCGCACCGCCAGCTTGCTCAGTATCGCTTCGGTGGCGCTGTGCACGACGACCGAATTATTCGCCTGCAAAATGCCGTGCGCGCGGATCGAATCGGGAAACGGGAAAAACAGAATGAACAGCAACAGCGCGCCGATCATGGCGCTGGCGTTGATGGTCGCGCGGCGCCGGTTGGCCGCCACCTTGGGGCCGTTGAGGTGCTGCACCAGCTTTTTCAAGGGCCAGATCAGCAGCGTCAGTCCGGTCACCACCGCCATGAACACGCCGACCAGGAACCACTGGTCCATCACCACCAGGATGATCCCGGTCGAGACCAGGATGCGATAGAAGAAGGCCGACACGCCGTAGACCGTGAACAGCACCCGCTCGCGGCGGTCGACGGCCGGCGATTCAGCCGTGGTGGTGCCCAGCAGGTAGCGGTCGCCCAGGTACATCCAGTGCTGCTGCGCCTTCTGGTACAGGTTCGGAATGTCGACCAGGTCGGCCAGGATGTAGTAGGCGTCGAAGCGCAGCAGTGGATTGCCGTTGAAGAGCAGGCTCGATACCGAGCCGACGATCATGACGTTGTAGGCCAGGCTGTTGACGATGCCGGCGCTGGTATGCGCCCACACCAGCGCGCCGATCGCCGCCAGGAACAGTTCGACCATCATGCCGGCCGCGCTCACCAGGGCGCGGTGGAAGCGGTTGCCGAAGCTCCAGGTCGAGGCGGTGTCGACGTAGGGCAGCGGCGTCATGATCAGGAACATCACGCCGAAGGCATGCACTTCGCCACCGAAGCGCTTGCAGACAAAGGCGTGGCCGATCTCGTGCAGCAGCTTCATGGTGGTCAGGCTGATGAACAGCCACGGCAGGTTCGACAGCGAGAACAAGCCTTGCGAGTGGTCGCTCAAGGCGTCCCAGTTTTCGATCGCGGTGGTGGCGCCGAAGCCGACCATCACCAGCCAGGCGATCAGCGCGGCCGGGCTGGTGGTCAGGGCGATCAGGCGCGCGCAGCGGTTGAGCAGGCGGTCGGGGTCGAACAGGTAGATGCGGGTGTACAGGAAGCCGAGCACTTTGCTGTGCAGCTCGCGCCGGCGCGTGGTTTGCGAGCGGCGGTAGATGGCCTTGTTGTCCGGGACGTCCTGGAAGTACAGCATGTTCGCCACGTGCAGCTGCGACAGCAGGCGCACCACTTCTTCCTGGCCGGGGGCGTCGTCGGGACGGCGCGCGATGAAGTCGAGCCAGCCCTCTTCGACCGTGCGCTCGGGACTCAGGCTGGCAATGAAGGCATAGGCTTGGGGCGTGATGCGGAAGTAGCGGTGCGAATACGTATCGCGCAGCACGTACCACAATTCGCCGCCGAAGCGCTGGCGTTCGACCTTGGTGCTAGCCGGCAGCGCCACGCGCGCGTGGGCGATGCGGAACCAGGAATCGCTAAAGACCGCGCTGCTCATCTCGCACCCTTCCTCAACCGATCCACCACAGCTTCATGCGCAGCTTGTCGAGCAGCCGGTGGGTCAGGATCCAGCTGATGTTCTGCTTGCCGCCATCGAGTTCGGCGATGCCGCTCATGCCGGGGCGCCACCAGGCTTCGGGGGCCTGGTCGAACTTACCCTTGACGAGGAAGTGCACGCCTTCCTGCCCTTTGACCTGGGCCATCGGAATCACGGTCGAGAGGGTGAAGGGAATGGTCTGGTCGGGACGGCTCAGCAGGCGCAGCTCGCCGCGCGCGTTCGGCTTGATGAAGCGGACGTCGCGCTCGGGCACCATGATGTCGACGTACAGGCCGTCGATGCGGGCGATGCGGAACATATTGTCGCCCTTCTTGACCGGCGCGTTGAGCAGGTCCTTGCGCTCGCCGGCGACGATCACGCCGTCGAACGGCGCCACCGCCTGCGCCTGCGCGAGGTACTGGCCGATGCGGGCCAGGCGCGCCTCGGCCTGGGCCGAACGGGCCTGGGCGATGCCGAGGTCGGCCAGGTTGTTGGCGGCCCGCGCCTTGTCGCTTTCCGCTTCGAGGCGCTGGCGTTCGGCGCTCAGGTCGAGTTGCTGCTGGCGCAGTTCGCGCGTGTCGAGCGAGGCGAGCTTGTCGCCGGCGTGCACGGTGTCGCCGGCGCTGGCCTGCACGGCGTCGATGCGGCCGTCGAACTGGGCGCTGATCAGGCGGGTGCTGTCGGTGGTCAGCTGGGCGCTCGCTTCAACCTGGTATTCCCAGCGGCCGAACAGGACGAACAACAGCAGCAGGGAGGCGACGATCACCGCGCTGCGGCGCCACACATGGCCGGGGCCGAGCCAGCGCGCGAGGAATTGGCCGGCGGCGTCGCGCAGGCGCGCGCCCCACCAGCGGTCGCGCTGGCGCAGCTGTTGCAGCCACGGTTGCAGCACGCCCATCGGCAGCGCCAGGTCGGCCGCGGCCGGCGCCGTGCGTGGCGCACCTTGGAAGGCGAACAGCAGCAGCGCGCCGGCGCTGCCGTCCGGTTCCTGCAGCGGCAGGGCGAACAGCTGGTCGAAGCCGAGCAGGCGCGCCAGCTTGGCGTGGGCGGGCAGGCGCGCGTCCTCGGCATTGCCGGCGCTGTACCACACCGGACCGGACTCGCCGAGCGCTTCGAGGAAGGCCTGGTCGAGCAGCTGGACGTTGTCGGTATTGTGTTCGAAACGGTCGACGTGGCTGACGGCGACGGTGCGCATGGCGCCGTGCTGGCGCCAGCCGAGCGCCACCTGGGCCGCGCCCAGACGCGCCGCCAAGCCGTTGACCAGCACCAGCGCGGCACCACCGAAGCGCGGCTCGGCCATCACCTGGGTGACAAGGTCGAGCATGGCCAGTTCGATGCCGCTGCCGCTGGTGCCGCCACCGGCCGGCGCGGCCAGGGCCAGTGCGGCGCCTGGATGCGCGCCGGTGCCGGCGCCGGAGCCGGCATCGTCCTCAAGCTCGGCGGCCATGGCCGCGTGGTCGGCCGGATCGGCGCCATCGGGCGCGGAAAAATCCGCGATCAGCATCGCGCGCATCAGCAGTTCGTTAAGCTGGGCGCGTTCGCGCTGCGGGATGTCGATCACCAGCAGGGCTTCGCCGATGCCGGTCGTTTGCACCAGCGCCAGGATGCGCAGGCGCCCTGCCTCGTCCTGCAGCGGGGTGAAGGCGAAGCCCTTGTCGAGTTTGCGCCCGGCGCGCTCGCGCACCACCGCTTCCCAGTGGCGCGCGGCCCAGTCGTCGTCCTCGCTATGCTCGCCCAGCTTGCGCCAGCCGGCGCCGTCGGGCGCCACCAGCAGCACCGCGCTGGCGCGGCACAGGGTGCGGATCAGGACGCAGTACTGGTCCCAGTAGCCGCTCTGGCCGCGTGGCGCGCGGCGGTGCGCCTGCAGCGCGGCGATCAGGCTGCTGGCATCGGGCGCGGCGGCGCTCTCGCCGGTGCCGCCAGGTGCGGTGGTGTCGGCTGCGCGGTTCATAATGGACCCGGTTCGATGTCGATGGAGTGGGACGCGATCGCCATGGTGATCAGCGGCGCGCCGGCGGCAGTTCGATCATGCCCTTGATGCCGGGCCGGATCTTCAAGCCGGGATTGGACAGTTCGACGCGCACCTCGACCAGGCCGCTGGCGGCATCGGCCACGCTGGAGATGAAACCGACCCGGCCGTTGACCGGCGCCACGTTGGCGGCGGCTTCGAACTTGACGGCGATCTGCTGGCCCTGTTTCAGGCCGGCCAGCGCCGACAGCGGCACGTTGGTGGTCAGGTAGCAGTTGGCGGCGTCGACCAGCATCATCAGGGTTTCGCCCGGCTTGGCCCATTCGCCGACTTTCGGTTCGACCCGCGTGATCACGCCGCTCAGGGGTGCGGTCATGGTGCGCAGCGCGCGCTCCTGCAGCGCGCCGTCGTATTCGAGCTTCTCGCGCTTTTTCTGCGCCTGCAGCTGCTCATAACGGCCGCGCGCGGTGACGTATTCGACATCGAGTTTACTCATCTCGTCGCGGCTGATCGAGCCGGTGCTTTCAAACACGCGACGGGTGTCCTTGACCATGGTTTCGAGCGCGCGCGAGCGTTCGGCGGCGGCGTTCATTTCGCTGTTGTCCTCGAAGATCACCTGGCGCCGCGTCACTTCGATGGTCTGCTGGCGGTCGTCGAGCGTGAGCAGCGGCTGGCCGGCCCTGACGGCCTGGCCAGGCCGCACCGTCAGGCGCGAGACCACGCCGCCGACGCCCATGCTGAGGGCGACTTCGCCTTTTGGGTGGACCAGGCCGACGTATTCGGCGGCGCCGGCCAGGGCCGGCATGGCAAGGCTGGCGATGGCGGCGACGGCGGCGATAAACAGCGCCGCGGCCAGCGCAGGCAATCGGGGGGCTGTTGCGGGTGCGGCGAAATGCATCGTTAGTCTTTCAGGGTGATGTCGTAGTGCGACAGCAGCGAGCCGTCGGCGAACAGCAGCGCGTCGTTGGCCGCGCCGCGCCGGGCGTTGCTCTCGACCAGGCGCTGGCGGCTTTCGGTCAGTTCGTTCTCGCGCTGGAGCAGCTGGGTCAGCTGGCTGATGCCGGAGTCGTAGCGCACCCGCTCGATGCGCAGCAGTTCGGTGCGCAGGGCGACGTCCTCCTTCATGCGGGCCACTTCGTCGCGACCGCCGATGGCTTGCTCCCAGCGGGTGCGCACCTCGTTGGCGAGCGCGGTGCGGATCGAACCGATTTCGATTTCGGCCTGCTGCACGCGGGCGTTCTGGGCGCGGTACTGGGCGCGCGCCTTCTGGTTGCCCTCGACCGGGATTTCGAGATTGAGGCCGATCGACCAGGCCGGATAGCGGCCCTGCTCGGCCAGGTCGCGGGCGATCCGGTTGTCGGTCGCCAGGCCGCTGTTGGTGCGGCCGAGCACCAGGTCGAGGGTCGGCAGTTTCTGGTTGCGCGCGTAGTCGAGGCGGATGCCGGCCTGCTCGGCGCGCAGGCTGGCGATGCCGAGCGCCGGCCAGCTATCGAGCGCGCGCTCGAAGCGCTGGGCGGCGGTGCCGAGCTGCGCGTCGGTCAGGTCCGGTCCGCCGCTGACGGCCAGCGTCAGCTTGCTGTCGGCCAGGCCGGAAATCGACAAGGTGGTTTCAAGCTTGCCCTCGGCTTCGCGCACGCCCTGCTCGGCGCGCATCAATTCGACTTCGCGCAGCAGCACGGCGGCCTTGGCTTCGATGTTGTTGCTGGCGGCGAGCTTGCCGGCGTCGATGCGCGCGCCGGTGTCGGCGGCCACCCGGCGGCCGTAGTCGAGCGCCTGGCGGCGGATGTCGCGCACTTCGAGCGCGCGGAACAGCTGCCAGTACAGCGTGAGGGCGTCGTTGCCGGTCTTGAGCAGCTGCTGCTGGTACTGCAGCATGGCGATGCGCTGTTCGATGCGGGCCACGCGCAGGTCGGTCTCGGTGACCGCGCGGCCGAAACCCTTGAGCAGCGGCTGGCGGAAGGCGACCACCATCGCGCCGTCGTATTCGGTGTCGCTGGGCGAACCGCTGGCGATCAGGTTGTTGCGGCGCTCGCGCAGGCGGTAGCTGAGCGAGAGGTCGCCGCCGGTCGGCAGGCGCACCTTGATGCCGGTGTCGACGCTCTTGTTGAGTTCATCGAGCACATTGAGCTTGGCGGTGGCCAGGCTGGCGATGCGCTCCTCGACGGTGCGCTGGCGCGGTCCGCCTTCGCGCCTGGCGCTGGCGTAGTAGACCGCTTCGTAGAGCGCTTCCTCGGCCTTGCTCAATTCGGCGGCGACGTCGATCTGCGCGCGGCTGTAGCCGACTTCGGCGCTGCGCCGCACCACCAGTTGCAGCAGGAGCTTGGGATTGAGGGTGACGACCCCGGTCAGCGGCGGCGGGGGCGGCGGCGCCAGTTGGGCGGCGGCCGGCGCCGTCAGCAGCGCCAGGCCGAGCGGCAGCACTGGCAACAGCCTGGCCATGCGGCGCAGGCGCGGAAAGCGGGTCGGTCGTGGCGATGCTGACATGAAAAGGCACAGACTAAAATAGGGGCGCTCGGCGCGGCTGGCGCCGTGCGGCGTCGCAGCCGCGCCGAGCGCGGGGACCATCATCCCGGCCGGCGCCAGCGGCGCGGCCAGGCACTGCTTTTTTAAAGGCGACGCTTAAGCGGCGGCCTTTTCGTCCTTGAGCATGACCAGGCGCTCGATCTGCGACAGCGAGGTCAGTTGGGCGTAGATGGCCGGCAGGTAGTGCTTGGTGCGCAGTTCGAGGAACAGTTCGTCCGACAGGTTGTTGAGGCGCTCTTCGTTGATGACGTAGCAGCCCGAGATATTCTTGAACTTGTCGTTCTGGCGCACGCGCATGTTGAGCGGCACGAACAGGTTGTGCTTGGCCAGGAATTTGCAGAATTCGCTGGTGATGGCGTCCATCTGCTGCAGCTCGGACAGGTAGCGCTTGACGTTCTCGATCACTTCGGTCGGCTCGCCTTTTTCGTCGAACAGCGGGCTGCCTTCGGTGTCGTTGACCAGCTCACTGCCTTCGTCGACGCAGACCAGGAAGCGGCCGTCTTCGCCTGCCTGCGACAGGGCGAAAGGATAGCGGCGGATGATCGCCGGGATGTACGAGGCGGCCCACTTGCCCTTGTCGCCGACGAACAGGTTTTCACCGGCGTCGAGACCGAGCAGCGCGACCGGACGGAACTCGTCTTTTTCCTTGTCTTCGATGAACACCAGCGGATAGATCGCGGCCGAACGGACGAATTCATGGGTCGTGACGTAGGCGATGTGGAAGGCCGAAGCGAAGTCGAAGCCTTCGACTTGCTTGATCTTCTTGCCGGCGTGACGCTGCTGATTGACAGGGACGACTTGTTTGAACATGTGAATCTCCAAATAATTTCGATGATGGACAGTCAGTGGACCGTCCTGGCTTGTGCACTACAGATGACGAACTACCACTTGATGGGCGCCGCCAGGGTTTGCATGCTGCCTACTACGCGGCTTATTGGCCTCGCACCAGGCGGACATTCTTGAGACTCGTTTTCAAGGCCGCGCCAACATCGCCGGCGTTGAAATCGACATACCACGACGTCGTGGCAATCAGGGCGTACGGCGACGAGGACCAGAAGCTCTGGGCCGGCGTGGCCGGAAAGACGGCGCTGTTGATGGCCGGCGCGGCGCACTTGCGCTCGACCAGCGAAGCCAGTTCGGCGCGGTTGGGCAGGCGCCAGTCGGTCGAGCCGGCATTGATGGTGCCGGCCGCGCCGCTGTTGACGGCGGCGACCCGCGCCAGCGCCTGCGACCAGTCGCCGGTGAAGGCGGTGCCGGTGCAGGTGGCGCCGCTCAAGCCCTCGGCGCAGCGCTTCCATACCAGGCCGGTGGCGAGGTCGGTGACGGTGTCGGTGGCCGAGGTGTAGCGGGCGTCGGGCGCGTCGGCGTTGATGTCGGCGCCGTTGCAGGCGGCGTTGGCCAGCGGCGAGAACGCGGTCAGCATGGCCGCCATTGCCAGTGCGCCCAGGCGCGTTGGTGATTTCATGTCGACTCCGGAAAATGGTTCAAGGTGGACGCGCGTCAATGGCCGCGCACCAGGCGCACCCGGTAGGCGCTCGACTTGGCGGCGAAACCGATCGCGCCGCTGTTGAAGTCGACGTTCCAGGCGTCGCTGTTGGCAAGCGCCCGGGGCGAGGCGCTCCAGTAAGGCGCGGCGGCCTGGTTGGCGAACTGCGCACGGCTGGTCGGCGCGACGGCCGCGCCGCTGTCGACGATACCGGCCAGTTCATCGGCGCTCGGCAGGCGCCAGTCGGTGAAGCTGCACAGCGCTTCGGCGTTGACGGCGGCGACAAATTTTTCGGTGTCGCAGCCGCTGCCGCTGCACACGCCGCCGTTGGCGGTGCCGGCCGCGCCGCCATTGGCGCCGCCCGATTGCAGCCAGGTGTAGGTCGAGCCGGCCGCGTGCAGGCCGCTGGTGCTCTTGCCTTCCCAGACCAGGCCGGTCACGTTGTCCTGGATGCAGATCGCGTTGGGCAGATTGGTCAAGGCAAAGGCGCTGGTGCGGTAGGCGGGCGCGCCAATCACGTTGACCTGGGCGTCGCGGCCGTTCTCGGCGTCCTGACCGGCGAAGCCGGTTTGCGGGCAGCCCAGGCCGACCGCCGTCGCGTTGGCGCAGGCGGTGATGCCGGTGTCGTTAAGGCGCTTGCTCTTGTCGATGGCGGTGTTGGTGCTGGCGCGAATGGTGGCGACGGTGTCGCCGATGCCGGCCGGGCTGCTGTCGGACCAGTGCAGCGCGAGGGTCTTGTCGGCGCTGCCGGACCCCGGGCACACCAGCAGGTTGAGCTGACGCTCTGCGCTGCTCGAGCTAATCACCAGGGTGCCGGTGGTGCTGACGCCGGGCGTGACGGTCAGGCCGGTCGCGGCGGGCACCACGAAGTCGACCCCGGCGCCGCAACTGGCGCCGCCGACGGCGCCGGAAATGGTGTAGGTGAAGGTGACGGGGAACACGGTGTCAGGTCCCAGTGCGACGCGAAAGGCCAGCAGCGACTGGCCCACCGTGGCCTGGCTGGCCACCGGACTGGAGACGGCCAGGATCGCGGTCGGCTTCGGCGCCGGCGTGACCGGGATCGATCCGCCACCACCGCCGCCACCGCCACC